>NZ_JBBJUP010000014.1:0-165823 GCF_037727765.1 Pseudonocardia spirodelae | reverse complement strand
GTCGGCAGCTGAGGACGGCCGGTCACGGGGCCGCCGGGGACCCCCCGGCGGCCCCGGTGCCGTCTCCGGTGCCGTCTCCGGTGCCGTCTCCGGTGCCGTCTCCGGTGCCGTCTCCGGCGGGGGCGGGTGCGCCGCACAGCAGCCCGGCGAGCGCGACGAGCCGGTCGCGCAGCGGCGCGGCCCGCTCGGCGAACGCGGCCTGCGCCCGCGCGTAGTCCGCCCGCCCGGCCGCGGTCTCGATCGGCACCGGGGTGAACCCGTGCCCGGACAGGTCGTACGGCGAGGCCCGCATGTCGAGCTCGCGCACGTCCGCGGCCAGGGCGAAGCAGTCCGCCACCAGCTCCGACCCCACGGCCGGGGCCAGCTTGTAGGCCCACTTGTAGAGGTCCATGGTCGCGTGCAGGCAGCCCGGCTGCTCCAGCTCGACCTGCCGCTCGCGGGTCGGGGCCAGCTCGTTGCGCGGCGCCGCGTCGCGGGTGAAGAACCGGTAGGCGTCGTAGTGGGTGCAGCTGATCCGCGCCGACTCGACGACGGCGTCGGTGCCGGCGCGGCCCAGGCGCAGCTCTGCCGTGCCGCGGTGGCGGGGGGCGTCGGCGCGGTACACCATCGCCCACTCGTGCAGCCCGAAGCAGCCGAGCCGGGCCGGGCGGGAGCGGGTCGCGTCGAGCAGCCGGTGCACGAACGCCGCCGTGGTGACCAGCCGTTGCGGCAGCGCGGCCGGGTCGAGCACCACGGTGCCGTCCTCGCGCAGGACGTGACCGGGGCGCCCGGCGAGCTCGCCGGCGTCGCGCAGGGCGAGCCCGGGACCCGGGTCCCAGCGCTCCAGCTGCGCCGGGCGGTGGGAGTAGTAGGTGAACAGGAAGTCCCACACCGGGTGCGGCTCGCCGCGGCGGCGGCGCTCCCGGTGCGGCACCGTCCACGCCGCGACCCGCGCGCGGTGCGCGGCCGCCCGCGCCCGCCACTGCGGCCCGTCCAGCACGACGGCACCGGCGACGGCGGGGGACGGGGCGCTCACACCTGCAGACGGTACGGCGGCGCCCGCTCAGGCCGGGGTGCCGGGGGCGTGCGTGGCGTCGCGCACGCTGCCGACGAACGCCTCGGTCAGGTCCTCCATGGTGACCACGCCGACGGTGGCACCGCCGGCGTCGACCGCGCGGGCCAGGTGCGCCCGCGCGGAGCGCAGCGCCGACAGCGCCTCGTCGAGCCGGTCGGTCGCCGCGACCGTGGGCAGGCTGCGGACCCGCTGCGGCGGGATCGTCGCCGACTCCGCGTCGGCCAGGTCCAGGACGTCCTTGACGTGCAGGTACCCGGTGAGCCGCCCGCGCGCCCCGCGGATCGGGAACCGGGAGTACCCGGTGCGCTCGACGGCCTCGGTCAGCCGCGACACCGTCGTCGACCCGCCGCCGTCGGAGTCGAGGCAGACGAGGTCGCCGAGGGCGATCACGACGTCGGCGACGGTCGCCTCGGCCGAGGACAGCGTCCGCTCGATGCGCGAGCTCTCCGAGTCGTCGAGCAGGCCCTCGCGGCGGGAGTCGTCGAGCATCTCGGCGAGCTCGCCGGTGGTGAACGCGGTCTCCAGCTCGTCGCGCGGGGTCACCCCGACCAGCTTCAGGGTGACGTTGGCCATCCAGTTGAACAGGTCGATCAGCGGGCGCGTCGCCCGCGTCCACACCAGGAACGGCGGGACGAGCAGGATCGCGGCGCGCTCCGGCCCGGCGATCGAGATGTTCTTCGGCACCATCTCGCCGAGCATCATGTGCGCGACGACGACGACCATCAGCGACACCGCGAACGCGACCGGGTGGGCGAACGCCTCCGGGACACCGGCCGCGGTGAGCGGGCCGTCGATGAGGTGCGCCACCGCCGGCTCGCCGAGGCGGCCCAGCAGCAGCGAGGCGATGGTGATGCCGAGCTGGGACGCGGCCAGCATCCGGGACAGGTCGTGCGAGGCGTCGAGCACCCGGCGGGCGCCCGCGGACCCGGCGTCGGCCATCGACTCCAGCCGGTCCTTGCGCCCGGAGATCAGCGCGAACTCCGCGGCGACGAAGAAGGCGTTCACCCCGAGCAGGGCGACCGCGGCGAGCAGGGCGAGCACGTCGTTCACGCCGGCACCGCCCCGGCCCGTGCGGCGGTCCCGACCCGCACCTCGGCGACCCGGTTGCGCTCGCGGCGCAGCACCGACAGCGACCAGCCGTCGACCTCGACGGTGTCCCCGACGTCGGGGATGCGCCCCAGCCGGGCCACGACGAGCCCGGCGAGGGTCTCGTACTCCCCGCGCGGCATCCGGAAGCCGGTGGCGTCGTCGACCTCGTCGGCGCGCATCAGGCCCGACAGCGCCCAGACGCCGTCGCCGAGGCGCCGGACCCGGTTCTGCTCGTCGCGGTCGTGCTCGTCGCGGACGTCGCCGACGATCTCCTCCACCAGGTCCTCCATCGTGACCAGGCCCGCAGTGCCGCCGTACTCGTCGACGACGACGGCGGTCTGCAGCCCGGCGGCCCGCAGGCGGGTCATCAGCTCGTCGCCGTCCAGCGACGACGGCACGGTCTCCACCGGGCGGGCCAGCTCCCGCACCGGGGTCGTGGCGCGCCGCGGCGCGGGCACCGAGAACGCCTGCTTGACGTGCACCAGCCCGAGCGGCACGTCCGGGTCGCCCTCGACGACCGGGAACCGCGAGAACCCGGAACGGCGGGCCAGCGCGAGCAGGTCGGCGACGGTGTCGCCCGCGTCGATGGTCTCCACCCGCACCCGCGGCGTCATCAGGTCCTCCGCGACGCGGTCGGTGAAGCGCAGCGAGCGCTCCAGCAGCGTCGCGGTGCCCGGGTCGATGCTGCCGCTCTCGGCGCTGGCCCGGACCAGCGAGCCGAGCTCGCCGGGGGAGCGGGCCGAGCGCAGCTCCTCGGCGGGCTCGATGCCCAGCCGGCGCACGATCGCGTTCGCCGCCGCGTTCAGCCCGGTGATCAGCCAGCGGAACGTCGCGGCGAAACCGGCCTGCAGCCACACCACCGATCGCGCCACCTCCAGCGGGTGCGCGATCGCCAGGTTCTTCGGGACCAGCTCGCCGAACACCATCGACAGCGCGGTCGCGATGACCAGCGACAGCACCGTGGCCGCGCCGGACGCGAGCCCGGCGGGCAGCCCGGCGGCCTCCAGCACGGGCCGGATGAGCTCGGCGACGGCGGGCTCGGCGATGTAGCCGGTGGCCAGGGTGGTGGCGGTGATGCCGAGCTGGCAGCCCGACAGCTGGAACGACAGCCCGGCGTGGGCACGCTGCACGGAGCGGGTGCGGCGGTCGTCGCTACGGGCGACCGCGGCGTCGATCCGGCTGCGCTCCAGCGCGGTCAGGGAGAACTCCGAGGCCACGGAGACGGCGGTGCCCATGGTGAGCGCGACGACCGCGAGCAGCCCGAGCAGGGAGAGCAGAACGGTCACGGAGCTCACGGCCTCCACATGCGGGTCGAAACGGTGCCCGACGATACGGCCGGTCACCGGACACCGCGCGCCGGGAGCTGCGAGTGATCTCACGACGTCCCGCGGGTGATCCGCCCGGTGGACGGGGTCTAGGTTGGTCAGCCATGACCACGGCGACGCCGCCCCCCGCGCCACCCCCCGCGCCCCCGGACCCGCTGCACGGGCGCCGGGTGCTGGTGACGGGGGCGTCGGCGGGCATCGGCGAGGCGGTCGCGCGGACGCTGACCGCGCGCGGAGCCCGGGTCGCGCTGCTCGCGCGGCGCGCCGACCGGCTCGACGCTCTGGCCGCCGAGCTGCCCGGCTCCGTCGCCGTCGCCGCCGACGTGACCGACGACGCGGCCGCGCAGGCCGCCGTCGCCCGCGCGAGCGCGGCCCTGGGCGGGCTCGACGCGCTGGTCAACGCGGCCGGGGTGTTCCACGCGGGCGTGGTCACCGGCGACGGGGAGCGCAGCACCCCCGACGGGTGGCGGGCCATGTTCGCGCTCAACGTCGTCGCGCTGCTGGTCCTCACCCGCGCCGCCGCCGACGCGCTCGCCGCCGGGACCTCGCCGTGCGTGGTGAACCTGTCGTCGATGTCCGGGCGGCGGGTGCCGACCGCGGCCGGCGCCGTCTACGCCGCGTCCAAGCACGCGGTGCACGCCGTCTCCGAGGGCCTGCGCACCGAGCTGGCGCCGCGCGGGGTGCGGGTGACCGTCGTCGCGCCGGGGTTCGTCGACACCGGCATCGTCGACGGCTGGCCCGACGGCCCGCTGCGCGAGCGGTTCACCGAGCGCCTCGCGACCGTCGGCCTGGACCCGGCCGTGGTCGCCGACGGGATCGCGCACGTGCTCGCGAGCCCGGCGCAGGTCGTGGAGTACGCGCTGACCTCGGTGCGGCAGTGAACGCGCCGCAGCCGGTGGGCCCGGCGGCCCCCCAGTACGGCGGTCGCCGCAACTCCGGGCTCGCCCGCGGCACCGCGTCGCCGTTCGTCGACTTCGACCGGCCCTCCTGGGCGCAGCTGGCGTCCTCCACCCGGGTGCCGCTGTCGGCCGAGGAGCTCGAGCAGCTGCGCAGCTACGGCGACTTCGTCGACCTCGACGAGGTCCGCGAGGTGTACCTGCCGCTGTCGCGGCTGCTGAACCTGCACGTGGAGGAGGGCGGCCGGCTCTACCGCGCCTACCGCCGCTTCCTCGGCGCGGGCGGCGCGCGGACCCCGTTCGTGATCGGCATCGCGGGCTCGGTGGCGGTGGGCAAGTCGACCACCGCCCGGCTGCTGCGGCTGCTGCTCGCCCGCTCCCCGGAGCACCCCGACGTGCAGCTCGTCACCACCGACGGGTTCCTGCACCCCAACGCCGAGCTGCAGGCCCGCGGGCTGATGGAGCGCAAGGGGTTCCCCGAGTCCTACGACCGCCGCAAGCTGCTGCGCTTCGTGTCCGAGATCAAGGGCGGGCGCCCCGAGGTGACCGCGCCGGTCTACTCGCACCTGGTCTACGACATCGTCCCGGACGAGCAGCTGGTCGTGCGCAGCCCGGACATCCTCATCGTCGAGGGCCTCAACGTCCTGCAGCCCGCGGTGGCGGGCGCGCTGACCGTGTCGGACTTCATCGACTTCTCGGTCTACGTCGACGCCGCCACCGCCGACGTGCGCCGCTGGTACGTGGAGCGCTTCCTGCGGCTGCGCCAGACCGCGTTCCGCGACCCCCAGTCCTACTTCCGCCGCTACGCCGAGCTCGACCACGACGCGGCCGTCGCCCGCGCCGAGTCGATCTGGGCCTCGATCAACCAGCCCAACCTGGAGCAGAACGTGCTGCCGACCCGGTCGCGGGCGAGCGCGGTGCTGACCAAGGGCCCGAACCACGACGTCACGCGGGTGCGGCTGCGCAAGCTCTGAGCAGGGCGTCGGTCGCGTCGACGATGTTCGCCGCCGAGCAGGTCTCGTCGGTCACGTGGGCCAGCTCCGGGTCGCCGGGGCCGTGCACGAGGACCGCGGGGGCGCGGCCGTCGTCGCCGGTCAGGGCGGGCACCAGCACCGAGGCGTCGGTGAAGTAGGACGCGAACCCGGCCGGGGCGCCGTCGTGGCCCAGCGCGGCGGCCGCGGCGCGGGCCCGCGGGTCGGCCGGGTCGGTCCCGACGGCGGGCAGGTCCAGCAGCACCTCGACCTCCGGCAGCCCCCGGTGGCCGGTGCCGGCCAGCGCCTCCCGGGCGACGGCGGCGACCTGCTCGCGGGCCGCGGCCGCGTCCAGCCCGGGGACCAGGCGCAGGTCGACCTCCAGCTCGGCCCGGTCGGGCACCAGGTTCGGTGCGACCCCGGCCCGCAGCACGCCGGGGTTGCCGGTCGCGGGGCCGTGCGTGTCGCTCACCGGCCACGCGTGCCCGTGCAGCGCGGTCGCGACCCGGCCCAGCGCGACGAGTGCGTTGTCGCCCAGGTCGGGCCGCGAGCCGTGGGCGCTGCGCCCGTGCTGGACCAGGCGCAGCCACAGCACGCCCTTGTGGCCGTGCAGCACCCGGTTCCCGGTCGGCTCGGCGACCAGCAGCAGCGGGGAGGGCTCCAGCCCGGTGAGGGTGCGCGCGCCGTCGCCGCCGGTCTCCTCGCCGAAGGTGAACACCAGCTGCAGCGGTGTCGCCGGGTCGCTGCGCAGCGCCGCGACCGTGATCGCCGCGACGCCGGCCTTCATGTCGGTGCTGCCGCGCCCGCGCAGCCGGCCGTCGACGACGTCGCCGGCGTGCGGGTCGAACGACCAGCCGGCCGGGTCGGCGGGCACGGTGTCCAGGTGCCCGGTCAGGGTGACCGGGGGACGGGCGTCACCGCGGCGGGCGAGCAGGTTGGCCCGCGCCGGGTCGGCCGGGTCGGGCCGGACGTCGACGGCGAACCCGGCGTCGTCGAGCAGGCCGGCGAGCAGGTCCGCGGCGGCGCGCTCGCCGCCGCCGCGGGTGTCGAGGGCGACCAGGGAGCCGGCGAGGGCGACGGGATCGGGGATGCGCATGCCCGTGACCCTGCCACCTGCCGCCCGCGGGGGCCGATGCCATTGCTCAACACTTGTTTGGCAGGATGGTGCGATGGGTGAGCGAACCGGTGACACGGCGGTGGCCGGCCGTTTCGAGACGCGCGAGGACGAGCTGGCGTCACGGCTGCGGCTCGCGGTGGGCAGGCTGAACCGGCGGATCCGCATCGACGGGAGCGAGTCGCTGCCCCCGCTGCAGCTCTCGACCCTGGTGACCGTGGAGCAGCACGGCCCGCTGCGCCTGTCCGAGCTGGCGCGGCGCGAGGGCGTCACCGCCCCCACCATGTCGCGGGTGCTGTCCGCGCTCGACGAGCAGGGCATGGTCCTGCGCGCGCCCGATCCCGGCGACGCCCGCGGCGTGCTCATCTCGATCTCCGACGACGGCCGGTCGCGGCTGCGTGAGGTCCGCAGCCAGCGCACCGCCCTGGTCGCGCGCCGTCTCGACCGCCTCGACGAGGCCCAGCGCGCCGCACTGGCGGCCGCGCTGCCCGCGCTCGAGGCGCTGCTCGTCGCCGACGAGGACTGACTCAGCCGGGCTCGCCGTCCACGGTCAGCTCGATGCGCGAGCCGTCGTCGCGGCTCCCGCCTGCGGTGGCCCGCAGCCCCGCGATCCGGGCCGACTCGGGCAGCGGGTCGGGGTAGTGCCAGAACACGTCGGCCAGCCGCGTCCCGCCGGGCAGCTCGGCGTGCTCGTAGTGGGCCTCGCCCTTGTACGGGCAACGGGTGCGCAGCTCGCCCGCCGTGGTGGGGACCGCGACGTCGGCCGGCGGCAGGTACCAGCGGTTCGGCAGCCCGGTCTCCGACAGCACCCACGGCGCGCGGGACTCGGCCAGCACGGTGCGCAGCCCGTCGGTCGCGACGTGGGTGACGACGACGTGGCGCCGGGTCGGGCGCACGTCGACGCGCGTGTAGGGGTCGGTGAGGTGGGCGAAGACCTGCTCGTCCTCGTCGTACCAGGCGTCCGCGGCGTTCCAGTACAGCGCGGCCAGCCCGCGCAGCCACGGCGCCCTCGCCACCGGCTCGGGGTAGGTCCACACCGCGTTCTCGGCGGTGCGGTCGCCGACCCGCAGCGACCGGTAGGTCGCGTCGCCCTTGAACGGGCAGTGCGTCGTGTGGCCGCTCGCGACGAGCGCGTCGTGGTCGAGGTCGGCCTCGGGCACGTAGAGCACGGGCAGCAGGTTCGACTCGTGCAGCAGGAACCCGCCGCGGGTGTCGAGCACCGTGCGCCCGGCGAACTCCGCGCGCACCCGGCGCGCGAACGGGTGCAGCAGCAGCCTGTGCGGCGGCCCGTCGAGCGCGTAGTTCACCGTCGCCGGTGCGTACGGCGACAGCGGGCCGTCGGTGCGGGTCAGTCCCATGGGGTGTCACCTCGGGGGTGGTCGTGCGGGGGATGCGCCCCACACAACCACCCCCGCGGGCGGGCGGCTACAGCGAGAGCTCCACGTCGTAGTCGCCGATCCAGGTGTTGAGGTCGATGATCCGCTCCAGCTGCATGCGGCGGCCCATCGAGTTCGCCTCGTGCCCGCCGCCCTCGTCGAGACGGGCGAGGACGGCCTCGCGGTCGACGAGCGGGGCGACCGGGGCGTCGTCGCCGCGGGCCATGATCTCGGCGACCTGGTCGCGCAGCGACTTCTCGTAGCCGTCGTCCTGGGTGGAGGGGTACGGGCTCTTCACCCGCTGCACCACCGACTCGGGCAGCAGGTCGGACGTGGCGTGGCGCAGCAGCGACTTCTCCCGGCCGTCGAAGGTCTTCTGCGACCACGGCGTGCCGAAGACGTACTCGACGAGGCGGTGGTCGCAGAACGGCACCCGCACCTCGAGACCGACGGCCATGCTCATCCGGTCCTTGCGGTCGAGCAGGATCGGCAGCCAGCGCGTCAGGTAGAGGTAGCAGATCTCGCGCATCCGCCGCTCGTGCGGGTCGTCGGCGGCCGGGCCGGTGAGCTCGGGGACCTCGGCGAGCGCGGCCCGGTACTGCTCGTCGACGAAGCCCGGCACGTCCAGCTGCGCCCACACCGCGCGGTCGAACAGGCCCGGGTCGCTCTGGTCCTGGTTCATCATCCGCCCGGCCAGCCACGGGAAGGTGTCCGCCGCGACGGTCTCGGCGTCGTGGAAGTCGCGGTAGCCGCCGAACACCTCGTCGGCGGACTCGCCGGACAGTGCGACGGTGGACTCCTGGCGGATCGCGGAGAACAGCAGGTAGAGCGAGGAGTCCATGTCGCCGATGCCGGCGGGCAGGTCGCGGGCGTGCACGGTGGCCCGGCGCACGGCCGGGTCCATCATGTCCTCGGTCCGCAGCACGATGTCGCGGTGCGAGGTGCCGACGTACTCGGCGACCTCGTGCACGTAGGGGGTGTCCGGGGTACCGCGGGCGTCGTCGGCGACGAAGTTGTCGGCGTAGCCCACGAAGTCCACCGCGAACGAGCGGACGGTCCCGTCGACGTGCTTCGCCGCCAGCGCGGTGAGCGCGGAGGAGTCCAGGCCGCCCGAGAGCAGCGTGCACAGCGGGACGTCGGCGTAGAGCTGGCGCAGCGCGGTGTCCTCGAGCAGCTCGCGGACGTGGTGCACGGTGGTGTCGACGTCGTCGGTGTGCCCGGTGTCGGTGAGCTGCCAGTAGCGCTCCTCGCGGACGCCGCCGTCGCGGGAGACGCGCACGACGCAGCCGGGCGGGACCTCGCGCATCCCGCGGAACACCGCGTTGGACATGTCGGAGACGAACGCGAGCGCCCGGCGCAGCCCCTCGGCGTCGACGACGCGGTCGGCCTCGGGGTTGGCCAGGATCGCCTTGGGCTCGGAGCCGAACAGCACGCCGTGCGGGGTGGGGTAGTAGTACAGCGGCTTGATGCCGAGCCGGTCGCGCACGAGCACCAGCTCCTGGGTGCGGGCGTCCCAGAGCGCGTAGGCGAACATGCCGTTGAGCCGCCGTGCGACCTCGCGCGGGTCGCGCCGGCCCCACTCCCGGTGGGCGCGCAGCACGACCTCGGTGTCGCTGGCCGTGCGGAACCGGTGCCCGGCCGCGGCGAGCTGCTCGCGCAGCTCACGGAAGTTGTAGGTCTCGCCGGAGTAGACGATGTGCAGGTCCGCGTCGGGGCCCTCGTCCAGGCTCATCGGCTGCCGGCCGCCCTCGATGTCGATGACGGCGAGCCGACGGTGGCACAGCGCGGCGGGCCCGCCGGTCCAGACGCCCTGCTGGTCCGGTCCCCGGCAGGACATCGTGTCGTTCATCGCGGCCAGGGTGCGGGCGTGCTCGTCCGCACCCAGGTCGTGCCGGTAGTCGATCCAGCCGCAGATTCCGCACACGGTCAGCGCCTCCTCGGTCTCGGGGGCCGGGCCGCTCCGCCCGGCAAGATCGATTGCAACGCTAACTGTTACATCACGCAACATGGACGTCACGTGACGTGGGTGCTTCTGTCCGGAACGTGACCGATCGTCCTGGCGTTTCGGGTCCCGCGTCGCTCGTCACACCCGTTCGGCGCAGCGGGGTCGCCCGGCGCCGCGCGTGCCGTTGCGTGAAGGCGCACGAACCTTTCGATCCGCTTACGTCATTGCGATCGTCAATGTTGCGGCCCGCAACGTGTGTAGCATGCGAAACATGACCGAACGTCCGATTGGCCCGATTGACGACGACGGCGTCGCCGCCTCCGGCGGTCTCGCCACGGCCGAGCGCCCCGGCGGCACCGACCCGCTGCACTCGCTGGAGAAGCAGATCACGCTGCTGGTGCGCCGCACCATGGAGTCGGTGTGGTCGCACGGCTACGGCTCCGACGAGGCCGTGGACCGCTACACCTACCCGGTCCTCATGCTGCTCGACGACGAGGGCGCCCTGTCGCTGACCGCCCTGACCGGCCGGCTCGGGGTGTCCAAGCCCACCGCCAGCCGCCAGGTCTCGCGGCTCTCGCGCGCCGGCCTGGTCGACGTGTCCCCGCACGAGCGCGACCCGCGCTCGGTCAGCGTGACCCTGACCGCGGCCGGACGGGCCGCGCGCGAGCAGGTCCGCGAGGCCCGCCTCGCCCCGCTGCGCGAGGTCATCGCGCACTGGCCCGAGTCCGACCGCGACTCCCTGGCGGCCCTGCTCGACCGGTTCAACACCGACCTCGACCTGTTCCAGCGCTGAGCGCTCCACCGGTCCGCGGCCCCTCCTGCGCCGTGCCCCGCCGGGTCCCGCCCGGGTGATGCGATAGTGGGGAGTCCGGGTGACCCGCACCCGGGCGGTATCGGGGGGTGGGGTCGGGCGTGGACGCGCTGGTGGCGCTCGTCGCCGGGCTGCTGAGCGGCATCCGGGGTCTCGGGGTCCCCGACGTCTGCCCGGGCGGCTGGGCCTGGTCGGTCACCGCGCTCGGCGTCCTGACCGGGCTGCTGCCCACCGCCGGGGCCGCGACCGTGGTGGTGCTGCGGCGCCGGATCGGGTCGGGGTCCTCCTCCGGCTACGGCTCGGCCGAGTCGGTGCTGATCGCCGGGCTCGGGGTGCTCTCGGCCGGGCTGCTGCCGCTGGCCGTGTTCGTCGGCGCGGGCGGGGTGTTCTCCCGGGCCACCGCGGGCGACCCGGTCGTGCCGGGGCTGAGCGCGACGGCGACCTCCTCGATCCGGGTCACGACGTGCGAGATCGTCGGCACCCAGAGCAGCTACCTGGGCCGGGGCAGCGTCGCCGGTGCCGTCGGCGGCGACGTCGTCACCTCGGCGACCGCGGTCGCCCTGCTCGGCGTGGTGCCGCTGCTGGCGACGGTGCTCGTCGCCGTCCAGGCCCGGACCGCGCTGCGCCGCGGGCCCCGCTGGCCCGCCAAGTTCTTCTGGGTGCCGCTGTTCTCCCTGATCGTGCTCACCGCGGCGGTCCCGGCCGGCACCGCCGAGCACCTGTGGGTCGGTGTGCTGGCCGCGAGCCTGGTCGGGGTCGTGGTGGTGCCGATGGTCCCCGCGCCGTCGCGGGCGACGGTCGAGCAGGTGCGGGCCGCCCGCGACGCCCCCCGCGAGCAGCCCCGCGCGGCGCTGCGCGGCGGGCCGGCGGCCACCGGCTCCTCGCGGTCCGGGCGCGGCGCCGGCACCGGGATCGCCGGGCAGTCCGGTGTCACCGCCACCCCGAGCGTCGCGGAACGCCTCGCCGAGCGCTTCTCCGCCCGCGAGCCGCAGAGCCCGGTCCAGGCGCCACCGCCCGGCGAGCGCTCCGGCCCCTACGCCGGGTTCGACTCCCCGCCGCGCCCGGCCGGGCCCGTCGCGTTCGCCCCGGGCCCGGGCGGCCGTCCGCCGGGCGGCCCCGGGTTCACCCCGGGCGGCCCGGGCGCGCACCCGGCCGCGGGGCCGCTGCGCCCGCCCGCGTCCGGCCCGCTGCGCGGACCGGGCGGTACCACCGGCCGCCCGCCGGTGGGGCCGCCGCCGCGCCGCCCGACCCTGGTCGCGCCGGTGGCCGGGGGGCCGCCGCGGGCCCCGCGCTTCCGGCTGATGCGCCGCCTGGGCGCCGGCGGGTTCGGCGGCGTCTGGCTGGCCCACGACGCCCGGCTGGGCCACACCGTCGCGGTCAAGTCCGCGCACGCCGCGGACCCCGAGACCGAGGAGCGGATCCGCCGCGAGGCCGCCGCGCTGGGCGCGCTGCGCCACCCGTGCTGCGTGCAGATCCACGACCTGCTGCACGCCTCCTCCGATCCCGGCCTGCAGGGCATGGACGGCCTGGTCATCGTCATGGAGTACGTCGACGGCATGTCGCTGGGCCAGCTCGTCGGCGAGCGCGGCCCGGTCGACGACATCTCCGCGGCCCGCATCTGGACCGGGATCGCGGGGGCGCTGGACCAGGCGCACCGGGCGGGCGTGCTGCACCGCGACATCAAGCCGGGCAACATCGTCGTCGACCCGCAGGGGCAGCCGCACCTGATCGACTTCGGCATCGCGCGCAAGCAGGGCGACTCCACGCTGACCCAGACCGGCTACGTCCTGGGCACCCCGGACTACCTGGCCCCCGAGGCCGCCGCGGGCAAGCCCGCCTCCCCGGCGTCGGACGGCTGGCAGCTGGCCGCCGCGGTGTCGTTCGCCCTGAGCGGGCACCCCCCGCGCGGGGAGTCCGCCGACGCCGTCGCCGGGCTGCGCGCGGCCGCGGCCGGGGCGAAGCTCACCCACCTGCCGACCCGCACGGCGCACCTGTCGCTGCTCAAGCAGGCGATGCGCACCGAGCCGCAGCGCCGCCCGGACCTGCCCGCCGTGCAGGCCAAGCTCGACGGCTGGCTGCGCCGCCACGGGCACCGCACCGACGGCCCGGTGACCGCCATGCTGGAGTTCCGCCGCGGCTGAGGCCCGGCGGCCCTACAGCCAGGCCTGCACGAACAGGCGCACCGCCAGCCCCAGCCCGGCGACGGCGATCCCGATCCGCACCGCGCGCGCCGGCAGCCGCCGGGCCACGACGGGCCCGAGGCGCCCGCCGAGCAGCAGCCCCAGCGCGAGTGCGGGCACCGCCGCCCACGCGACGTGGCCGAACACGGCGAAGCCGACCGCGGCGACGGCGTTCGCCGCCCAGGTCAGGACGTTCTTCAGGGCGTTGGCGCGCAGCAGCGTCGCGCCCGGCAGCGACATCGTCAGCGCGAGCATCATCACCCCGGCCGCGGCCCCGAAGTAGCCGCCGTACACCGCGACGCCGAACACCCCCAGGGTCACGCCCCGCCCCGGCGGTCGGGGCTCCCCGGCCCGGGGCGGGCGCAGGAGCAGCAGCGCCGCCGCGGCGACCAGGAACGGCACGATCCGCTCGAAGCCCCCGGCCGGGGTCAGCAGGAGCAGGCCCGCACCCGTCGCGCCGCCGAGGACCGCGGGCACCACCCAGCGGCGCACCTGCGGGCCCGCACCGCGCAGCTCCGGGCGCGACCCGGCGACGGCCCCGGCGCCCTGGAACAGCATGCAGACGGTGTTGGTGACGTTCGCGGTCGTCGCCGGCAGCCCGGCGGCCAGCAGCGCCGGGTAGGAGAACAGCGAGGCGAGCCCGGCGACGGCACCGATCAGGCCCGCGGCGACCCCGGCGGCGAACAGGGTGGCCAGCTGCCACGCCGTCACGGGCGGGCCGTCCCGGTGCGTGAGCTCGTGTCGTTGCTGATGCGCACGACCCTAGCGGGCGTCGTCCCCGTCGCCGGCGTGCAGGGCGAACCACAGCTCGGCGCGCACCCCGGGGGAGTCCAGGTCGCGCCCCAGCAGCTCCGCGGCCCGCGCGATGCGGGCCCGCAGCGTGTGCCGGTGCACCCCGAGCCGCGACGCGGCGGGGTCCCACTGGCCGTGGTGGGCCAGCCACTCGCGCAGCGAGGCGACCAGGTCGCCGCGCCGCACGGCGTCGTGGCGCACCAGCGGGTCCAGCACCGCGTCGGCGAACGCCGTCGCGTCCTCGGGGCGCACCAGACCGGCGAGCCCGGTGCCGGCCAGGTCGGTGAAGTGCAGGGCGGGCCGGTCGCGGCGCTCGGCCGCGTCCAGCGCGCGCCCGGCCTCGCGCAGCGCGCGGCCCAGGTCCCCGACGGCGGCCGGGGCGGAGATCCCGGCCCGGACCCCGCGCACCCGCCGCGCGACGGCGAGCACGTCGTCCACCGCCCCGGCCGCGACGACGGCGGCCACCTGCCCGTCGAGCTCGGCGTGGAAGGCGACCGCGGCCCGCTCCAGCGCGTCGAGCAGCACGTCGGGCCGCGCGTCCGGCGTACGCCCGCCCAGCGCGACCGCGACGAGCTCACCGTCGGGCAGCGGCCCCCACGTCTCGGCCAGCACGTCCTCGGCGCCGCAGCCGGGCAGCGTCGCCAGCGCGCGCAGCACCGCGGTCCGCACCCGCCGGTCCGCGCGGTCGGCGGCGGCGCTGCGCGCGTGCGCGAGGGTCAGCACCGACACCGCCGACCCGATGAGCTGGCGGTCGACCGCGGTGAACCGGTGGTCGCGCCCGACGGCGAGCACGGCCGGCTCCAGCAGGCGCACCGGCTGCAGCACGACCTGCCCGTTCCCGGCGGCGACGGTGACGCTGGTGGGCCCCGGGTGCTCGCGGACCCGGTCGATCTCGGCGCGCAGCGGCCCGGCGCGGCGGGCGGCGCCGGCGGGGGAGGCGCGGCGGACCCGCCCGTCGTGGCCGCAGACCAGCGTCCAGGCACCGAGGCGCTCGGCGAGCCGGTCGAGGACCCGGGCGGTGCCCGCGTCGGGGTCCTCGCCCAGCGCGGCCGCGGTGAGCGCGCGCTGCGCCTCGTCGGTGCGCACCACCTCGGCGTAGCGCTCGGCGGCACGTGCCTCGGTGACCGCCCGGGTCAGGGCGAGGAACGGGGTCCGCTCGGGCACCTCCAGCAGCGCGAGGCCGGTGTCCGCGCAGGCCGCGCGCACCGCGGGGAGCACGTCGTCGCGCCCGAGGCCGGTGCCGAACCCGAGCCCCGCCAGGCCGTGCGCGGCCAGCCGGGACACGTAGCCGGCGGGGTCCGCGGCCGGACCGAGGCCGGTGGTCAGCAGCAGCTCGCCACCGCTCAGATAGGGCGTCGGATCGGACAGTTCGCTCGAATGCACCCACATGATCGGCCGGTCCTGATCCGCGGACGGACACGCCAGGCGTAGTCCGAGGCTGCGGATCGCGCCCAGGTCTCGCACCGTCAGCGCCATCGCACCCCCTGCCGGACCGGCGTGTCCGGGACCACGAACACGCCGAACCGGACACTACCGCGGTGGGGTGTTCCGGATCACGCTGTCCGGCACGGAACCTCCGTCGTCGTCGGAAGGACAGTCGTTGACCGCCACCGAGGAGAGCAGGACCGCGCCGACCGGCGGGCCGTGGGTGGGCACCCGCCTGGCCCGCAAGGAGGACCAGGCCCTGCTGACCGGCCGCGCCACCTGGACCGACGACATCACCCCGCCCGGGTCGCTGCACATGGTCGTCGTGCGCAGCCCGCTGCCGCACGCGCGCATCGACGCGATCGACACGGCCGCCGCGGCCGCCGTCCCCGGCGTGCGGGCCGTGCTGACCGGCGCCGACGTCGACGCCGAGTTCCTCGCCGGCATCCCCTGCGGCTGGCCGGTCACCGAGGACATCCGCGTCCCCGACCACCGCCCGATCGCCGTCGACGAGGTCAACCACGTCGGCGACGGCGTCGCGGTCGTGCTCGCCACCGACGCGGCCACCGCCCGCGACGCCGCCGACCTGGTCGAGGTCGAGTACACCGAGCTGCCGGCCGTGGTCGACATGGCCGACGCACTCGCCGACGGCGCCCCGGTCGTGCACGAGGGCATGGGGACCAACCACTGCTACACCTGGCCGCTGGCCACCGGCGACGTCGACACCGCCTTCGCCGAGGCCGACGTCGTGGTCTCCGGGCGCTACCTGCAGCAGCGGGTCATCGCCTCGCCGATGGAGCCGCGCGCGGTGGTCTGCGTGCCCGACCCGGTCGGCGCCGGGTTCACCGTCTACACCGCCACCCAGGTCCCGCACTTCGTGCGCGACATCCTCGCCGCCTGCACCGGCATCCCGGACACCCGCATCCGGGTCGTCGCCCCCGACGTCGGCGGCGGCTTCGGCGCCAAGCTCAACGTCTACGCCGAGGAGTTCCTCGCCCTCGTCCTCGCCCGCCGCCTGCGCACCCCGGTGAAGTGGACCGAGACCCGCTCGGAGCACCACCAGGCCACCACGCACGGGCGCGGCCAGATCCAGGACGTCTCCGTTGCCGCCACCCGCGACGGGAAGATCCTCGGGATGAAGGTGGAGCTGCTCGCCGACATGGGCGCCTACCTGCAGCTGCTCACCCCCGGCATCGCCGTGTTCGGCGCGTTCACCTTCTGCGGGCTCTACGACTTCGGGCACTACTCCTTCACCGCGAAGGGGGTGTTCACCAACCTCACCCCGACCGACGCCTACCGCGGCGCCGGGCGCTCCGAGGCCGCCTACGGCCACGAGCGGATCATGGACGACCTGGCCCGCGAGCTGGGCATCGACGCCGCCGAGGTACGGCTGCGCAACCTGCACCCCAAGTTCCTCGAGCCGCGCACGGTCCCCTCGGGCGTGCAGTACGACTCCGGGGACTACGAGACGTGCATGCGCCGGGCGATGGAGCTCGTCGGCTACGACGAACTGCGCGCCGAGCAGGCGCGGCGCCGCGCGTCCGGCGACCCCGTGCAGCTCGGGATCGGGTTCGGCAACTTCACCGAGTCCGGCGGGCTCTCCCCGTCGAAGGTCGCGGCCGGGGTCCGGCTGCAGTCCGGCGGCTGGGAGCAGGCCACCGTGCGGATGACCACCAGCGGCAAGGTCGAGGTCGTCACCGGCACCTCCCCGCACGGGCAGGGCCACGAGACCGCCTGGTCGCAGATCGTCGCCGACCGGCTCGGCGTGCACCCCGACGACGTCGAGGTCCTGCACGGCGACACCCTCGTCGCGCCGTTCGGCCGCGACACCTACGGCTCGCGCAGCCTCGCCGTCGGCGGCACCGCGGTGCACCTGGCCGCGGGCAAGGTGCTCGACAAGGCGATGCGGATCGCGGCCCACCTGCTGGAGGCCGCCGAGGACGACCTCGAGTTCAGCGGCGGCCGGTTCTCCGTGGCGGGGACCTCCGGCCCGTCGGTGACCATCCAGGAGGTCGCGGGCGCCGCGTCGCTGGCCGCGGACCTGCCCGAGGGCATGGAACCCAACCTGACCGCGGACTCCGCGTTCGACCCGCCCAACTTCACCTGGCCGTTCGGCACGCACGTCTGCGTCACCGAGGTCGACACCGAGACCGGGTTCACCCGGATCCGCCGCTACGTCGCCGTCGACGACTGCGGGGTGGTGGTGAACCCGACGATCGTCGAGGGGCAGCTGCACGGCGGCATCGCCCAGGGCATCGGCCAGGCGCTGCACGAGCACGCCACGTTCGACGACGCCGGCAACCCCACCGCGGGCAACCTCGCCTCCTACACCGTGCCCGCGGCGACCGACCTGCCGAGCTTCGAGCTGGAGCAGCTGGTCACGCCCTCGCCGACCAACCCGATGGGGGTCAAGGGCATCGGGGAGTCCGGCGCGATCGGGTCCTCGCCCGCGGTGGTGAACGCGGTGATCGACGCCGTCGCCCACCTCGGCGTGACCCACGTGGACATGCCCGCGACGCCGCAGGCCGTCTGGCGGGCGATCACGCACGCGTCGGGCGAGACTGCCTGAACCCACCGGAAGGAGACCGGCATGGTGGCCGTGAACTGTGACATGGGCGAGTCGTTCTCGATCTACCACTGCGGCGACGACGAGGGCCTGATGCCCTGGGTGACCGTCGCCAACGTGGCGTGCGGGTTCCACGCCTCCGACCCGCGGGTCATGGCCCGCACCGTGGCCCTGGCCAAGGCCCACGGGGTACGGGTGGGGGCGCACCCGTCACTGCCCGACCGCGAGGGCTTCGGGCGCCGCGAGATGACGCTCGACCGCGAGGAGCTCACCGCGGGCGTCGTGTACCAGATCGGGGCGCTGAGCGGGTTCCTGCGGGCGCAGGGCATGGAGCTCAACCACGTCAAGGTGCACGGCTCGCTCTACGGCATGGCCGCCCGCGACCCCGAGGTGGCCGCGGCGGTCGCCGACGCCGCCGACGTGTTCGGCGCCCCGCTGATGGGCATGACCGGCACCGTGCACGAGCAGGTGTGGGGCGAGCGGCCGAGCGGGTTCATCGGCGAGTACTACGCCGACCTCGACTACCGCGACGACGGCTCGCTGATCATCACCCGCGAGCACCAGGCCTTCGACCCGGCCCGCTCCGCCGAGCGCGCGCTGCGCGCGGTCACCGAGGGCGTAGCGGTCTCGGAGAACGGCCACGAGATCCCGGTGCGCGCCGACTCGGTGTGCGTGCACTCCGACACCCCGAACGCCGTCGAGCTGGCCAAGGCCGTGCACGCGGCGCTCGAACCCCACCTGGACCGCTGAGAAGGAGTTCCGCAGTGCCCCGACACGAGGTCGTCTCCCCGATCCCCGGCGTCTTCTACCGGCGCCCCGACCCCGGCAGCCCGCCGTTCGCCGAGGACGGCGCCGCGGTCTCCGACGACACCCCGATCGGCCTGGTCGAGGTGATGAAGTCCTTCCACCAGATCGCGGCCGGCGCCACCGGCACGGTGGTGGAGTTCCTCGTCGGCGACGAGGACGAGGTCGACGCGGGCCAGCCGGTGGCCGTGGTGGAGACCGCGTGAGACGGCTGCTCGTCGCCAACCGCGGCGAGATCGCCGTCCGGATCATCCGGGCCGCGCGCGACCTGGGGATCGAGACGGTGGCGGTCGCGTCGAAGGCCGACGGCGACGCCCTGCACGCCCGCCTCGCCGACACCTGCGTGGACATCGGGCCGTCACCGGCGTCGAAGTCCTACCTGGTCACCACGACGCTGGTCGCCGCGGCCCGCGACAGCGGCGCCGACGCCGTCCACCCCGGGTACGGGTTCCTGTCCGAGCGGGCCGCGTTCGCCGCCGCCGTCGCCGACGCGGGCCTGACCTTCGTCGGTCCCGACGCCGCGACCATCGAGCGGATGGGCGACAAGGTCGCGGCCCGCGAGGTCGCCCGCGCGGCCGGCGTCCCGACCGTGCCGGGCACCCCCGGCGGGGTCGCCGACGCCGACGCCGCGGTGGCCGCCGCGGCCGACGTCGGCTTCCCGGTGATGCTCAAGGCTGCCGCCGGCGGCGGCGGGCGCGGCATCCGGGTGGTGCACGACGAGCACGCGCTGCGCTCGGCGTTCGGGCAGGCCTCGGCCGAGGCGGAGAAGGCGTTCGGCGACGGCACCATGTACCTGGAGCGGTTCGTCGAGCGGGCCCGCCACGTCGAGGTGCAGGTCCTCGGCGACGGCCGCGACGCGGTGCACCTGTTCGAACGCGAGTGCTCGCTGCAGCGACGCCGCCAGAAGGTCGTCGAGGAGGCCGTGTCACCCGGCATCACCGACGCCGTCCGCGACGCCATGACCACCGCCGCGGTCGACCTGTGCCGCGAGGTCGGCTACCGCTCGGCCGGGACCGTCGAGTTCCTCGTCGACGACGACTCCGGGGAGTTCTTCTTCATCGAGATGAACACCCGCATCCAGGTCGAGCACCCCACCACCGAGCTCGTCACCGGCATCGACCTCGTCGCCGAGCAGCTGCGGATCGCCGCGGGGGAGCCGCTGCGGACGAGCCAGGAGCAGGTGCAGCGGCGCGGGCACGCCATCGAGTACCGGGTGTGCGCCGAGGACCCGGCGCGGGACTTCCTGCCCCAGCCCGGCCCGCTGGGCCGGGTCACGCTGCCGTCCGGGCCGTGGGTGCGCTGCGACACCTGGGTCGAGCCCGACGGCACGGTCCCGCCGTACTACGACTCGCTGCTGGCGAAGGTCGTGGTGTGGGGCGCCGACCGCGCCGAGGCGCTGGCCCGCTCGCGGCGCGCGCTGGCCGAGTTCACCGTCGACGGCATCCCGACCACCGCGGGCCTGCTCGGCGAGCTGGCCGCCGAGCCGTGGGTGGCCGCCGCGGACTTCCACACCGGGACCCTCGAACACTGGCTGGCCGAACGGAAGGACACCGCATGAGCGCCCGCTACAGCTGGGGCGGCGACGAGTTCGTGTTCGTCGAGCTGGCCGAGGAGATGAGCCTGCAGGCCAACTTCAAGGCCGTGGCGATCACGAACCTGCTCCGCTCCGAACGTCCGGACGGGATCCTCGAGATCTGCCCGGCGAACGCCTCCTACCAGGTGCGCTACGACCCCGACGTGCTCGACCCGCACAAATTCCTGGCCCAGCTCCAGGAGCTGGAGGCCCGGGTCGGCGACGCCATGGGCGTCACCCTGGACTGCCGGGTCGTCGAGATCCCGGTGCTCTACCAGGACCCGTGGACCACCGAGACCCTGATGCGCTTCCGCGACCGCCACCAGGACCCCGACGCCACCGACATCGAGTACGCGGCCCGTATCAACGGCTACGCCGGGGTGGAGGAGTTCATCGCCGCCCACTGCGGCTCCCCGTGGTTCACCTCGATGGTCGGGTTCGTGGCCGGGCTGCCGTTCAAGTACCAGATGGTGCCCCGGGACCGGCAGATCGTGGTACCGAAGTACCTGCGTCCGCGCACCGACACCCCCAAGCAGACCGTCGGCTACGGCGGCTGCTTCTCCTGCATCTACTCGGTGCGCGGCGCGGGCGGCTACCAGATGTTCGGCATCACCCCCGCCCCCATCTACGACCCCACCCAGACGAAACCGGACTTCACCGAGCACATGGTGTTCATGCGCCCCGGCGACATGGTGAAGTTCCGCCCGATCGACCGCGACGAGTACGACGACCTGCAGGCGAAGGCGGAGAACGCCGACTACCGCATCACCGCGCGGCCCGTCGCGTTCGACCTGCAGCCCTTCCTCGACGACCCCGACGGCTACAACGCGCGCCTGCTGGAGGTGCTGGCATGAGCGGCACGACCATCGAGGTCCGCAAGCCCGGGCTGTCCACGACCGTGCAGGACGGCGGCCGCGCCGGCTACTACCACCTGGGCATCCCGCCGTCGGGCGCGCTGGACCAGTACTCCCTGGCGTGCGCGAACGCGCTGGTCGGGAACCCGGACGGGGCCGCCGCGCTGGAGATCGTCTACATGGGCCCGGAGCTGGTGTTCACCGGCCCGGCCACGGTCGCGGTCGCCGGCGCGGCGATCGCGCCGACGGTCAACGGGGAGGCCCGCCCGGTCTGGGAGTCCTTCACCGTCCGGGAGGGCGACGTGCTCGCCTTCGCCTACCTCACGGCCGGCGCGCGCGCCTACCTCGCGGTGTCCGGCGGGATCGACGTCCCGGAGAAGCTCGGCAGCCGCGCCACCTACGCGCTCGGCGCGCTGGGCGGGCTCGACGGCCGCCCGCTCGCGGAGGGGGACGTGCTCCCGGTCGGGACGGGGACCGGCCGGGCCGGGCTCGTGGTCCCGGAGGACCTGCGCCCCCGCATGGGCAAGGAGGTGGAGGTCCGGGTGGTGATGGGGCTCTACGACCACCGCCTGACCGACCGCGGCCGCGACACGTTCCTCGACACCACCTGGACGCTGACCCCGGTCGCGGACCGGATCGGGTTCCGCTACACCGGCGGCCGGCTGGAGACCGTCGACCGGGAGCCGCCGTTCGGGGCCGGGCAGGACCCGTCGAACATCGTGGACTCGCCCTACCCGATCGGCTCGATCCAGGTGCCGGGCGGCGTGGAGCCGATCGTGCTGCACCGCGACGCCGTGTCCGGCGGCGGCTACATGATGGTGGCGACGGTGATCTCCGGCGACCTCGACGTCGTCGCGCAGTCGGCGCCCCGGACCCGGACCCGGTTCGTCGCCGTCGACCTGGAGACGGCGCTGTCGCTGCGGACCGAACGGAAGGAGCGCCTCGCGCGGATGCACGCCGCCCTCGGCGGGTGAGGCACGTCGCTCACCCGTTCGGGGTGGCCGAGCGGCGCCGTCTGGTCCAGACTCGACGCTCGGCGACGGACCGGACACGGGAGAGGCGGACCGACCGATGAGCGGCAGGCACCGGAGGACGATGCGGGCGGGCCTGGTGCGGCGGATCCTCGCCGTCGCCGTCCCGGCCGTCGGGGCGGTCGCCGTCGCCGCGGCCGTGGTCGTCACCGGCGGGACGACGCCCGAGCCGTCCGGCGGCGCGGACGGCGCGGACCGGTCCGACGCGGGCACGGTCTCGCCCGAGGCGTCCGCGCCGGCCGGGCCGTCCCCGGCCCCGTCCCCGGCCACTGACGCTGCCCCGCCGGGCGCGGCGCCGCCCGTCGCGGGTTCCGGCGGCTCCGGGGCCGGCGGCGGTGTCGTCGTCCCCGCGGACCCGGCCGCCCTCGCGCAGGGGCCGGTCCGGGCCGCGTCCGGGGCCGCGGCGGCCGTGCCGGGCCGGACCGCCCGTGACCCGGGCGCCGGGCGACCGGCGACCCCGAGCGGCCCGACGGGCGGCGGTCCGGGCGGCTCCCGTGACGACGACGCCGCGGGGCGGTCGCCGGCCACCGGCGGGGGACCCGTCGGCGCGGCGGGCGGGCTCGTCGCCGGGGCGCTCGACGCGCTGCCCGCGCCGGCCGGCCGCGGTGCCGCCGGGGAGCGGGCCGGCGGCGCGTGGTCCCCGGACGACTCCGGGCGTGCGGCCGGGTCCGGTGTCGAGCCGTTCGCGGCCGGGCCGGAGCCCGTCGTGCCGTTCTCGGCGCCCGGGGCCGGCGCCGGGCAGGATCCGGCCGGGGACGCCGGCCCCGGCCGTCACGCCACCGACGACACCACCGACGACACCACCGACGACACCTCGCAGGACACCTCCGACGGCATCACGGGGTCGACGGACGACACCGCCGGCACCGCGGACGACACCGGGGTCACCGTCGGGGACCCCGCCGGGGACGTCGCGCCCGACGGGGCCCTGCTGCGGCTGCGGCTGCGGATCGCCGAGGTCCCGCCCGTCGACGTCCGCGTACCCGGACCGGCGCTGTCGCTGCTCGGGAACTGACACCCCGCGCGCGGGCCGGGCGTGATTCACCCGCCCGGTACGCTCCGTGGCCCCGGCGCACCCGTTCGGTGCATGGTCACGTCGTCGTCCGGCGGTGACGATCACCGCATGCGTGCGGCGAACGGCTCCACCTCGTGACGGGACGGCACCGCATCCCCGTCCCCGCCGGCACGGCGGGCCCCGAGCCGTGGGCACGGCGCGGCGGCGCCGACGGCCCGCACGCGACCACCGCGGCGGGGTCCGCACCCCGCCCGGCCCCGGCGACCGACGGCCGGCGCCCGGGCGCGGCGGCGGCCGGGCCTCGGCGGCTGCGGGCCGTGCTGGCCGGGGCCGTGCCCGTCGTCCTGCTCGCCGCGGTGACGGTGACCGGGCTGCTCGGCAGCGGCGTGCTGGGCGGGATCGCCCCGGCCGGGCAGCGCCTCGACGGGTACGTGCCCGTGCCCACCTTCGCCGCCGACCCTGCCGGGTCCACCGGCCCCGCCGACACCACCGGTGCTCCCTCGCCCCGCTGGTACGGGCCCCTCACCGGGACCGGACCGGGCGCTCGTACCGCGACCGCGGTGCCGGTCGCGCTGACCGAGCCCCGGGCCGCCGCGGCGGCCGACGGCGCCGTCCGGGCGGCGTCGGAGCGGATCGCCGAGCAGCAGCGGATCGCCGCCGAGCGCGAGGCACGACGGGCCGAGGAGCTCGCCGCGCAGCGCCGCGCGGCGCAGGAGCGCGCCCGCGCCGCGCAGCAGCGCAGCGCGGCGCCGCCGTCGCCCGCCCCGACGAGTGCCCCGGCGACGCCGACGAGCCCGCCGCCGACGGCCGCCGCACCGTCCGGTCCGACGACGGCGCCCCGGTCCGCGCGCCCGTCGGCGCCCGCGCCGTCACGTGCGCCGTCGCCCGCGCCGGGTGCGGCCCGCCCCGACGGCGCCGTGTGCCCGGCCGCGCGCTGCTGAGGCTCACCCGTCCGGCCGTCCCCGGACGAGCGGTGGCGCACCGGCGGCCCGCCGGTCATCATCGGTGCACGGTTGGACCGTTCGGTCCCGTCCGGGCGGCGCGTCCGGCGGTGTCCGCCGTGGGGGAGGGAGCAGCGGTGCCCGGTCGCCATCGAGCCCGTCGCCCCGCCCGCCGCCGGTCGCTGCGCGAGACCGTGCTGCTCGCCGCCCCCGTCGTGGCCGCGGTCGCGGCCGCGGCGACCGTCGTCGGCGTCGTGGCGACCGCCGGGCTGTCCGCGGACCGGGTCCCCGCCGCGGCCGGGGGCACCGCTCCGGTCGCGGGCGCCGTCCTGGCGGTGCCGCCCCCGGCGGCGCGCACGGTGCCGCTGCCCGCGACCGGCCCGTCCACCGCGGCCGCGCGGGCCGTCGGCGCCGCCCTGCTCGCCGCCCGGATCTGCGACCTCGACGGGCCGCCCCGCTTCGACGACCCGGCCGACCCCGACCGCATCACCAACCGCGAGTGCGGCCGCACCGACGCGCAGGGCCGCACCCGCTCCGCCGACCCCTGGATCGACGCCCAGCTGGGGTACTGACGTTTCGCCGTGCCCGCCACCGGCTACGGAACCGGGGACGGGAGGCGATCACGATGACCGGACGGCATCGACGCACACGTACCACCCCCGCCCAGCTGGTCCTGCTCGGCGCGGTACCGCTGCTCGGCGGTGCCGGGATGGTCACCGCGCTGCTCGGCGCCACCACGCCCGGCCCCGACCGCACCACGGCGACGGCCACGACCGCCGACACTCGCGCCGGCACGGGTGCGGACAGCACCGCCCCGCCCTCCGCGCCGGGGGCGGCACCGGTCGCCGACCGGACCGTGCCCGGCCGCGGCGAGCTCGCGCTCGACGCCGTCGGCGGGGCCCGCGACGCCGCCCGCCGCGCCGGCGACGAGCAGGTCGCCGCCCGGGTCAGCACCGTCGCCGCCGAGCTGCGCGACCGCGCCCGCGAGCGCGCGGCGGCCGCCCGCGCCGCGGGTGACGCCGAGCTCGCCGCCTACCACCGCGCCGAGGCGGCCCGGTACGCCGCGGACGCCGACTCGTCGCGGCCCGTCCTGCCGGCCGTACCCGACGACCTGCCCGGCGACCCGACCGAGGACGGCGCACCCGACCCGGGCGGGTCGTGCACGGCCGCCGACGTCGTGCGGCTCGGTCCGCTGACCGCCACCGGCCCGTCCTGCGCGAACGACCCCTGGGTCGCCGGGCAGGTGCAGGACGCACTCGGCCGCGGCGGCCTCGGACCGGCCGTGGGCTGAGCCCCACGGGCCGCTGCCGCGCGGGCGCGGGTCAGCCGTCGAGCACCGTCATGCCCAGCGCGGTGCAGACCGCCCCGGCCTGGGCGGGGGAGATGACCGCGCCGCGCAGCTCCCGCGGGGTGTCCGGGGTGATCTCGCCGAGGTCGCAGCCCCGCAGGTCGGTCCCGTCGAGCCGGGCCGAGCGCAGCACGGTCCCGCGCAGCCGGCATCGCTCGAAGCGCACCGTGCGCAGGTCGGCACCGGACAGGTCGGCCTCGGACAGGTCGCAGTCGGCGACCCGCAGCCCGCGCAGCGTCACGTCCCGCAGGTCGGCGAGCTGCAGCGAGCAGTCCTCGAGCACGAACGACGCGGTCAGGCCCCGCAGCCCGCGCAGCACGGTGCCGATCATCCGGCATCCGGTGAAGCGCGTCTCGCCGAGCAGCGCACCCGCCAGGCGGGCCCCCGACAGGTCGACCCCGGACAGCACCGCGTCGGTCAGGTCGGCCTCGCGCAGGTCCGCACCGGCCAGCGACGTCCGCTCGATGCGGGCACGGTCCAGCCGGGTCCCGCGCAGGTCGGCCCCGGCCAGCGAGCCGCCGCGCAGGACGAGCCCGGCGAGGTCGGTCTCGCGCAGATCGGCCTCGTCGAGCACCGCCGAGGTCACCTCGACCCCGTCGCGGGCCGCCGCGACCAGGTCCTCCGCCGTCGTCACCGCCACCACGGGCGACAGCGTGGCACGGTCAGGGTGCGGGCCGTGCCGCCGGGGCGGCCGCGGGTGCCGCGGCCGGCCCGGGCAGCGCGCGTTCCAGGGCCACCGGGCCGGGTGCGGGGACGGCGGCCTGCGCGGGCGGGACGAGCGCCAGGCCGAGCGTGGTCACCGCGACGGCCACCGAGGCCACGGCGGCCCACCGCCTGCGGTCGACACCGACCCCTGTCCGCACCCGCAGCCTCCCTCGTCCGTCCCCGTCGCCGGGATCAACGACGAGCGTCACGGAAGGTTGCGCACGGTCACCGGGCAGGGCCGTCCGGGGGAGGGGACTGCTCCGTCCGATCCTGCCGTGGGCGGCCCCCGCGCCGCATGTTGCCGTTGGTCGTACGCCGGGTGGGGTCGACGAGCCGCTTCCACTTGCCCTGCGCCGCCTGCCTGCTCGACAGCTGGGCCTGCACGGCGTCGGCGACCTCCTTCCAGGTCATCCCGCCCGCGCGCAGGGTGCGGATGAGGTCGCGCTCGTAGTAGTCGGCGAGGCGGCGCATCTCCTGCACCAGGGCGTACCAGGCGGCCGCGCCGTCGTGGGTCAGGACGCCGTCGGCGGCCCGCTGCTTCATCCCGTCCAGCTGCTCGGTGATGGACTCCCGCTTCCGTGCGATCGAAGGATCGGCCCGCTCCAGCCAGCGCTGCGCCTCGTCGTACCTCATGGAGTCAATGGTTCATTGACGCGTACGCGCGGTCAACCGTTCGGCGACCCCGGCGTGTCGCCGGGGCCTCGACGGGGCGGCCGCCGGCCGGTCGGTCCGCGGCGGGGACGAACACGCCGCCGGTGAGCAGGGGGAGTGCCGTGGAGCCGTCCAGCTCGGCCGCGACCGCGACGTCGTCGCCCCAGCCGCCGTCGACGAGCTCGCGCCCGCTGGGGCAGGAGCGCAGCAGCGCGAGCGGGTCGGTGGCCGGGCCGAGCAGCACCCCGGCCGCGGCGGAGCGGTTGCGCAGCGACATCCCCAGCACGGTCCCGGGGGCGGCCGCGGCGATCGTGGAGCCGTCGGGGGAGGGGAGGACCAGCCGGTGCGGCTCCGCCGCGGCGCGCACCGTGCCGGGGGACAGCGACACCGGCCCCGTGCCGCGTGGTGCGGCGACGACGGCATCGTGGGCGCGGCCCAGGGCGGCCGCACGGTCGTCACGCCACGGGCAGGGCACGACGGCCCCCCGCGGTCGGCGGCGACGGTGAGGGTCGTGGTGAAGCTCAGCACGTCGACCAGGGCCAGGACGTCGACGGCCCCGTCCGTCGCGGCCCCGACGGGGCCCAGGTGAATCCGACCGGTGTGCGCGTGGTCATCGTCCCGACCTATCAGTCAATGAACCATTGACGCGAACAGATCGTCATCGAAACGACGACACCCAAGAACCAGCCAGGACCGCCGGTGCGGCGCGCGGCCCGGTCAGCCGGGGGACAGGGGGAGGGAGAAGCCGTCGTGGGTGACGGTGAAGCCGAGCCGCTCGTAGAAGCGGTGGGCGTCGGTGCGGGTCCGGTCCGAGGTGAGCTGCACCAGGGACGCGCCGCGCCGGCGGGCCTCGTCGACCGCGTGGGCCACGAGGAGCTCACCGAGCCGGGCACCGCGCCGGTCGGCGGCGACCCGCACGGCCTCGATGCGGGCCCGCACGGCACCCCGGCGCGCCAGCCCCGGCAGCAGCGACAGCTGCAGCGTGCCGACGACGCGGCCGCCGTCGTCGAGGACCAGGAGCAGCTCGGAGGGGTCCGCGTCGACGACCGCGAACGCCTCCCGGTACGGCGCCAGGTCGCCGGGGGACTCCCGGCGCGAGCCGAGCGGGTCGTCCGCAAGCAGCGCGACGATCGCCGGCACGTCGTCCGCCGTGGCCCGCCGGACGCGGGGGAGGGGAGCGGTCGGCACGCGACGATCCTACGGACGCGGGTCACGCAGTGATCTCGTGCGCCCGGGCTGCCCCGCACGCGCACGGCGGGTCACCATGCAGGCATGTCCCTCGACACCCGCGACCGGGCCGGCGGCACCATCCCCGCCGCCGACCCCGGCCACGTCCCGACCGGCGGCGACCCCGTCACGGTCTCGTTCACCCGTCGCGCCGACCCCGGGCACGCCGCGGAGATGACCGCCTGGATCCGCGCCGGCCTGCTCATGGCCGAGGGCTTCCCGGGCTTCCTCGGCGGCGGCTGGGTCCGCAGCCGCGACGGCTCCGACGAGTGGCACATGCTCGCCCGGTTCGACTCGCCCGACAGCCTCGCCCGCTGGGAGGCCAGCCCCGAGCGCCGCTGGTGGCTCGGCTCGGCGCAGGGCCTGGCCGAGATGACGCGGGCCGAGCGCCGCACCGGCATCGAGGGCTGGTTCGACCAGCCCGCCGCCGTCGAGACGGCCGGTCCGCCGCAGGTCACCCCGCCCCGCTGGAAGCAGGCCACGACGATCTGGCTCGTCTTCTTCCCGATGAACCTGCTCGCCACCGTCACGATCGGCGCGCTGCTCGCGGACTGGCACGTCGTGCCGCGGATCGCGGTCACCACGATCCTGCTGACCCCGGTGATGGTCTACGTGATGCTGCCCTGGATCACGGGCGTGCTGGGGTGGTGGCTGCAGGGCCGCCGGTTCCGCGACCGGCACCGCGAACCGGCCGGCTGATCACGCCCGGGGGCTGCCCGGGTCACGCGGAGCGAGGCCGCTACCGTCGTTCGGTGCTCACCTCCGAACCGGCGGTCGCCCAGCGGACGCCCGTCGACACGCTGCGCGACCGGCGGCGGCTGCGCTGGGCGGGCCGCCTCGGCCTGCTCGCGTTCGTCCTCGCGGTGGCCGTGCCGTTCCTGCCCGTGGTGCAGCACACGACGACCATCGTCTGGCCGTCGCCGTCGACCGGCACCGCCGACGTCAACGCGCCGCTGGTGGCGCTGCGCCCCGAGCGGATGACGGTCGTCGTCCCCGCCGAGGCCGTCCGCAGCCTCGACGCGCGCACCGACGGCAGCGCCACCGTGCTGTCCACGGTGCCGCCGGAGTCCCCGGAGGGCGCCCGCTCCGGCATGGTCCTCACCGTCGCCGACGGCCAGCTCGCCCTGGTCGACCGCGGCCAGCAGCTCGCGACCGCGCCGCTGCGCCCCGGGCCCGCCGAGATCCGGGTGAGCTCCGACGCCGCGGCCACCACCATCGACCTCGGGTCGGGCGCGCAGACCTTCGAGGGCGACCTGCGCCCGCAGTCGGTCGGCATCTACTCCGACCTCGACGCGACGCGCGACCCCGTCGCGGGCGCCGACGTCCGGATCACCCCGGACACCCGCTTCGACACCAGCCCCTCGGCCTGGAAGACCGCGGCCACCGTCGTCGCGACCCTGGCGCTGCTCGGGTCGCTGCTCGCGCTGGCCGGTGTCGACCGGCACCTGGGCCGCAGCCCGCACCGGGCCGGCCGCGACGCGATCGGCGGTCTCGCCGGGCGCTGGCCGCCACGGCTGCGTCGCTGGTGGGGCCGGGCCCGGCCGCGCCCGATCGACCTGATCGTCACCGTGGTGCTGGTCGGCTGGGCCGCCATCGGCGGCCAGACCTCCGACGACGGCTTCACCCTCGGCATCGTGCGCGACGTGCCCACCTCGGGCTACGTCGGCAACTACTACCGCTGGTACGACGCCGCGGAGGCGCCGTTCGGCTGGTTCTACGACCTGTACGCGCTGTGGGTGCGGGTCTCGGACTCGCTGCTGTGGCTGCGCCTGCCCTCGGTCCTCATGGGGATCATGGCGTGGTGGCTGGTCTCGCGCGGCCTGCTGCCGCGCCTCGGCCGCCAGGCCCGCCGCTCCCGGGCCGCGACCTGGGCCGCGGGGATGGTGTTCCTCGCGTTCTGGATGGCCTACAACTCCGGGCTGCGCCCCGAGCCGGTCGTGGTGGTCTGCTCGCTGCTCGCGCTGGTGTGCGTCGAGCGCGCACTGGCCCTGCAGCGGCTCCTGCCGGTCGCGCTGGGCCTGTTCGCGGCGTCGATGGCGGTCGGGGCGAACCCGGCCGGCCTCATCGCCGTCGCCCCGTTCATCGCCGGCGTGCGCCCGCTGTGGCACCTGCTTGCGGCCCGCGTCCGCGCGGTCGGCCTCGTCCCGGTGCTGGCGCCGCTGCTGGCGTCGGGCACCGCGATCCTGATGGTCGCCTGGGCCGACCAGAGCTGGGCCGCCGTCGTCGACTCCACCCGCATCCGGTCCGACATCGGCCCGGACTGGCCCTGGTACACCGAGATCGCCCAGCGCTACGCCCCGCTGTTCGAGGGCCTCGCCGACGGCTCGATCGCCCGCCGCTTCCCGATCCTGCTGGTCATCCTCTGCCTGCTGGCGTGCGTGGTCGTCCTGATCCGGCGCAACCGGATCCCGGGCGCGGCGCTCGGTCCCGCCCAGCGGCTGATCGGCAGCACGGTCATCGCGCTGCTGATCTTCGCCCTCACCCCGACGAAGTGGACCCACCACTTCGGCGACCTGGTCGGGCTCGGCTCCGGCATGGTCGCGCTGGCCGCGATCGCGACCGGGTCGGACGTGCTGCGCTCGCTGCGCAACCGGCTCGCGTTCCTCTCCGCGGTCTTCCTGGTCGCCGCGCTGTCCGCGGCCGGGCCGAACCTGTGGTGGTACACCAACAACTGGGGCGTCCCGTGGGCCGGTGAGCAGGTCACCCTCGGCGGCGCCGAGCTGTCCACGATCCTGCTGCTGGTCGCGCTGCTGCTCGCCGTCGGCGCGGGGGTCGAGCACCTGCGCGGCATCCGCGAGGAACGCCACCCCGACCAGCTCGCCGGGGTCGAGCGCGCGCTCGGCCGGGTCCCGCTGCTGGGCCGCTGGGTCCGGGCCCGCGACTGGCGCCGCGACGCCTCGTCCGCGCTGCGCGCCACCCGGCGCCTGCGGCTGACCTCCGCGCCGCTGGCGGTGCTGTGCGGGCTGCTGGTCACCTTCAACGTGTGGTCGATGACGACGGCGATCGGGGACCGGTCCGGGACCTGGACGATGGGCGCCGACGCCCTGACCCACCCGTTCGGCGGCTCCTGCGGGCTCGCCAGCCAGGTCTTCGCCGAGCGCCGCCCGGTGGACGGCGTGCTCGCCCCGGCCCCCGAGCCGACCGGGATGGCCGCACCGGCCCGCTCCGGGCTTCTCCCGACCGTCGCGCCGCCGCCCCCGCCCGGGGAGCCGACCGCGACGCCCGCCCCGCTGGCCCCGGGTGTCGTCCCGGCCAACAGCCCGGACGCGCAGCTGCTCGACCCGTCCAGCGGCGGCGGCGGCTTCGTCCGCGACGGCATCCCGCCCACCGGCGGGGGGACGGGCGCGTCCGGGTTCGAGTACGTGCTCTCCGGCGGTCTCGGCAGCGACGCCGCGCCCGCGTTCGGCAGCTACCTCCCGCGCGACACCCGCAACACCGGCACCCTGCGCACGCCGTGGGTGCTGCTGACCGACGAGCAGCGCGCCGGCACGACCCCGCTGGTGGTGACGGCCGCGGGCCGGCTCGGCAACGGCAACCGGCTCACCGTGCAGTACGCGACGCGGCTGTCCGACGGCCGGGTACGCGTGGTCGAGCAGACCACGCTCGACGACGGCCGGGTGGAGGAGATGCCGTGGCGCGAGCTGCGCTTCGACCTGCCCGAGACCGCCCGCGCGGCCACCGAGGTCCGGATGGTGGTGCAGGACAGCTCGCTGGGCGCCGACGGCTGGCTCGCCGTCGCGCCGCTGCGCGCCCCGCAGCTGGCGCCGCTGTCGCAGGTCGTGGGGGACCAGCCGATGTTCCTGGAGTACCCGGTGTCGCTGGCCAGCCCGTGCCTGCGCCCGTTCCGGACCTCCGGCGGCATCGCCGAGGTCCCCGCCTACCGGCTGCAGGCCGACGGCAGCCAGATGCGCGGCGACGGCGAGGGCTGGTCCTCGCCGCAGGCCGGCGGGCCGCTGGGATGGATCCAGGTCATCGGCAAGCAGGCCGAGCTGCCCACCTACCTCGAGGGCGACCCCGGCCGGGACTGGGGCAAGGTGCAGGCGATCCAGCCGTACCGGCCGAACGCCGTCGGCCCGACGCTGGACCGGCGGGACGTCGAGCGGTCCGGGCTCTACAGCGCAGGCCCGCTGCCCGCGCCGCCGCCCGGCATCCCGTCGCCGAGCCGGTGACGCCGGGCCTCAGCCGCTGAACTCGACGGCGGGGGCCTGGCGGACCGGCTCCTCCACGGGGGCGGCGCCCGTGTCGGCGCCGGGGTCGTCGCCGGTCACGACACCGGCGGCGTCGCCGGGGCCCTCGTGGGCCCGGCGGTGGGCCTCGACGACCTCGGACGGGATCCGGCCGCGCTCGGACAGCGTCCACCCGTTCTCCCGGGCCCAGGCGCGCACCTCACGGTTGTGCTCGCGCGTCGCGGCGTCCGACCCGGAGGCGCCGGACCCGGTCGCGGCCGGGGCGGCGGCGCGCCCCGCCTTCGGGGTGCCCGCGGGGCGGGCGGCGCCGAGGAACGGGGCGAGCGCGTCACGCAGGGCGTCGGCGTTCGCGGTGCTCAGGTCGATCTCGAAACGGCGGCCGTCGAGTCCGAATGCGACGGTCTCGTCGGCGTCGCCGCCGGTGATGTCGTCGACCAGCCGGATCGTCTCGACCTTCGCCACTGCAGTTCCTCCCGGATTCACCGGCCCGGATTCCCGGGCGTCGTCCGCAGCATAACGACGGGCGTTCGGCGAATCGCGGAGCCGGGGCGTGCGCAGGACGCTCGGCCTGGTGGGGCGGGACGTTCCCCTGCCGAGCGGGATGCGGCCACCCGCCGCCGGTGAAAGCGCGATGCGACGACGACAGGAGCCTCCGGAATGGGGCCGCGCGTCGTGTGAGCAATTCTCGAGCCGGCCCGGCGCCGGGGTCGTGAAGGATGGGCGCATGCGGATCGCCGTCGACGACCTCACCGATCCCGGGATCGGCGCGTTCCTGACCGGGCACGCCGCCGACATGCTCGCCCAGGGGCCGCCGGAGAGCAGCCACGCGCTGGATCTCGACGGGCTGCGCGGGCCCGGGGTGACGGTGTGGGCCGCCCGCGACGACGACGGCACCCTCCTCGGCTGCGGCGCGCTGAGCGAGCTGGCGGCGGGCAGCGTGCCCGAGCACCCGGCCGCGGAGCTGAAGTCGATGCGGACGGCCGAGCACGCGCGCGGCCGCGGGGTCGGGACCGCGGTCCTGCTCCGTCTGCTCGGCGCGGCCCGCGACCGGGGCTGTGCGGCGCTGTACCTGGAGACGGGGGCGGGGGAGTACTGGGCCCCGGCCCGGCGCCTCTACGCGCGGCACGGTTTCGTGCCCTGCGCGCCGTTCGCGCACTACCCGGACGACCCGCTCAGCGTGCACATGCGGCGGTCGCCGGTGTGACCCGGACGTCGTGTGATCCCGCTCTCGCCCGGATGCAGGGAGTGATCTAGAATACTCTACGAGTCGTAGAACACGGCGCCTGACCGTACGAGGTCCTCCCACCCGGGAGTCGTGCCCCGGGCCGCGGGGACGGGAATGAGGCCACGGGAATGACGGTCGAAGCCGGGCTGGTCAACGCAGACCTGCGCCGCAAGCGATCGGTGGATCTGGCGCAGCTGATCCACGAGCAGCACGGGGGACCGGTGACCGAGCTGCGGCACGGCCTGCTCGCCTACCCCTACGCGCGGCCGGTGCCCGAGTGGCACCGCGCGTGGATCGTCGTGCCCGCGATGCGCGGCGCGCTGGAGCTGACGCTGGTCGCGTCGACGGCGCCGGACGCGCAGGCCCCGGCCGCCGGTGTCGGGATCTGGGAGCTGTCGGTCACCGCACCCGAGCCGCTGCCCCGGGGTGAGGCCGAGGGCTGGGCCCGGGCGCTGTTCGGCTACCGCTGCGCGCCGCTGGTGTACCGGCGCCGTTCGGGCGGCGGCCTGTTCCACCGCCCGAACGCCGTCGAGTTCGTCGTGCACCACGGCGAGCACGGTCCGATGCACCCCTCCGACGTCGAGGAGTACGGCGCGAGCGCCTGCGCCTGAGGCGCGCGCTCAGAGCTCGTAGGAGCGCAGCCAGACCGTCTGCGAGGCCCGGCGCAGCGCCGAGAGCACGTCCTCGGGCAGCACCCGGTCGGTGTCGGTCAGCACGTAGCCCAGGTCGCCGTTGGTCGACAGCGACTGGCCCACGACGTTCACGCCGGCGTCGGCCAGCAGCCGGTTGATGTCGGCGAGCACGCCCGGCGTGCTGGTGTGCAGGTAGGCCGTCCGGAAGACCCCGGGCGGGTTCGGCGCGCCCACGTTGGGCAGGTTGACCGACAGGGGAGTGGCGCCCACCTGCACGAAGTCGAGCAGCTTGCGGGAGACGAAGGTGCCGATGCCCTCCTGCGCCTCCTGGGTCGACCCGCCGATGTGCGGGGTGAGGATGACGTTGTCCAGGCCGCGCAGCGGGGAGTCGAACTCGTCGCCCTGCGCCTTGGGCTCGATGGGGAACACGTCGACCGCGGCGCCGGCGATGTGGCCGGACAGGATGTTCTCCCGCAGCGCCAGCTCGTCGATGACCATGCCGCGCGAGGCGTTGATGAACATCGAGCGGGGCTTCATCCGGGCGAACTGCTCGGCGCCGAACAGCCCGGCGTTGCCGGGGCGGCCGTCGACGTGGATGGACACCACGTCGGACTCGGCCAGCAGCGCGTCGAGGGTGGGCATGCGGCGGGCGTTGCCGTGGGCGAGCCGGTCGGCGGTGTCGTAGAAGACGACCTGCAGCCCGATGGCCTCGGCCATGTTCGACAGCTGGGTGCCGATGTTGCCGTAGCCGACGATGCCCAGCGTGCGGCCGCGGAACTCGTGGGCGCCCTTGGCGGACTTGTCCCACACGCCCTCGTGCATCCGCTGGGTCTTCTCGGTGAGCCGCCGGGCCAGGACGACGATCTCGCCGATGACCAGCTCGACCACGCTGCGGGTGTTGGAGTACGGCGCGTTGAACACCGCGATGCCGCGCTCGGCCGCCGCGGTCAGGTCGACCTGGTTGGTGCCGATGCAGAAGCAGCCGACGGCCAGCAGGTCCTTGGCGGCGTCGAGCACCTCGGCGGTGATGGTGGTGTTGGAGCGGATGCCGAGCAGCGACACCCCGTCGAGCGCCTCGTGCAGCTCGTCGCCGCTGAGTGATCCGGCCCGGGTCTCGACCTCGAAGCCCTCGCGTCGGAACGCCTCGGCGGCGCCGGGGTGGATGTTTTCCAGCAACAGGACCTTCACCCGTCCAACCTAGGACGCGCGGGGCCCGGCGGGGCACGGGGGCGGCCATTGTCGCCAGGACGACGATCGGTTAGGTTCGCCTCACCTCACCCGTTACGGACGGAGCATGCCGGAATGTCCAGAATCATCGGAGCGCGCCGCCGCGCGCTCCTCGTCGCGACCGGGCTCGTGACCGCACTGCTGGTCGCCGGCTGCGCAGGCGGTGGCGACCAGCAGGACGCGCCCGCGGCGCAGCCCGGGCAGGGGACGTTCCCCGTCCGGATCGACCACGCCTACGGCACGACCGAGATCCCGGCCGAGCCGACGCGCGTGGTCACGGTGGGCCTGTCCGACCAGGACCCGCTGCTCGCGCTGGGCGTGCGCCCGATCGCGGTGAACCCCTGGTACGGCGACTACCCGTCGGCGACCTGGCCGTGGGCCCAGGACGAGCTGGGCGACGCGCGCCCGGTCGTCCTCAACGGCGGGGTGCGCAACGACGAGGCGCCGCCGGTCGAGGAGATCGCCGCGCTGAAGCCGGACCTGATCATCTCCCTCTACAGCGGGACGACCGCCCAGCAGTGGGAGCAGCTGTCGCGGATCGCGCCGACCGTCGTCCCGGACGCGGAGTTCACCGACTTCCGGATCACCTGGCAGGAGGCGACCCGGGCGACCGGCGAGGCACTGGGGCGCGAGCAGGAGGCGCGCGACCTCGTCGCGGCGACCGAGGCCCGCTTCGCCGAGGCGGCCCGGGCGAACCCGGGCTTCGCGGGCAAGCAGGTCGTCGTCGCGGAGCGGTTCGAGCCGGGGGAGAGCGTGGTGCGCAGCGGCAACGACGTGCGCGCCCGGTTCTTCGACCAGCTCGGCTTCCGGTCGCCGACCGACATCGGCGGGCTGAAGCCCGACGAGTACGGCGAGATCGCCGTGTCCGACGAGCTGATGGGCTCGCTGTCGCGCGACCTGCTCGTGTGGAACATCGGCAACGACCCGAGCGTCCGTCCGCAGATCGAGGGCAACCCGGTGTACCCGACGCTGCCGGTCGTGCAGCAGGACAAGGTGCTGTGGCTCGAGGACCCGGTCGTCGCCGGCGCCTTCAGCTGGGGCACCGTCCTGAGCCTGGACTACGCACTGGAGCAGCTGGTCCCGCAGATCGCGCAGACGGTCGGGGACTGACGTCCGGGCGGCGTGGCCGGTCCCTGTCACGGGGGCGGGCCACGCCGCCGGGGCACCCCTCCGACGGTCGAACTGTCATAACGTGCATTATCGGCTCGGCGGTAGGGTGCACCGGTGACCGGTCCGATCCACCACGTCGAGCTGTGGACGCACGACCTCGCGCAGGCCGAGCCGTCCTTCCACTGGCTGTTCACCGAGCTCGGCTGGACCCTGCGCGACGACGGCTGGGACCGCGGCCGCGTCTGGACGCATCCGGCCGGCGTCTACGTCGTCCTGGAGCAGTCGCCCGACGTGCGCGGCCACCACGACCGGCACCGCGCCGGGCTCAACCACCTCGCGCTGACGGTGCCGGACCGCCCGCGGCTCGACGCGCTGCGGGCGGCCTGCGGCGGGCACGGCTGGACCGAGCTGTTCGCCGATGCCTACCCGCACGCGGGCGGTCCGGCGCACACGGCGCTGTTCGCCGAGAACGCCCAGGGTTTCGAGGTCGAGATCGTCGCGCCGGGCCCGTGAGCGCCTACGCGCCGCGGCCGGTCGCGTCCTGCAGCTCGTCGATGCGCCGCGACGCCTCGACCTTGCTGAGCCCGTCGATGTCCGCCGGCGCCTCGCGGCCGGCCTGCTGGAGCAGCGTCTCCAGGTACGAGCGCTGCGGGCCGGTCATCGGCTCGTCGCCGGTCGTCCAGTCCGCGGGGTCCTTCTCGGCCGTCCCGGGGTCGACGGCGTCGGTGCTGTGGTCGTTGGTCATGAGTCGAACATATCTTCGATCCCCGCTCCCCGCACGACGGACCGTTCCCGCCTCGCGAGAACTGTCATAACGGGGAACGGGTCGTCGTCGGTGCTGGTCAGTACGCTCCCGGGTGTGCCCCTGGACGAGTACCGGCGCAAGCGCGACCCGCGGCGGACCCCGGAGCCGGTCCCCGAGCGGGACGGCCCGGCCGCGTCCGGCGGCGACCGCTTCGTGATCCAGGAGCACCACGCCACCGCCCTGCACTGGGACCTGCGCCTGGAGCGCGACGGCGTGCTCGCGTCCTGGGCGGTGCCCAAGGGCCTGCCCGAGGACTCCGCCACGGTGCGGATGGCCGTGCGCACCGAGGACCATCCGCTGGAGTACCTGGACTTCGCCGGGGACATCCCGCGCGGCGAGTACGGCGGCGGGACGATGTCGGTCTGGGACACCGGGCGCTACGAGACCGAGAAGTGGTCCGACCGCGAGATCGCGTTCGTGCTGCACGGCGAGCGCACCCGCGGCCGGTACGTGCTCCTGCACCGCAGCACGGGCGGACGTCCCGACGGCTGGCTGCTGCGCCGCACGCGCGAGCAGCCCGCCGGGGCCGCACCGCCGGGGGAGCCGCTCCCCCACGACGTCGTGCTGGCGGTCCCCCGCACCGCCCCGGCACTGCCCGCGGGCGAGGCCTGGACGGTGCGCCCGGTCTTCGGCGGCCGCCGGGTGCTCGTACGGGCCGACGGCGGCCGCCTCGTGCTGCGCCCGGTCGACGAGCGCGGCCGCCCGGGCGACCCGGTGGAGACACCCGGCGCGCTGCGCGCCCTGGGCCCCGCCCTGGGCCCCGGCGGGCACCTGCTCGACGCGGAGCTGACCGCGCGCGGGCAGCTCTGGGTCACCGACGTCCTGCACACCGGGGGCCACGACGTCCGGGAGCTCCCGGCCGAGCGGCGCCGCGCACTGCTCGAGGACCTCCCGCTCGACGGGCCGCACCGGCGCGCCGCCCCGGTCTACCCGAACGCTGGGCCCCGGCTGCTCGACGCCGTCCGCGAGCAGGGCCTGCCCGGGGTCGTGGCCGTGCGGGCCGGGTCCCCGTACCCCGGGGGCGACACCGAGGACTGGGTGCAGGTCGGTGCGGGCGCGACGGGGAGCCGGCCGGGACCGCGCGAGGGGTACGGGCGCGCGTCGCTGTCCAACCCCGACAAGGTGCTCTACCCCGCCACCGGCACGACCAAGGCCGACGTGCTCGGCCACTACCTCGCCGTCGCCGGGGCGATGCTCCCCCACGTCGACACGCGACCCGCCACGCTCAAGCGCTGGCCGGACGGGGTGGAGGGCCCGTCGTTCTTCGAGAAGAACGTGGCCCGCCACGCCCCGCCCTGGCTGCGCACCGCCCGGGTCGGCACCCCCGGCGGGCGCTCGGAGTCCGCCGACTTCGCCGTCCTCACCGACACCGAGGGCCTGGCCTGGGCGGCGAACCTGGCGGCGCTGGAGCTGCACGTGCCGCAGTGGCGGCTCGGTCCCCGCGACGGCCGGCGGGGAGTGCACGCGGACCGCGTGCCGGACCGGGTGGTGTTCGACCTCGACCCCGGCGAGGGCACGACGGTCGTGGACTGCTGCCGGGTCGCGCTGTGGCTGCGTGAGCTGCTCGACGGGCACGGCCTGGCCGCGTACCCGACGACCTCGGGCGGCAAGGGCATGCAGCTCTACGTCCCGGTGCGGGTCACCCGGCCCGAGCGGACCAGCGGGTTCGCCCGCGAGGTCGCCGAGCGCCTGGCGCAGGAGCACCCGCGCGAGGTCGTCGCGGTGATGACCCGGGCCCGGCGGCGCGGGAAGGTGTTCGTGGACTGGAGCCAGAACAACACCGCCAAGACGACGATCGCGCCGTACTCCCTGCGCGGGCGCGAGCTCCCGACGGTCGCCACCCCCCTGACCTGGGACGAGGTCGAGGGCTGCCGCGAGCGGGAGGACCTCGTGTTCACCCTCGACGACCTGCCGGCGCGCCTGGACGCCCACGGCGACCTGATGCGTCCCCTGATCGACACCGAGGGTTTCCGCCTGCCCCGTGGTGGCACGATCTTCCGCCTGCCAGGCTGACCCACCGTGCACCACCCGTACCTCGACGGCCCGTACCCGCGCGCCTACGCCCACCGCGGCTGGCACATCGGCGAGCTCGCCGGCTGCGAGAACACCCTGGCCGCGTTCACCGCCGCCGCCGACCACGGCCTGCGCTACGTGGAGATGGACGTGCACGCCAGCGCCGACGGGGTGCCGTTCGTGCACCACGACCCGACGCTGGACCGCACCACCGACGGCGCGGGCCGCATCGACGAGCGCCCGGCCGCCGAGCTCGACGGGGTGCGGGTCACCGGCGCGCACCGCAGCGAGCCGCTGCCGCGGCTGGCCGCGGTGCTCGCGGCCCTGCCCGGGGTGCGGGTCACCGTCGAGCTGAAGTCGGCGGCGGTGATCGCGCCGACCCTCGCCGTGCTCGACGCCGCCGACGCCTGGGACCGGGTGTGCCTCGGCTCGTTCTCCGGGCGGTGGCTGTCCGCCGCCCGCGCCGGGGCCGGAGCGCGGCTGTGCACGTCGATGGGGCAGGCCGAGGTGGTCGCGCTGCGGGCCCGCGCCTGGGGTGTGCCCGGCGCGCTGCTGCCGTCGCCGGCGGGGGTGTTCGCGCAGGTCCCGACCACGTTCGGGCCGATCCCGGTGGCCGGTGACCGCCGGTTCGTGCGGGCCGCGCACCGCGCCGGGCACGAGGTCCACGTGTGGACGGTCGACGACGCGGCGGCGATGCGGGAGCTGCTGTCGATCGGCGTGGACGGGCTGCTGTCGGACCGCCCCGACCTGCTGCTCGACGTCGTCGGCAGCTGAGCGCTCCGCCCGGCGACACCGTCACGCCACCGGTAGTTTCCCGGGCAACGGGTGCCCACGGCGGACCTCCGCCGAGTTCGACGACGAACGGGAGCAGCATCGTGGCGGAGCGCGACGCGCGGTACGACTACGTGGTGGTCGGTGCGGGATCGGCGGGGGCCGTGGTCGCGGCCCGGCTCGCGGAGGACCCCGGCCTGCGGGTCCTGCTGCTGGAGGCCGGCGGGGACGACCGGGACCATCCGGAGATCGCGCGGCCCGGGGCGTGGCCGTACACGCTGCAGGGCACGTCGTTCGACTGGCAGTACGAGACGACCCCGCAGAAGTACGCCGCCGGGCGGGTCGGCGTCGTCCCGCGCGGGAAGGTGCTGGGCGGGACGAGCGCGATCAACGCCCTGGTCTACGTGCGCGGGCACCGCAGCGACTTCGACAACTGGGCCTACCAGGGCAACCCCGGCTGGGACTACGCGAGCGTGCTGCCCTCGTTCCGCCGCTCGGAGGACTACGAGTTCGGGGCGGACGAGTACCACGGGGCCGGCGGGCCGCTGTCGGTGCGCCGGTTCACCGCGGACAACGCGAACCCGGTGTCGGTCGCGATGCTCGACGCGGCACTGGAGGCCGGCTACCCCTCGACCGAGGACTTCAACGGCGCCACCATGCGCGGCGCCGGGTTCAACAGCGTCACGATCAACCGCGACGGCACGCGGTCGGGCACGTTCATGTTCCTGCGCGACACCCCGGCGAACCTGACGATCGCGACGCACGCACTGGCCCGGCGCCTGCTCGTCGAGGGCGGGCGGTGCACCGGGGTGGAGTTCCTCCGCGACGGCGCGCTGCAGCGGGCCACGGCCGAGCGCGAGGTGATCGTCTGCGGCGGCGGCATCGACTCCCCCCGGCTGCTCATGCTGTCCGGGATCGGGCCCGCCGACGAGCTGACCGCGGCCGGGGTCACCCCGGTGCTGGACCTGCCCGGCGTCGGGAAGAACCTGCAGGACCACCTGCTGACCGGTGTCGTCTACGAGTCGGCCCGGCCGGTGCCGCGGGCGACCTGGGCCAACCACTCCGAGACCACCCTGTTCTGGCCCGACGACGAGCGCGGCCTGGGCATCTGCCCCGGCATGCAGATCCAGTTCATCCACGTGCCGTTCGCGCCGGTCGGGTTCACCGGCCCCGAGGAGGGCGCCGGCTACACCGTGACGCCCGGCCCGAACCGGATCGTCAGCCGCGGCGAGATCCGGCTGCGCTCGGCCGACCCGGACGACCCGCCGGAGATCGACCCGAACTACCTGATGGAGGAGGCCGACGTGAGCGCGCACGTGCGGGGCATCCGGATGTCGCGCGAGATCGGCGAGGCCCGCGCGCTGTCGGAGTGGCGGCGCCGCGAGGTGCTGCCGGGACCGGACGTGCGCACCGACGCCGAGCTGCGCGACTACGTGCGCCGCGCGGCCAGCACGATCTACCACCACGTCGGGACCTGCCGGATGGGCGTCGACCGGGGCGCGGTGGTCGACCCGCAGCTGCGGGTGCACGGGCTCGACGGGCTGCGCGTCGCGGACGCCTCGATCATGCCCGCGATCACCTCGGGCAACACGAACGCACCGTCGATCATGATCGGTGAGCACTGCGCGGAGCTGGTCCGCGCCGGGGAGGGGTCCGGACGTGGCTGAGCCGGTGGTGATCGAGGTCCGCTGCAACGAGGCCGCGGAACGGGACGGGAACCCGGCGCTGCCCTACGGTCCGCAGGAGGTCGTGACCGAGCTGCTGGCCTCGGCCCGGGCGGGCGCGTCGGTGCTGCACTGGCACGCCCGCGACGCCGACGGCACCGAGCGGGCCGACGACGTCGCGCTGTACCGGGAGGTGATCCGAGGGGTGCGGGAGAGCTCGCGGGACACGGTGCTGCACCCCACGCTGGGGTTCATGGCGACCCAGGGCGACGCGCGGGGCCGGATGCGCCACATCCTGGAGCTGATGGAGGACCCGCAGACCCGGGTCGACGTCGTCCCGGTGGACTTCGGGGCCTACGGCGCGGACCTGTGGGACGCGGCGGGCGGCCGGTTCCGCACCGGGGACCGGTTCGTCGTCAACGAGGTCGGGTACCTGCGGGAGCTGCTCGGCGTGATCGCCGGGACGGGGCTGGCGGTGTACCCGGTGGTGTGGAGCGCGGGCGGGGTGCGCACCGCGCGCAGCCTGCAGGCCGAGGGCCTGCTGCCCCGCACCAGTGTGTGGTGCCTGGGCTTCACCGGCGACGAGGTGCCGGGCGGCCCGCCGCCGACGCCGGCGAACCTGCAGACCTTCCTCGACGAGCTGCCGCCGGGCGACCCGTGGACGGTGCACTGCCGCAACGGCGACGTGCTGCCGCTGGCGGCGTGGGCGATCACCCGGGGCGGGCACGTCAGCATCGGGCTGGGCGACTTCGGCTACGACCGGTTCGGCGCGCCCCGCAACAGCGAGCTGGTGGCGCGGGTCGCAGGGCTCGCCGAGACCCTCGGCCGCCCGGTGGCGACCCCGGCGCAGGCGCGGGAGATCCTCGGCCTGGATCCTGCGTAGTCGGGCGGAGGCCGCGGCCCAGTGGCGCCGATACGCTCACGCCCGTGACCGCCGCGACCGCTGCCGAGACCACGCCCCGCCGATCCCGGGTGTGGGCGTGGGGGATGTGGGACTGGGGGTCCTCGGGCTTCCAGCACATCGCGCTGACCTTCGTGTTCTCGGTCTACCTGACCGACGCGGTCGGCGCGGACCTGCCGGGCACGATCAGCGCGAACAGCTGGCTGGCGTGGTCGACGGCGGCGGCCGGTGTGCTGATCGCGCTGATGGCCCCGGTGATCGGGCAGAGCGCGGACCGGCGGGGGCGGCGGCTGCGGGCGACCGGGGTGTGGACGGCGCTGGTGGTGCTGTGCATGCTCGGGATGTTCTTCGTCCGCGACGACTGGTCCTACCTGTGGCTGGGCCTGCTGCTGCTGGGCCTCGCCTCGATCTTCGTCGAGCTGGCGGCGGTGTCGTACTACGCGCTGATGGCGCAGGTGTCGACGCCGGCGACGGTCGGGCGGGTGTCGGGGTTCGGCTGGGCGCTGGGCTACGTCGGCGGCATCGTCCTGCTGCTGGCGGTCTACGTCGGCCTGCTCTCCGGCGACGGCGGCCTGCTGGGGGTGCCGACGGCGGACGGGATGGACGTGCGGATCGCCGTCGTCGTGGCCGCGGTGTGGTTCGCGGTGTTCGCGGCGCCGATGTTCGTGCTGCTGCCCGAGACGGCCCCGGTGGCGCCGCACGCGCCGAAGCTGGGGGTCGCGGGGTCCTACCGCGCACTGCTGGCCGACCTGCGTGCGTTGTACCGGGCCAGCCCGCACACCGTGTACTTCCTGGGGGCGAGCGCGCTGTACCGGGACGGGCTGAACGCGATCTTCGCCTTCGGCGGGGTGCTCGCGGTGACGGTGTACGGGCTGGAGCCCGGCCAGGTGCTGATCTTCGGGGTGGCGATCAACGTGGTGTCCGCGGCCGGGGCGCTGGCCGGTGGCCGCCTCGACGACCGGTACGGGCCCAAGGCGGTGGTGGTCGCGTCGCTCGCCGGGCTGGTCGTGGTGGGGATCGTGCTGCTGCTGGTGTCCGGACCGACGATGTTCTGGATCTTCGGGCTGGTGCTGGGGCTGTTCGTCGGTCCGGCGCAGGCGTCGTCGCGGTCGTACCTGTTGCGGATCTGCCCGCCGCAGCAGGAGGGCCAGCTGTTCGGGCTCTACGCGACGACCGGACGCGCCGTGTCGTTCCTGGCGCCGGCGCTCATCGGGCTGTTCACCTTCTGGCTGGGCTCGGACCGGGCGGGCACGATCGGGATCGTGCTGGTCCTGGCCGCGGGACTGCTCGCGCTGCTGCCCGTCCGCTCCCCCGCGGGTGCACGGCCCGTCGCGACCCCGTGAACAGTCGCCGATCCGGTGGTGAGCACCGTCACACATGGCTGACACGTCACATCGGAGTGTGTAACGGGGCGCAGTAGGGAACACTGGTCAATCGGGCGCAGAGCGGGTTACCGCGAGGTAACTCGAGCGGACCGTTCTGCCCTGCCGCCGGAATACCGTAGCTCCCAGCACGTTACACCCGGTGGCGGAGAGGTAACCGTCGAGGTGCTCCCTCGACATCGCGCTACAGGAGGGTGACGCATGGCCGACCGCGTTCTGCGTGGCAGCCGTCTCGGGGCTGTCAGCTACGAGACCGACCGCAACCACGACCTGGCGCCGCGGCAGATGGTCCGTTATGTGTCCGACTCCGGTCACGAGTTCGAGGTGCCGTTCGCCAACGACGCCGAGGCTCCCGCGACCTGGGAGTCGCCGCAGGGCGGCCTCGGGCGCCGCGTCGACGGCACCGAGCCGGAGCAGAAGAAGCAGAAGCCCCCGCGTACGCACTGGGACATGCTGCTCGAGCGCCGGTCGATCGCCGAGCTCGAGGAGCTGCTCGACGAGCGCCTGGAGCTGCTGCGCGAGCGCCGCGCCGAGATCGCCTGACGCGGACACCGCGCCACCGGTCCACGACGGAGCCCGGGCCCCTGTGGGGTCCGGGCTCCGTCGCGTTCGGGATCGCGTTCGGAGTTCGCGTTCGGAGTGGTAGGCGGAGCCGTGCGCGGGAGCGCGCCACCGGGCCGCCCCGCGGGCATGATGGCCCCTGATGAACGATCAGCAGACCGGTACCGACGGCGCCCACCGGCCCGTGCGCGACCTCGCCGACGACCACGTGCGGCGTCTCGCCGCGCTCGACCCGATCCTGGCCGGCGACCTCGGCCTGACCGAACGGCAGGACGAGCTGCCCGACCTCTCCCCCGACGGCACCGGCGCGCTCGTCGACGCCTGCCGCGACACCCTGGCCCGCCTCGACGCGCTGCCCCGCCCGGCCGGCGCGGAGGACCCGGACGAGCGGCGGTGCGCGCGGCTGCTGCGTGAGCGCCTCGGCGCCCAGCTCGACCACCTCACCTCCGGTGAGCCGCAGCGGGCGGTGCAGGAGCTGTTCGGGCCGCTGGCCACGCTGCGTACCGCGTTCACCCTCATGCCCGTCGACGGCGAGCAGGACTGGGCCACCGTCGCGGCCCGGATGGCGCGGGTGCCCGAGGCGCTGGCCGGGTACCGGGCGTCGCTGACCGAGGGGCGGCGGCGCGGGTCGTTCGCCGCGCCCCGCCAGGTCGTGCGGGTCACCGAGCAGATCGACTCCTGGAACGCCGACGGCGCAGGCCGCGGCTGGTTCGCCGCCTTCGCCGACGACGCGGGCGTCGGCGCCGCCGTGCGGGCCGACCTCGACCGCGGGGCGCGCGACGCGACCGCGGCGCTGGGCGAGCTGCGCGACTGGCTGGCCACGGAGTACCTGCCGGCGGCCGAGGGCACCCCCGACGGCGTCGGGCCGGACCGCTACCGGATCGCGAACCGGTTCTGGAACGGTGCCGACATCGACTCCGCCGAGGTGTACGACTGGGGCTGGTCGGAGTTCCGGCGGATCCGCGAGGAGATGGTCGTCGAGGCCGGGCGGGTGCTGCCGGGCGCCTCGGTCGCCCGGGCGATGGAGTTCCTCGACCGCGACGGCGGCTCGACCGGCGTCGTCGTGGGCGGGGAGGCGGCGCGGGCGCACCTGCAGCAGATGATGGACGACACGATCGCCGAGCTCGACGGCGTCCACTTCGACCTGTCCGGGCGGCTGCGCGACGTCGAGTCGCGGCTGGCGCCCGCGGGGAGCGCGGCGGCGCCGTACTACACGCCGCCGGCGCTGGACTTCTCCCGGCCCGGGCGCACCTGGCTGCCGGCCAACGCCGACGACCGCTACCCGCTGTGGGACCTGATCAGCACCTGGTACCACGAGGGTGTCCCGGGCCACCACCTGCAGCTGGCGTCCTGGGCGCTGCGGTCGACGGAGCTGTCGACGTTCCAGACGTCGCTGGTCGGCGCGGTCAGCGCCGACGTCGAGGGCTGGGCCCTCTACGCCGAGCGCCTCATGGACGAGCTCGGCCACCACGACGACCCCGGGTCGCGGCTGGGCTACCTCAACGCGCAGATGCTGCGCGCCGTGCGCGTGGTGATCGACCTCGGGATGCACCTGTCGCTGGAGATCCCCGGCGACTCCCCCGTCGGCGCCGGGCTGCGGTGGACCCCGGAGCTGGGCCGGGAGTTCTTCGGCCGCCACGTCGGCGGCGGGGACGCGATGGCGGACTCGGAGCTGCTGCGCTACCTCGGCGGTCCGGCGCAGGCGATCGGCTACAAGCTGGGCGAGCGGGCCTGGCTGACCGGCCGTGAGCGGGCCCGTGCCGCGCACGCCGCGCGGGGTGCGGAGTTCGACCTCGCCGCGTGGCACGCGGCCGCGCTCGACCAGGGCACCCTCGGTCTGGACGACCTGGTGCCGGAGCTCGCGGAGCTGCCCGCCGCGCGCGGCTGAGCCGCACCGTCCCGGGCGCCGCCGGCGGCTCAGCCGTGGGCGGCGCCCTCGGTGACCGGGCCGGCGGGCCGCTCCGGGGTGTCACGGCCGAGGCGGTACGACACGCCCCAGCAGGTGACCCGCCACAGCGCCTCGGCGACGATGCCGCCGCTCATCTTCGACGCGCCGCGCTCGCGCTCGGTGAAGGTGATCGGGACCTCGCGGACCCGGAACCCGGCCCGCACCGCGCGCCAGGCCATGTCGACCTGGAAGCAGTAGCCCTGCGAGGCGACCGAGCCCAGGTCGAGGTGCTCGAGCACGCTGCGCCGGTAGACGCGGTAGCCGCCGGTGATGTCGCGCAGGCCGACGCCGAGCGCGAGGCGGGAGTACAGGTTGCCGCCGCGGGAGAGGACCTCGCGGTGCCAGGGCCAGTTCACGACGCGCCCGCCGGGGACGTAGCGGGAGCCGAGCACGACGTCGGCGTCGGCGAGTGCGGCGAGCAGGGCGGGCAGGTCCTCGGGGGCGTGCGAGCCGTCGGCGTCCATCTCGACGACGACCTGGTGCCCGCCGGCCAGCGCGTGCCGGAAGCCGTCGAGGTAGGCGGCGCCGAGGCCGCTCTTGCCGGGACGGTGCAGGACGCGGACCCGCTCGTCGGCGGCGGCGAAGGAGTCCGCGAGCTCCCCGGTGCCGTCGGGGCTGGCGTCGTCGACGACGAGCACGTCGGCGCCGGGCAGGGCGGCGTGCAGCCGCGCGAGGGCGGGACCCAGGTTGTCCCGCTCCTCGTAGGTGGGAACCACGACCAGGACCGGGCCCGGTGGTGCAGCCATGCTCGTCCTCTCCCCCGCCCGTGCCTGCCGACCGGACGACCCTACCCGCACTGCGCGCACCGGCCCGGTCACCGGTGGTCGCGGTGCCGCGGGACGCGGTCGTGCGGACAGCGTAGTGGGCGTGCTCCGGATCGCGGAGGACGGTCAGCGGGTGCCGGCGAGCAGGTGCGCGTTGCCGAGTGCCTCGAGCACCCCGCCGCGGCCCCCCGCGGGGGCGTTCTCGCCGGGCAGGAACCACTCGTAGCCGTAGGTGGCGGCGAAGGACGCGTCGTCGACCGAGGCCGGGTCGATCTGGCTGGCGTGGGCGAGCATGGCGGCCCGCTTCACGGCGAGCTCGGCGGGCCCGCCCCCGACGGCGACGGCGATCTCGGCGGTGACCCGCCCGTAGCCGACGCCCGCGGCGTGCGCGGCGCCGTGCACGAGGTGCCGGCCGGGGGCGGCGAGCGCGAGGTGTTCGCGGTCCACGGTCATCCGGTAGCCGTGCGCGCCGGTCAGCGCGCAGGCGAGCGTGCCGGCGGCGTGCGCGGCGCGGTGGTCGGGGTGGCCGTAGATGCCGGCGTCGTCGTCGTGCAGGACGGTGCCCGCGCCCTCGGCGTCGGCGATCTCGGCGACGGCCCGGCCGAGCGCGACCGGGTCGGCGCCGGCCAGGGCGCGGGGGTGGGCGGTCCCGGCTCCGCCGGGCAAGCCGGAGTCGCGGTGCCCGAGCAGCACGAGCCGGTCGACGCCGAGCAGCGCGGCGGCCTCGGTGAGCTCGCGCCGGCGCCGGTCGGTGACGGTCTCGCCGCGGTCCAGCGGCAGCCGGGAGCCGCCGAGGTCGCCCCCGGTGGCCATGACGAGCACGACGCGGGCGCCGGCGTCGGCGAGGCGGCGCAGGGTGAGGCCGGTGAAGATCGCCTCGTCGTCGGGGTGGGCGTGCAGGGCCAGGACGGTCTGGCCGGAGAGGGAGGTCACCTGGTGATCGCTTCGCGTGCGGGGCCGGGTCGGCCGGTGCGGGGACGGACCGGAGCGGGTCGGTACCCGGGCGGCGCGAGCGGTCCCGGCCGGAGGCGGGGACCGCGGTGTCAGCCGCGCGGGGACGGACCCCGGCGACAGCGACACGCGGCGGCGCGCACGGGGCGCGCGGCGGCGGAGGCGGTCGTCGGGGCGATCACGCGGCCGATGATGGCAGGGTCGCCGTCGCGGGTCCACACCGGGGCCCCGCGACGGCGCTCACACCCGGATCAGACGGCGGCCTTCGGCATGATCAGCCACAGGACCAGGTAGATCACGAACTGCGGGCCGGGCAGCAGGCAGGACAGCACGAACAGCAGGCGCACGGTGCCCCGCCCCATGCCGAAGCGGTCGGCCAGCCCGGCGCAGACCCCGGCGATCACCGTCCCGCTGCGGGGCCGGACGAGGCGCTGGGACGCGGGCATGTTCACGGGTGTCTCCTTCGTGGTGCGGGTGGGTCCGGTCCCCACCCTGGCACCGGTGGGCCCCGGCGCGCTCGGGGAACACCCGGAGGGCGACCCCGAACCCGCCGGGTCCCGGCCTACAGGACGACCAGGTCGCGCGGGGTGGTGTTGAGCCGCTCCACGCCGTCGGCGGTGACGACGACGATGTCCTCGATCCGCGCACCCCACCTGCCGGCCTGGTAGATGCCGGGCTCGACGGAAAAGGCCATGCCCGCGTCGAGGACGAGGTCGTTGCCGCCGACGATGTAGGGCTCCTCGTGGACGTCGAGGCCGATGCCGTGGCCGGTGCGGTGGATGAAGTGCTCGCCGTGCCCGGCGGCGGCGATGTGCTCGCGCGCGGCGCGGTCGATGTCGGCGGCGGTGGCGCCGGGGCGGACGGCGGCGACGGCGCGCTCCTGGGCCTCCTGCAGCACCGCGTAGGTCTCCTTGACCTCCGGGCCGGGCTCGCCGCCCACGGCGTAGGTGCGGGTGCAGTCGGAGTTGTAGCCGCCGGGCAGCGGCCCGCCGATGTCGATGACGACGACGTCGCCGGGCTCGATCACGCGGTCGGACACGTCGTGGTGCGGGCTGGCGCCGTTCGGGCCGGACCCGACGATGACGAACGCGGCCTCGGTGTGCCCCTCGGCGACGATGGCGGCGGTGATGTCCGCGCCGACCTCGGCCTCGGTGCGGCCGGGCCGCAGGAACTCGCCCATGCGGCGGTGCACGCGGTCGATGGCGGCGCCGGCGGCGCGCAGCCGGTCGATCTCGGCGGGGTCCTTGCGCATCCGCAGCTCCCGCAGGACGGCGCCGGCGAGGAGCTGGGGGACGTCGGGGAAGGCGTGGCGCAGTCCGAGCACGTGGCGGGCCTGCATGTCGTCGTCGACGGACATGCGGGTGGGGCCGCCGGCGAGGTCGCTGACGAGCAGGTAGGGGTCCTCGCCGTCGGTCCAGGTGACGAGGTCGATGCCCAGTGCCTCCAGCGGCACGTCGGCGAACCCGGGTGCCTCCAGCGACGGCACGACCAGCGCGGGCGGGGCGCGGTGCCCGGCGGCGGGCACGACCAGGCAGGTCAGGCGCTCGTGGGAGGACCCGTCGAACCCGGTCAGGTAGCGCAGGTCGGTGCCGGGGGTCAGGAACAGCACGTCGGTGCCCTGCTCGGCGGCGTGCTCACCGGCCCGGCGCAGCCGGTCGGCGAGCAGCTCGGTGGGGACGGCATCGTTCATGACCGTGAGCGTAGGCGGGCACGGGGGGTGCACGACCGCCGCCCGGAGCACCCGCGCGTCGGCCGGGCGGCGGTGCCGGGGCGCCCGGACGCGCAGCGTGACCGGCCGGCGGGCGACCGGGGGTCAGGACGGGGGCGGGTACGGCTCCGCGGCGAGCTCGGCGAGCGCGGCGACGGCGTCGGCGAGGTCGGTGAAGCGGCCGACGCCGTCGAGGCTCGGCGGCGGCCCCGACCGCGGGCGCGGCGGCGGGCCGGCCAGGTGGCAGCGGACCCGCCTGCGGTGCGCGGCGTAGCGCAGGTGGCGCAGCACGGCGGCCCCGCCGGGTCCGAAGGCGGTGACCCCGGCGAGGTCCAGCACCAGGTGGCGCGGCACCGGCCCGCCGGCGGGCGCGGTCATCTCCAGGTCGGCCAGGCGCAGCAGGCGCGCACCCGCGGCGCGGTCGAGGATCCCGGTCGGGGCGATCACGTGCACCCCGGGCAGCGGATGGTCGACGTGCAGGCGCGCGGGCGCGTCCGGGCCGTCGCGGGCCGGGTCGCCGGGGACGGCTCCGGGCGTGGGCGGGAGGAGGGTGGTCACCGGCGGCTCCGTCGCGGTCGGTCGGCAGCGGTCCGTGCGGGCACGGAGGGTGAGCTGACGGCTCAACTCGACGGTTCCCGGCGCGACGCGCGCCGGGCTCCCGATGGTGGCCCGCGCCCGCCTGCGCGGCAAGCCGGACGCGCGGGGCGCGGGTGCGGCGGGGTCAGTCCGCGTCGAGGGCGTGCGGGTGCGCGGTGACGGTCCCGGCGAGCTCGACGAGCTTGACGTTGAGGTCCTGGGAGGTGCGGCGCAGCACGTCGAAGGCGCCCTCGGCGGTCAGGCCGCGCCGGGCCATGAGGATCCCCTTGGCCTGGCCGATGACGTCGCGCGAGGCGATGGCCTGGCGCAGCTGGGTCGCCTGCAGCTCCGCCGCCGACACCGACACGCAGGTGGCCAGGGCCAGCGAGGCGTGGGTGGACAGCAGGAGCAGCCGGTCGCGGTCGTCCGGGGTGAACGTGCCGGGGCCGGTGGCGTAGACGTTGAGCGCGCCGGGCAGGCGGGGCGGCTCGGCGTTGGGGACCAGGGAGCAGGCCAGCACCGAGCGGAACCCGTGCTCGACGGCGGCGCGGGCGAACTCGGGCCAGCGCTCGTCGGCGGCGAGGTCGTCGGCCGAGGCCAGGGCGGGCCCGTCGGCGCGGGCGGACTCGACGCACGGGCCGCGGCCGCTGGAGTACTGGGCCTCGTCGATGACCGAGGCGGCCGGGGCGGTCTCGACGGGGGTGTGGAACCGGCCGTCGTCGTCGCGCAGGGTGACGCTGACCAGGTCGGCGCCCGGCACGACCCGGCGCGCGGCGGCCACGACCCGGGCCAGCACGTCGGCGACGCTGCCCGAGGCGAGCAGCGCGCCGGTCAGGGCGGTGAACTCGCGGGCGAGCGGGCCGGCCTCGGCGATCGCCTGTTCGGCGGTCCCGTCGCGCTGCTCGGCGGCGACGAACAGGTCCCGATCGGCGAGCCAGTCCTGCTCGATCCCGGTGGTCGACGCGCTCCCGTTGTGCTCCACGGGAACATTCTGCACAACCTGCGCCGGATGCGGTGCGCACCCGGGGGGCCGGTCGGTGCCAGACTCCGTGCATGAGCGAGCGCCCGCTGATGCTGCTGGACTCCGCGAGCATGTACTTCCGCGCCTACTTCGGGGTCCCGGAGAGCGTCACGGCGCCGGACGGGACACCGGTGAACGCGGTGCGCGGGTTCACCGACATGATCGCGCGCCTGGTCACCGAGCACCGCCCGGCGCGGCTGGTGGCGTGCCTGGACCTGGACTGGCGCCCGGCGTTCCGGGTGGCGGCGCTGCCGTCGTACAAGGCGCACCGGGTGGAGGCGGGCCGGGCCGGGGACGAGGTGCCGGCCGGGGTGCCCGAGGAGGTCCCCGACACCCTCGCCCCGCAGGTGCCGCTCATCATGGAGGTGCTGGCGGCGGCCGGGATCGCGACCGGGGGCGCGGCCGGCTGCGAGGCCGACGACGTCATCGGGACGCTGGCCCACCGCGAGGCCGCCGACCCGGTGCTGGCGGTCTCCGGCGACCGCGACCTCATGCAGATCGTGCGCGACGAGCCGCCGGTGCGGCTGCTCTACATCGGGCGCGGGCTGAACAAGGCCGAGAACCTCGGCCCGGCCGAGGTGGCGGAGAAGTTCGGGGTGCCCCCCGAGCGGGCCGGGGCCGCGTACGCGGAGATGGCGATGCTGCGCGGCGACCCGTCCGACGGGCTGCCCGGCGTGCCCGGGGTCGGCGCGAAGACGGCGGCGACGCTGGTGGGCCGCTTCGGCTCGTGGGCGGAGCTGCTGGCCGCGGTCGGCGACGGCGACACCCGCCTCGGGCCCGGCCCCCGCTCGAAGCTGGCCGCGGCCCGGGAGTACCTCGACGCGGTCGAGCCGGTGGTGCGGGTGCTGACCGACGCCGAGGTGGAGCACAGCCGCGACGACGTGCTGCCCACCGCGTTCGCCGACCCCGCGCGGCTCGAGGAGCTGGCGCAGCGCTGGGGCCTGCAGTCCTCGGTGGGGCGGCTGCGGACCGCACTGGAGTCCGCCGCGCGCTGACCCCGCGGGCGGGGTGCGGGAGGATCCCGCTGTGACGTGCCCGGACCACCACCCCGTGCCCCCCTCCTCCGCCCACGACGACGCCGTCGCCCGCGAGACGGCGCTGCGCGCGGCGGCCGCGGAGCCGATCACCTCGCCGCACGAGGGCGCCCCGGCCGCGGTGACGGCCGCGGTCGGCGCCGCGGTGGACGCGCTCGGCGCCGAGCTGCTGGCCCTGTCCCACGACCTGCACGCGCACCCGGAGACCGCGTTCGCCGAGCACCGGTCGGTGGGGCGGGTGGCCGAGCTGCTGCGCCGGCACGGCGTCGCGGCCGACGTGGGCGTGCACGGCCTGGAGACCGCGCTGCGGGCGAGCACCGGGGCGGGTGGCGGCCCGACGGTCGCGGTGCTCGCCGAGTACGACGCGCTGCCCGGGCTCGGCCACGCCTGCGGGCACAACGTCATCTGCTCGGCCGCGGTCGGCGCGTTCCTCGCCCTGGCCCGGGTGCTCGCCGTGCACCCGGTGCCCGCGACGGTGCTGCTGCTGGGCACGCCCGCCGAGGAGGGCGGCGGCGGCAAGGAGACGATGGCCCGCGACGGCGCGTTCGACGGCGTCGACGCGGCGGTGATGCTGCACCCCTTCGCCCACGACATCGCCGACCACCCGTTCCTGGGCCGCCGCCAGCTGGAGGTCACCTACCACGGCGTCGCCGCGCACGCCGCGGCCCAGCCGCACGGGGGGCGCAACGCCCTCGACGCCGTCGTCGCCGGGTACCAGGGGATCGCGATGCTGCGCCAGCACCTGCCCGACACCGACCGGGTGCACGGCATCGTCACCGACGGCGGGCAGGCGCCGAACGTGGTGCCCGAGCGGGCCGCGGCGCGCTACTACCTGCGTTCCGCGCACCCGGAGACGCTGCGGGACCTCACCACGCGGGTCGAGGCGATCGCGGTCGCGGCGGCGGCGATGACGGGCTGCGGCTACACGCTGGACTGGGACCCGCGGCCGCCGTACCTGCCGATCCGGCACAACCGGACCCTCGCCGCGCGCTGGGCGGTGCACCAGGCCGGGCGCGGGCGCACGGTCCTGCCGCGCGGGGTGGTGCCCGAGTCCCTGACCGGGTCGACCGACCTGGGGAACGTGTCGCTGCGGGTGCCGGCCATCCACCCGATGATCGCGATCGCCGGGCCGGGCACCGCCCTGCACACGACCGGGTTCGCGGCGGCCGCCGCCGGGCCGGGCGGGGACCGCGCGGTGCTCGACGGCGCCGCCGGGCTGGCCACGGTGGTGGCCGACCTGCTGCACGACGCGGCGCTGCGCGACGCGGTCGCCGCCGAGTTCGCCGAGCAGGGCGGGGCGGTGGACGTGCCGTCGTTCTTCGACTGACCCCGGCGGGCTCAGCGGTCCTTCGGCGCCGCCCGGATGTGGATCTTCTCGCCCTGCGGGCCGAAGAGGCTGAGCACCTCCACGCTGCGGGCGGGGTCGGCGGAGCCGAACCAGTGCGGGACGTGGGTGTCGAACTCGGCGGCCTCCCCCGCACCGAGCACGACGTCGTGGGCGCCCAGGACCAGGCGCAGCCGCCCGTCGAGGACGTAGAGCCACTCGTAGCCCTCGTGCACGCGCGGGTCGGGCCGGTCCCCCCGGTAGGGGATCAGCATCTTGAACGCCTGCAGCCCGCCCGGGCGCTCGGTGAGCGGCACGACGGTCATGCCGTTCGCCCGGCGCGGGCGCAGCCGCACCCGGGGGTCGCCGACCGGCGGGGCGGCGACGAGCTCGTCGAGCGGCACCTGGTGCGCGGCGGCGATCGGCAGCAGCAGCTCCAGGGTGGGTCGGCGCCCGCCGGACTCCAGCCGGGACAGCGTGCTCACCGAGATGCCGGTCGTCTCCGACAGGCCGGCCAGGGTCATGCCGCGCGCGGTGCGCAGACCCGCCAGCCGCGGGCCGACGCCGGCCAGGGTGTCCGCGATCGCCTCGTCCACGCCCCCACCTTGCCAGTCCGACAACCCGGTTTGCCACCGTGCGGTCACGGCGAGCAGGGTGGCGGTACCGTCACCGCCTCCGGAGGGAGACCCCATGAGCACCCCGTCCACGACCGGGGACCGCTGGTCCGCCGAGTTCTGGGACGCCCACTACGCCGGGCGCCCGCAGGTCTGGTCCGGGCGGGTCAATCCCGTCCTGGCCGAGCAGGTCGCCGACCTCGCGCCCGGCCGCGCCCTCGACGTCGGCTGCGGCGAGGGCGGCGACGCCGTGTGGCTGGCCGGGCGGGGCTGGCGGGTCGACGCCGTCGACGTCTCCGCCGTCGCCCTGGACCGGGCCCGCGGCGCCGCCGAGGCCGCCGGGGTGGCCGAGCGGATCACCCTGCGGGCGGCGGACCTGCGCACCGACCCGCCGCCGCCGTCGTCCTACGACCTGGTCAGCGCCCAGTTCCTGCACCTGCCCCCGGACGTGCGCCGCCCGCTGTACGCCGCGCTGGCCGAGGCGGTCGCGCCGGGCGGGACGCTGCTGCTGGTGCTGCACCACCGCCGCGACCTCGACGCCGGCATCCCCCGCCCGCCCGAGCCGGAGGTGTTCCCCGACGAGCGCGAGCTCGCCGCCGAGCTCGACCCCGCGGGCTGGGAGGTGCTGGTCGCCCGGGCCCGGCCGCGTCCGGCGACGCTGCCCGACGGCACCGCGGTGACCGCGCACGACACCGTCGTGCGGGCCCGCCGTACCGGCGCCTAGAAGAACGTCCCGCACCACGGGGCCGGGCCGGTCACGGCGAACAGCGCGTCCGCCCGGGCCGCCGCCCCCGCGGTGTGCTCGCTGCACCGCCCGGCCGCGACCAGCCGCGACGGCGCCCGGTCCCCCAGGAACACCGTCGCCAGGCCGTCCGCGGCGCACTCCAGGTCCGCGACGGCGCCGGCGGCCGGCGCGGCGCCGCCGGGCCCGATCCGCCAGGTGCCCCCACCGAGCAGCGGGTCGTGCACCCGCAGCACCACCGGCATGCCCTCGCCCCAGCTGCGGGCCGCGAGGGCGGCGCCGGGGTCGACCAGGCGCAGCCACAGGTCGTCGCCGCGGCCGGTGACGCGGTGGCGGCGCGCGTCGGCGAGCATCAGGTCGAGGTCCTCGTCGAGCGGGCGCGACCACCCGCGCACACCGCTCGACAGGTCCAGGCCGGTCAGGAACCGCCACAGCCCGGCGGTCGCGTCCGGCCCGTCCGCCCACAGCTGCTGGATCTCGACCTCGTCGCCGCCGCCGGTGCGCAGGTCGCCCTCGACGACGCCCCAGACCGCGAACCCGTCGTCGGCGCCGTCGGCGCCGGTGTGCACGGCGACGCCCTTGTACTGCCCGGCGGTCGGCCCGGCCGGGCGCAGTGCGCGGCGCCACCAGCGTGGTGAGCGGGTCATCCCGCCGGGGCGCCGGGCGGCCAGGCGCTCCTGCAGCGCGGGCAGCACGGTGGCGGCCCGGTCGGGTCCGAGCATCCGCACGGTGCCGCCCGCCGGTGCGCCGGGGCGCCAGTCCGGGCGGGCGTCGAGCCGTACGTGCTCCCCGCGGGAGGCGACACCGTAGCCGTAGCGGCCGTAGATCGCGGCCTCGGAGGCCCGCAGGACGGTCGCCACGTCGCCGCGGTCGCGGGCGGCCGCCAGCTGGGCGCGCATCAGGGCCGACAGCCGGCCGGCGCGGGTCCGGTCCGGCCGCACGCCGACCCCGCTGACGGCGGCGGCGCCGACCACGGCCCCGCCGGGCAGCGTCAGCCGGGTCGGGAACGAGTACGCGGAGCCGACCGGGTCGTCCGGGCCGTCGCCGTCGAGGCCGAGCCAGTGCTCGTCGGGGGCGTGCCCGTGGGCCTCCCACGCCTCGTCGGTCAGCGGGCCGTGGTGCAGCGTGGACAGGAACAGGTCGAAGGCCCGGCGGCGCTCGGCGGGGTCGGTCAGGGTGCGGACGGCGTGCGGGGATGCGGGGGGCTCGGGGCTCACAGCCGCCGAGCCTGCTGCCCGCAGGGGGTGCGCGCCACCGGATTCGGGCCCGGTGGCGCGCGGCCGGGGCCCGGTCAGACCCGCGAGACCTGGTAGTCGCCCTGGTCGCTGGTGACCACGACCGGCACCTCGACCTGCTCGCCGTCGACGACGGCCTGGCAGGTGAACCGGGTCCCCGCCGAGACCGCGACGTCGTCGGGGCAGGCGACCTCGCCGACCTGCAGGCCGTAGTCGCGGCTCAGGACCTGGTTCACCCCGGCCTGCAGCGCGGTCCGGTCGAGGGTGTCGCTGCCGAGCACCCCGGTCCAGAACAGGGACCCGAGTACGAGCGCGGCGACCACGACGGCGCCGATCCCGGCCAGGACGTAGAGCCGGGTCCGTGACGGCCCCTGCACCGCGTCGCGCGACACCCAGGGCTGCTCGCCGCCGGTGCCCGGGTTCTCCCAGGCCCCACCGCCCCAGCTGCCGTCGGACGCGGCGCCCGGTCGGGCGTCCTCGCCCCGGGCCGCGGCGGGCGAGGTGGTCGGCACGGCCTCGGTGGGCGCGTCGGCCTCGGCGGCGCGACGCCGGCGGCGGCGCCCGGTCGGGACGGCCCAGCCGTCGTCGTCGCCGGTGCCCTCGTCGCCCCACAGCGGCTCGGCCGCACCGGGGTCGCGGCCGGCGTCCTGCCGGGCCGCGGACGGGTCCCACCCGGCGTCGGCACCCGGGTCGGCCCAGCCGGCCCGCTGGTCGTGCTCCGGCGACCACGCGCCGGTGGCGGCCGGGTCCTCGCCCCAGCCGCCGGGCGGTGGCGTGCCCCAGGCGGGGATCTCCCCGGTCCGCTCCGCGGCGTCCTCGCGGTGCCGCTCCGGTCCCTGCGGGTTGCTCATCGCCTACTCGTCCGCCCGTCCGTCTCTCGTCGTCGCCCGGTGTGCCGGGCTCACTGCATCCCCGCCGCGACCACGCCGCGGCGTACCGCACCGGAGGCCCGGTGCGCGGCCTTCCCGACCGCGCTCGACCGGCCCGCCACACCGGCGATCTGGTCGAGCAGGTCGAGGACCTGCCGTGCCCAGCGTACGAAGTCGCCCGCGGACAGCTCGTGCCCGTTCCGTTCCGCGGCCTCCAGCACCTGCGCCAGGGACTCCCCGCGGGCCCACCGGTGCATCGGCCAGGCGAAGGCCAGGTCGGGTGCCCGGGTGCGCTCGGCCTTGTGGCGGCGCTGGTCGGCGTCGAGATCCTCCCAGAGCCGCACGGTGCGTTCCAGCGCGTCGCTGACCGGCCCGGCGGGCAGCCGCGGCATCGGCGCGTCGTCGCGGCGGGACTCGTAGACCAGCGCGGACACCACCGCGGCGAGCTCGTCGGGCTCCAGTCCCTCCCAGGCGCCGTGGCGCAGGCACTCGGCGGCGAGCAGGTCGGACTCGCCCCACAGCCGGGCCAGGACGCGCCCGTGGTCGGTGATCTCCTCCTCGCCGGTGGAGCCCTGCCCGGCGGGCACGAGGTAGCCGCGCTCGGTGAGCAGCGCCCGGATCCGGTCGAACGCGCGGGCCAGCGAGTGGGTCGTCGCGCGCACCTTCTGGCGCAGCGTCTCGACCTCGCGGTCGAGCCGGGCGTACCGCTCGCCCCAGCGGGCGTGGGCCTCGCGGTCGTCGCAGCCGTGGCAGGGGTGTGCCCGCAGGGCGCGGCGCAGCGTCGCCAGCTCCGGGTCGTCGTTCACGCCGTGCCGGCGCCGCCGCCCGGTCGCGGCCCGGCCCTCGCCGAGCCGCGAGGCGCGCAGCGAGGACGCCAGGTCCCGGCGGACCTGCGGGGAGCGGTGCTCGACCCGCTTGGGCAGCTTGATCCGGCCCAGCACCTCGACGGCGTCGGGGAAGTCGGCGGAGGACAGGCGCCCGGCCCACCGGTCCTCGGTGCAGACCAGCGGACGCGGCTCGGCGTCGCGCCCGGCGGCCGACACCGCCCCGATGCCCGGGTCCAGCACGACCGCGATCCCGGCCCGCTTGCCCGAGGGCACCGCGATCACGTCGCCCGGGCGGAGCTCGCGCAGCGACTCGGCGGCCTCGTCGCGGGCCGCGGCGGTGTTCTGGCGGCGCAGCGACCTCTCCCGCTCGGAGATCCGGCGGCGCAGGTCGGCGTACTCGGCGAAGTCGCCGAGGTGGCAGGTCATGGCCTCGCGGTAGCCGGCCAGCGCCTCGGTGTCGCGGTCGATGCGCCGGGCCAGGCCGACCACCGAGCGGTCGGCCTGGAACTGGCCGAAGGACCGCTCCAGCAGCTCGCTCGCCGCGTCGGTGCCCAGCCGGCCGACGAGGTTGACCGACATGTTGTAGACCGGGCGGAACGAGCTGCGCAGCGGGTAGGTGCGGGTGGAGGCCAGGCCACCGACCTGCTCCGGGTCCATGCCGGGGGTCCACAGCACGACGGCGTGGCCCTCGACGTCGATCCCGCGCCGCCCGGCGCGCCCGGTGAGCTGCGTGTACTCCCCCGGGGTCAGGTCGACGTGGGCCTCGCCGTTGTACTTCACCAGCCGTTCCAGGACGACGGTGCGGGCGGGCATGTTGATGCCCAGCGCCAGGGTCTCGGTGGCGAACACGCAGCGCACCAGCCCGGCGACGAACAGCTCCTCGACGGTCTCCTTGAACGCCGGCAGCAGCCCGGCGTGGTGGGCGGCGATCCCGCGCTCGAGGGCGTCGCGCCACTCCCAGTAGCCGAGCACCCCCAGGTCGGCCTGCGGCAGGTCACCGGTGTGCTTCTCGACGATCCGGCGGATCTCGTCCACCTCGTCGGGCTCGGTGAGCCGCACCCCGGCCCGCACGCACTGTCCGACCGCGGCGTCGCACCCGGCCCGGGAGAACACGAAGGTGATCGCCGGGAGCAGGCCCTCGCGGTCGAGCCGGTCGATGACCTGCACCCGCGACGGCGGGCGGAACCCGCCGCCGCGCCCCGGCCCGCCCGGCCCGCGCCCGACGACGGCCTTCGAGTCCGGCTGCCCGCCGCGGGTCCGGCGGCGCCCGTCGCCGCCGCGCCCGGCCCCCCGCCCCGGGCCGCCGCGCCCGCGCGGCCCGCGGTCCCCGGCCCGGTCGGCGGAGCGGGCGCCGGCGGAGTCGCGGCGCTGCATCTCGCGGGTGTGGCGCAGCAGCTCCGGGTCGACGACGAGCGCGGCGCCGCCGGCGTCGCCGGGTGCGCGCCGCTCCCCGAACAGGTCGAACATGCGGTTGCCGACCATCATGTGCTGCCACAGCGGCACCGGGCGGTGCTCGTCGACCACGACGCGGGTGTCGCCGCGGACCTCGACCAGCCAGTCGCCGAACTCCTCGGCGTTGCTCACCGTGGCCGACAGGCCGACGACGGCGACGTGCTCGGGCAGCTGGAGGATGACCTCCTCCCACACCGCGCCGCGGAACCGGTCGGCGAGGTAGTGGATCTCGTCCATCACGACGTAGCCGAGGTGGTCCAGGCGCCGGTTCGCCGCGGCGTCGGAGTCGGCGTAGATCATGTTGCGGAGCACCTCGGTGGTCATCACGACCACCTGGGCGTCGCCGTTGACGGCGGTGTCCCCGGTGAGCAGCCCGACGGCGTCGGCGCCGTAGCGCTGGACCAGGTCGGCGTACTTCTGGTTCGACAGCGCCTTGATCGGGGTGGTGTAGAAGCACTTGCGGCCCTCGGACAGGGCCAGGTGCACCGCGAACTCCCCGGCGACGGTCTTGCCGGCGCCGGTCGGCGCGCAGAGCAGGACGCCGTGGCCGTCCTCCAGGGCCTCGCAGGCCTCGCGCTGGAACGGGTCCAGGTCGAAGGGCATCAGGCCGGTGAACTCGGCCAGCCGCGGGTACGCGGCGCGGGCCTTCGCCGCCGCGTACGCGGCGGCCGGGTCGGCGGCGGAACCAGTCACGGCCCCAGGCTGTCACACGGCGCCGACAGCACGCGCCGTCACGCGGTGAGCCGCGCCACGACCGGGCCGGGACCGGGGCGCCGTACCCCGCCCGGCCGCTGCGCACCGGCCGGGCGCCGCCCCGCGCTACTCCGCGCGGGCGAACTCCGGCTCGACGATGTCGGCGTTGATCTCGGTGCCGTGGTGCTCGCCGCGGCAGATCGCGGCCATCAGGCCGTCCTTCTCGATGTCGAACACGTGCAGCGGCAGACCGTGGTCGCGGGCCAGGATGAACGCGGTCTGGTCCATCACCGCGAGCCGGCGCGACAGCACCTCGTCGTACGGCAGGCGCTCGTAGCGGCGCGCATCGGGGTTGGTGCGCGGGTCGGTGTCGTACACGCCGTCGACGCCGTGCTTGGCGACCAGCAGCGCGTCGGCGCCGATCTCCAGTGCGCGCTGCACGCTCGGGTAGTCGGTCGTGATGAACGGCTGCCCGTTGCCGCCGGAGAAGATCAGGATCGCGTCCTTCTCCAGGTGCCGCTTGGCCCGCAGCCGCAGGAACGGCTCGGCGACGGCGTTGATCGGGATGGCGGTCATGACGCGGACGTTGTCCTCACCGCCCGCGGACAGCTTGCCGCGCAGCAGCAGCCCGTTGATGACGGTGCCGAGCATGCCGATGTTGTCGGCCTCGACGCGGTCGATCCCCCAGGTCTCCGACCGGTTGCCGCGGAAGACGTTCCCCCCGCCGACGACGACCGCGACCTGCACGCCGAGCGCGCGCATCTGCCGGATCTGGTCGGCGAGGTGGGCGAGGGCCTGTGCGGAGAACCCGAAGCCGTCGGCCCCGGCCATCGCCTGGCCGCTGAGCTTGATGACCACCCGGTTGTACTTCATCTGTCTCCGACCCGCTCCTCACCGTGCCGCCGTCCGGTCCGGTGGCAGCCTACGCAGGGCCCGCCGCGCCGGGGCGCGGCGGGACCACGGGCCGGGGCCGCGCCACCGCTGCGCAGCCGGTGATCAGGTGATGTCGTCGTAGCGGGGCGGCTCGGCGGGCGGGGCCGGCGCGACGGGGCCGGCGCCGTTGCCCGTGGACGCCGGGGGGCCGGCCGAGGACGGGCGGTCCGCGGCGCGCCCGATCACCGGGACGGCGGCCGGGACGGGGGCCGGCGCGGAGACCTCCGACGGCCCGCCGACGTCGGACGGCCCGTCGATCCGCGACGGCGTCACGTCCAGCGGGGAGGGCTCGTCCGGGTCCAGGGAGTCCCAGCCCTCGGCCGCGCGGCGCCGCGCGCGCCGCCGGTCGGTGATCCGGCAGACCTGGATCGCGGCCTCGAACAGCAGGGTCAGCGCGAACGCCAGCGCCAGCATCGAGATCGGGTCCTGGCCGGGGGTGGCGATCGCGGCGAAGCAGAACAGGCCGAAGACCAGCCCGCGGCGGCTCCTGCGCAGCAGCTCGTAGGACACGACCCCGGCGGCGTTGAGCGCCACCACCAGCAGCGGGATCAGGAAGCTGACCCCGAAGATGACGATCAGGTTCACGACCAGCGAGAAGTACGACGTGCCGGTCAGCGCGGTCGTCTGGATCTCGCTGCCGATGGTGAGCAGGAAGCCCAGCGCCTGCGGGATGATCAGGTAGGCCAGCACCGCGCCCGCGACGAACAGCACCGCGGCCACCGAGACGAAGCCCAGCGCGTAGCGGCGCTCCTTCTTCAGCAGGCCCGGGGTGATGAAGCCCCACAGCTGGTAGAGCCACACCGGGCAGGCCAGGATCACCCCGGCCGTCGCCCCGACCTTCAGGCGCAGCATGAACTGGTCGAACGGCGTGGTGCCCAGCAGGGTGCAGGTGTTCGGGTCGGCCGTCAGCGACGCCCGCGACGACGCCGGCAGCGAGCAGTACGGCTCCTTGAGCAGCTCACCGAGGCTGGGGAGGCCGAAGAACGCGACCTCGAACCAGATGTAGCCGAACACCGTCGTCACCACGATCGCGACGATCGAGATGCCGAGCCGGTTGCGCAGCTCGTAGAGGTGCTCGATCAGGGTCATGGTCCCGTCGGGGTTGAGCCTGCGCTTCCGACGGAACGGGGCCTTCACGGCGGCGGCTGCCTCAGGACGCCTGGCCGGTGCCGCGGTCGGTCGACTGCGGCGCGGCCGGGGGCTGGGCCTGCGGGGCGGCCGCGGGCGGGGTCTGCTGCGGCGCCGCCGGCGGGAGCTCCTGGGTGCGGGCGGGCTCGTCGGCCTGCTTGGCGCGGGCGTCGTCGTCCTTGAGGCCCTTCATCTCACCCTTGAACACGCGGGCGGACTGGCCGACCGACCGTGCCATCTCGGGCAGCTTCTTGGCGCCGAACAGCAGGAGCAGAACGGCGATGATGATCAGCCACTCGTAGCCACCGGGCATGGGGTCCACCTCGTCGTCGTCGTGCCGGGTCCGTCCCGAGTGTAGACACGGGTACGGGGTCGTCCCGGTCCCCCCGCCGCCGTCGGTGCCCGCGGTCACCCCGTGTTCACGTGCCGGACGCGCGGCCCCCGGCCGGGTGTCGGCGGGCGGCACGCACGGTCACGGCGCGTCGGCGACGTGCAGCGCGGCGCGGGCACGCTCGCGCACCGCCGCCGCCAGCGCGGGCGGGTCGACGATGCGCGCCGCCCCGCCGAGGCCGAGCACCAGGCGGACCAGCCAGTCGTCGTCGGCGAAGCGCAGCAGCACCCGCAGCCGCCCGTCGCCCGGGGGCGCCGCCGCGGCCCGCTGCGGGGTCCCGGGCGGCAGGTCGCCCTCGACGGCCGCGCCGTCGTCGGGGGCGGGCGGCGGGCCGGTGCGGATCTCGTCGACCGGGTAGTACTCGGCGACCCAGTGCGCCTCGGGCCCGAGCTCCAGCACGGCGAAGCGGTGCTCCGCGCGCGGGCTGAACAGCCCGTGCGAGACGTCCGTGGGCCGGGCCTCGGGGTGTGCGCGGGCGGGCTCGTCGAGCTCCTGCGCCTGCTCGACGCGGTCGAGCCGGAACAGCCGCACGTCCTCCGCGCGCCGGCACCACGCCTCCAGGTAGCCGCGCCCCCCGGTCACGACCAGCCGCATCGGGTCGACGTCGCGGCGCGAGACGGCGTCGCGGCCCGCGGTGAAGTACACGATCCGCAGCGCCCGGCCGGACTCCAGCGCCCGGCGCACCACCGCGGTCGTCTCCCGCTCGCCGATGCCGGGCTCGACGGTGACGAGCCCGCCCGGGCCGGCGGCCTCCCCCACCGCGGCCTCGACCTTCGCGATCGCGCGCCCGACGGCGTCGGAGTCCACCACCCCGGCGGTCTGGTGCAGCATCCGCAGCGCGACCAGCAGCGCGGTCGCCTCGGTGGTGGTCAGGCGCAGCGGGCGGGTCAGCCCGGCGTCGAACACGACGTCCACGGTGTCCCCGGCGAAGGACAGGTCCACGAGGTCACCGGGGCCGTAGCCGGGCAGCCCGCACATCCACAGCAGCTCGAGGTCCTTGCGGAGCTGCCGCTCGTCGACGCCGAAGTCGGCGGCCGCCTCCGCGACCGGCACGCCGGGGTGCGCCCGCAGGTAGGGCACCAGCGACAGCAGCCGGGGCAGGCGCTGCGCGACCCCCTGGCGGCTCACCGGCCCGTCCCCGTCCCGGTCGCCGCCGGGCCGAGTGCTGCGGTCCACAGCGCGCGCACGGCGGCGGCGAGCTCCGGCGGGTCCAGGACGGCGACGTCCGGGCCGTGCCCGGCGAGCCAGCGCGCGACCACGGCGGGGTCGCGCACGTCCAGCTCGATCTCGACGCCGTCGCGCCCGGCGCGGGTGAGCGGGCCCCGCTCGCGTCCGGTGCGGCGCAGCCCCGTGGCCCGGCCCGCGGCGACCCACACCCGGGCGGTGCCCGACACCGGGCGCGGGCCGGCCGAGGCCCGCACCAGCGCGCGCAGGTCGACGCCGTCCGGGATCCGCACCGCGCCCTCCGGGCCGGTGGCGCGGACCGCGCCGTCGATGCGCGAGAGCCGGAAGCAGCGGACGTCGTCGCGGTCGCGGTCGTGCCCGACCAGGTACCAGCGGCCCCGGAAGGACACCACCCCCCAGGGCTCGACGGTGCGGTGCACCGCCTCCCCGGTGGGGCCGCCGCGGCGGTGGTCGAACCCGACGACGCGCCCGGTGCGCACCGCGGCCAGCAGCGGGGCGAGCGCGGGCTCGCCGGCGGCCGCGCCGGGCGCGATCGCCGCGGCCGGGGTCTCGGCGACCTCGACGCCGGCCGCGCGCAGCTTGACCAGCGCCCCGTGCGCCGCGCCGGACAGCTCCGGGGAGTCCCACAGGTTGCCCGCGAGGGCGACGGCGGTGGCCTCGTCGGGGGCGAGCTCGATCTCGCCGAGCTCGTAGTCGGCGCGGGCGATGCGGTAGCCCTCGACGGTGTCGAACACCGAGGTGTGCCCGGTCTCCAGCGGCACACCCAGCTCGCGCAGCTCGGCCTTGTCCCGCTCGAACATGCGGAAGAACGCCTCGTCGCCGGCCGCCTCGGCGTAGCCGGGCACGATCGAGCGGATCCGCTCGGCGGTCAGGTACTGGCGCGTCGACATCAGGCACAGCACCAGGTTGACCAGTCGCTCGGCGCGGGCGGCGGACACGACCGGCATCGTAGCCAGGCCCGCCCGGCCGGGCCGGAGGGCCCGCACCGGCGGGCACGGCCGGCCGCGACCGGGTGTCTCATCCTGCGACAGGGTCGTTGACCGGCCGTCGTACCGGGGACCAGGCTCGGCGGGGGTGCGGCACCGCGGCCGTACCGGCCGTGGAGGTGGCGCATGTCCGGTGAGCAGGAGACCTTCAACCCGTGGACCGTGGTGAACCTCGTGTTCCACCATCTCGCCGGAGAGGGGCTGCACCCCGCGCTGGGCGGGGCCGGCGACCCGGCCGTGGCGGCGACGCAGCTGCTGCGCTCGATGGGCATCGCCCCGGCCCCGGAGAAGGCGGGCCCGGCGGACCCGGACGTACAGGACGAGCTCGCCGAGCTGCGCCGCCGGATCATGCCCGGGATCGAGTGAGCACCGGGGTGTGATCTAGGTTCCGCCACGCACCGGTCGTGGGGCGGGCCCGCCGCCGGGCGTCCGGCGGAGGGGCGGGATGGAGCAGACCGAGCGCGAGATCGTGCAGCTGCAGCTCGACGAGCTGCACCGGACCCTCGGGCGCCCGGGCGGTGTCCCGGACGCGCGCGTGGTCGCCTACTACCCGCCGTCGATGGCCGCGCAGGCGCACCTGTTCGGGCTGGCCGCCACCGACGTCGAGGGCACCCGCTGGACGGTCGGCGACGCCGACGTGCGCTTCCCGCTGCACTCGATCTCCAAGGTCTTCACCTACGGCCTGGCGCTGGAGGACAACGGGCGCGAGGAGGTCCTGCTGCGGGTCGGCGTCGAGCCGTCGGGCGACCCGTTCAACTCGATCACCTTCGACGAGGTCAACCACCGGCCGTTCAACCCGATGATCAACGCCGGTGCGCTGGTCGCGGCGAACCTGGTGCACGGCGGGTCCAAGGAGGAGAAGGTCGAGCGGCTGCTCACCCGGCTGCGGATCTACGCGGGCAACCCCGACCTGGCCGTCGACGAGGACGTGCTCGCCGAGCAGCTGGTCTCCAACGACCGCAACACCTCGCTGTCCTACCTGATGCGCAGCCTCGGGATGCTGCACGGCGACATCGAGGACAACCTCTACGTCTACCTGGCCGCCTGCTCGGTGACGGTGACCGCGGCCGAGCTGTCGACGATGGCCGCGACCCTGGCCCGGGGCGGCGCGAACCCGTTCACCGGGGTCCCGGCGCTGCCGCGCACCTACACCCGCGACGTGCTGAGCGTGATGAGCATGTGCGGCATGTACGACGCGGCCGGGCAGTGGGCCTACGACGTCGGCATCCCGGCCAAGTCCAGCGTCTCCGGGGCGATCCTGGCCGCGATCCCGGACGCGATCGGGGTCGGCGTGTGGTCCCCCGGGCTGGACCGGCACGGGAACTCCGCGCGCGGCGTCGCGGTCTGCCGGGAGCTCTCCGACCGGTTCGGGCTGCACGTGTTCGCCGACCCCTCGGAGTCGCGGCTGGGCCGGATCGTGCGGCCCGGGCGGCGCGACGCCGACGCCACCGAGATGTACCCCTCCGGCGACGGCTGGCTGCCCGACGGCCTCTGAGCTCCCGCGGCGCCCGCGACCCGGCGCGGCGTCCCCCGATCGGGTGTCCCCCGGGCCGGTCCCGTGCCAGGGTGTCGTTCCACGACGACACACGGGAGTGCGCCGCATGACATCGCTGGAAGCCGTCGCCGAGCGGGCCGCGCGCAGCGCCTTCGCCTACCGGTTCCACCGCAGGCACCGCAGCGAGGCGGCGCGCCTGCTGGCCACGATCGAGGCCGACCGCGGCCCGCTGCCCGGCGCGGTCGCGCAGCAGTGCGACGACTGGGCGGGCGACGTGCTGGGCTGGCGCGGCTACGCCCCGTGGCTGCGGGTCTACGCCGCCGTCGCCGGGCGCTTCCGGGAGGGGTGGATCCCGGACAACTACTACGGCCGCGTCGTGCTGCCCGCGGTGCAGGGCCCCTACGGCGAGGTGTCCAAGCTCAAGCCGCTCTCGCGGCGGCTGCTGCAGTCCGACCTGATCGCCGACGTCGCCTACTGGGTCAACGGCGGCCTCTACGGCCGCGACCTGCAGCACCTGGACCGCGCCGACCTCGCCGCGGCGCTGTTCGACGGCGCGGACCGTGCGGTGTTCAAGTCCGACGACTCCATCCAGGGCGCCGGGGTGCGGGTCCTGCACCGCTCCACGTTCGACCCCGCCGCGCTCGCGACGCTGCCGTCGGGGGTGTTCCAGAGCTGGGTCGAGCAGCACCCGGTGCTGGCGGCGGTCACCCCGGACTCGGTGGCGACGGTGCGCGTCACCACCGCGGTCACCGACGACGGGAACGCGTCGGTGCGGGCGGCGTACCTGCGCTTCGGGCGGGCCGCGGACACCCACGTGCGCTCCGACAGCCACGTGCGCGTCGCCGTCGGCACCACCGACGGGCGGCTCGCCGCGGAGGGCTTCACGCCGCGCTGGACGACGGTGGCGGCGCACCCGGACTCGGGGGCCGGGTTCGCCGGGCTCACCGTGCCCGGCTTCGCGGCCTGCACCGGCGCCGTGCTGGAGCTGCACCGGCGGATGCCCTTCGCCCGGTGCGTGGGGTGGGACCTGACCGTCGACGCGGGCGGGCACCCCGTCGTGCTGGAGTGGAACGCCGGGCACAACGACATCAAGTTCTCCGAGGCCACCCAGGGCCCGTGCTTCGCGGACATGGGCTGGGAGCGGCTGTGGCGGCGCGGGCGGACGATCCCGGCCCAGCGGGGCCCGGGCGACTGAGAGGCCCGCCGCGGCCCACGCCGCTACGGTGCGACCGGACACCGCAGACGGAAAGGGACGCCATGGTCGCGCAGGACGAACAGGACCTGGTGCAGCGCCAGTTCGAGGAGCTGCAGCGCTCCTGCACCGCGACCGCCGGGATCCTGCTGCCCGGCGAGGAGGTCGTCAGCTACTACCCGCCGGAGATGGAGGCCCGCGCCGGGGAGTTCGGGCTGGCCGGCACGAACGTCGACGGGACCCGCTGGCAGGTCGGCGACTGCGACGTCCGGTTCCCGCTGCACTCGATCTCGAAGGTCTTCACCTACGCCCTGGCGCTGGAGGACCACGGCCTGGACGCGGTGCTGGACCGGGTGGGCGTCGAGCCGTCCGGGGACCCGTTCAACTCGATCACCTTCGACGAGGCGCGCAACCGGCCGTTCAACCCCATGATCAACGCCGGTGCGCTGGTCGCCGCGAACCTGGTGCGGGGCGGGTCGAAGGAGGAGCGGGCGCAGCGGCTGCTGGAGCGCGACCGGCTGTTCACCGGCAACCCCGGCCTACAGATCGACGCGCGCGTGCTGGAGGAGCAGCTCGTCGCCAACGACCGCAACCTCGGGCTGTCCTACCTGATGCGCAGCCTCGGGATGCTGCACGGCGACATCGACGACAACCTCTACGTGTACCTGGCCGCCTGCTCGATCGCCGTCACCGCACCGGAGCTGTCGGCGATGGGGGCGACGCTGGCCAACGGCGGGGTGAACCCGCTGACCGGTGAGCGCGCGCTGCCGCGCGAGCACCTGCGCACGGTGGTCAGCGTGATGAGCATGTGCGGCATGTACGACGCGGCCGGCGAGTGGGCGCACGACGTCGGCATCCCCGCCAAGAGCGGGGTCTCCGGCGGGATCATGGGCGTGCTGCCGCGCTGGTTCGGGCTCGGCGTCTACTCCCCCGGGCTGGACCGGCACGGCAACTCGGTGCGCGGCGTCGCGGTGTGCCGGGAGCTGTCGCGCCGCTTCGGGCTGCACGTGTTCGCCGACCCGTCGGAGTCCCGGTTCGGGCGGGTCGCGCAGCCGGAATGAGCCGGCGCCCCGGGGGCGGGCACGGACCCACCCCCGGGGACGGCGGTCACAGCGAGGCGATCAGCCGGTCCACGCGCTCGTCGACGGCGCGGAACGGGTCCTTGCACAGGACGGTGCGCTGGGCCTGGTCGTTCAGCTTCAGGTGCACCCAGTCGACGGTGAAGTCGCGGCCGGCTGCCTGCGCGGCGGCGATGAAGTCCCCGCGCAGCTTGGCCCGGGTCGACTGCGGCGGGGTGTCCTTGGCCGCCTCGATCTCGCCGTCGTCGGTGACCCGGTCCACCAGTGCCTTGCGCTGCAGCATGTCGTAGAGGCCGCGGCCCCGGCGGACGTCGTGGTAGGCGAGGTCCAGCTGGGCGACGCGGGCGCTGGACAGCTCCAGGTCGTGCCGGGCGCGGTAGCGCTCCACCAGTCGGTGCTTGATGGCCCAGTCGATCTCGCGGTCGATCAGCGACAGGTTCTGGGACTCGACGGCGTCGAGCGTGCGGCCCCACAGCTCGACCACGCGCGCCATCGCCGGGTCGGCGTGCCCGTTCGCGGCGAGGTACTCCACGGCGCGGGCGTGGTACTCGCGCTGGATGTCCAGTGCGCTGGCCTCGCGTCCCCCGGCCATCCGCACCGGGCGCCGCCCGGTGAGGTCGTGGCTGATCTCGCGGATCGCCCGGATCGGGTTGTCCAGGGTGAAGTCCCGGAACTGGACGCCGGCCTCGATCATCTCCAGCACCAGGGTGGCCGACCCGACCTTGAGCAGGGTCGTCACCTCGGACATGTTGGAGTCGCCGACGATGACGTGCAGCCTGCGGTAGCGCTCGGCGTCGGCGTGCGGCTCGTCGCGGGTGTTGATGATCGGGCGCGAGCGGGTGGTCGCCGAGGAGACGCCCTCCCAGATGTGCTCGGCGCGCTGGGACAGGCAGTAGACGGCGCCGCGCGGGGTCTGCAGGACCTTGCCGGCGCCGCAGACGAGCTGGCGGGTGACCAGGAAGGGCAGCAGGACGTCGGCGATGCGGGAGAACTCGCCCTGCCGGGCGACCAGGTAGTTCTCGTGGCAGCCGTAGGAGTTGCCCGCGGAGTCGGTGTTGTTCTTGAACAGGTAGATGTCGCCGCCGATGCCCTCGTCGACCAGCCGGCGCTCGGCGTCGACGAGCAGGTCCTCGAGGATGCGCTCACCGGCCTTGTCGTGCGACACGAGCTGGGTCAGCGAGTCGCACTCGGCGGTGGCGTACTCGGGGTGCGACCCGACGTCGAGGTAGAGACGGGCACCGTTGCGGAGGAAGACGTTGGAGGAGCGGCCCCACGACACCACCCGCCGGAAGAGGTAGCGCGCCACCTCGTCCGGGGACAGTCGGCGCTGCCCGTGGAAGGTGCACGTGACACCGAACTCCGTCTCGACCCCGAAGATCCGACGCTGCATGCCCTTCAGGGTATGCGTCCGACCCCCTCTAGTGTCACGACTGTGAGTGGATGGTTCGAGCGCGTCGCACGTCGGTCCCGCCGGTTGGACAGGAGCGTCGACTCCGTCTCGCGGGCGGACAAGGCCGTCACCGACTTCATCGCGAGCCGCCCGCCCAGCCGGGTGGACACCTCCCTGCGCCGCCTGACCCGCACCGCCGACCACAGCGTGCTGTGGTTCGCGATCGCCGCGCTGCTCGCCGCCCGCAAGGGCGCGGGGCGCCAGGCCGCGCTGCGCGGGGTCGCCTCGATCGCGCTCACCAGCTTCACCGCGAACGCCGTGCTGAAGCCGCTGCTGCCGCGGCGGCGCCCGGCCGCGGCCGAGCTTCCGGTGTACCGGACGGTGGCCGACCCGCCGTCGTCGTCGTCGTTCCCGTCGGGGCACGCGGCCTCGGCCGCGGCGTTCGCGACCGCGGTGGTGATGGAGAACCGGCGCGCCGCCCCGGTCGTCGTGCCGCTGGCGGTGCTGGTCGGGTGGTCGCGGGTGCACGTGGGCGTGCACTGGACCTCCGACGTGCTCGTCGGTGCGGCCATCGGCACCGGCGTCGCGCAGGCCACCCGGCGCTGGTGGCCGGTCCGGCCCTCCGACGAGGCCCGGGCCCGCCCGATGGACACCGTGCCGGTGCTCCCCCAGGGCGAGGGCCTGGTCATCGTGTCGAACCCGTTCTCCGGCCCGCCCGACCACGACGTGTCCGAGGAGGTCCGCGAGCGGCTGCCCGCCGCGCACCACCTCGTCGTCGGCGACGGGGTCAAGGTCGAGGACATGCTGGAGGACGCGCTGCGCGAGCGCGGGCAGTGGGTCCGCGCGGTCGGCGTCGCCGGCGGCGACGGCACCGTGGCCACGGCGGCGTCGGTCGCCGACCGGCACGGGCTCCCGCTGGTCGTCGTGCCGGGCGGGACGCTGAACCACTTCGCCCGCGACGTCGGCGTCTACGACACCCAGGAGGCCGTCGACGCCACCCAGGCCGGCGAGGCCGTCGCGGTCGACCTGGCGCTGGTCGAGGCGCACCCCGGGCGCCTGGACGACCCGGAGGACGTCTCGGTCACGCGGACCCGCTACTTCATCAACACCGCCTCGATCGGCTCCTACCCCGAGCTGGTCCGGCTGCGCGAGCAGTGGCAGCCCCGCTACGGCAAGTGGCCCGCCTTCGCCGCGGCGCTGATCACCGTGCTGCAGCGCTCGGAGAAGATCAGCGTCAAGATCGAGGACCGCTGGTACAAGGTGTGGTTCCTGTTCGTGGGCAACGGGCCCTACTTCCCGCGCGGCGCGGTGCCGGCGTGGCGCCCGACGCTGGACTCCGGCCTGCTCGACGTGCGCTGGCTGCGCGCCGACGTCCGGTTCTCCCGGCTCCGGGTGGTCCTCGCGCTGATCCTGGGCGCGCTCGGGCACAGCCGCGTGTACCACCAGCGGGAGGTGTCGCGCCTGGACGTCGAGCTGCTGGAGCCGAGCATGCTGGCCACCGACGGCGAGGTCGTCGAGGAGGCGGGCCGCTACACCTTCCGCGTGGCGGAGAAGCCGATCCCGGTCTACCGCCGCGACGAGGACCGCTGGACCGGGCGCGACCGGCCCTACCAGGGGTGACGGGCGTGCTGCTGCGGTCGGTCCGGCCCCTGCTGCCCGGCTGCGACGGCCTCGCCGATCCCGTCGACGTCCTGCTGGGCGAGGGCCGGGTGCTCGCCGTCGGTCCCGGGCTGGACCCGGGCGGCGCCGAGGTGGTCGAGGCCGACGGCCGCGCCCTGCTGCCGGGCCTGTGGGACCACCACGTGCACATGGCGCAGTGGGCGCTGGCGCGGCGCCGGCTGGACCTGTCCGGCGCGCGGTCCGCGGCCGACTGCGCCGCGCTGGTCGCCACGCGGCTCGCGTCCGCTCCCCCGGAGCCCGGTGAGGTGCTGGTCGGGTTCGGCTTCCGCGACGCGCTGTGGCCCGACGAGGCGCACCGCGACCTGCTCGACGGCCTGCACGGCCCGGGCACCGCGGACGTCCCCGTGGTGCTGGTGTCGGGCGACCTGCACCAGGGCTGGCTCAACGGGCCCGCGCTGGAGCGCTTCGGGCACCGTGGCCACCCGACCGGGCGCATCCGGGAGTCGGAGTTCTTCGCCGTCACCGTCGCGCTGCAGGACGTGCCCGACGCCGTGCTGGACGGCTTCGTCGCCGACGCGGCCGCCGCGGCGTCGGCGCGGGGAGTGGTCGGGATCGTCGACTTCGAGGCGCCGTGGTCGCTGCCGGACTGGCGGCGCCGCATCGACGCCGGTGTCACCGGGCTGCGGGTGGAGGCGTCGGTGTGGCCCGAGCGCCTCGACGACGCGCTCGCGACCGGGCTGCGCACCGGCGACGTCGTCGAGGGCACCGGGGGGCTGCTCACCGCCGGGCCGCTGAAGGTCATCACCGACGGCTCGCTCAACACCCGCACCGCCTACTGCTACGACCCCTACCCCGCGCCGCCGCGGAACCCGCTGGAGCACCCGTGTGGGCTGCTGCTGGTACCGCCGGCGCAGCTGCGGCCGCTGCTGGCGCGGGCACACGCGGGCGGGCTCGACGCCGCGCTGCACGCCATCGGCGACCACGCCAACACCCTGGTCCTCGACGCGTTCGCCGCGACCGGTGCCCGCGGGCGGGTGGAGCACGCCCAGCTGCTGACCGGCGAGGACGTGCCCCGCTTCGCCGAGCTGGGCCTCGTGGCGAGCGTGCAGCCCGAGCACGCGCTGGACGACCGCGACGTCGCCGACCGGCTCTGGGCGGGCCGCACCGCGCGGGCGTTCGCGTTCGCGACGCTGCACGCGGCCGGGGCCCGCCTCGCCCTCGGCTCCGACGCACCCGTCGCGCCGCTGGACCCGTGGATCGCCCTGGCCGCGGCCGTGCACCGCTCCGCCGACGGGCGCGAGCGCTGGCACCCCGAGCAGGAGATCGACCGGGCCACCGCGCTCGGCGCGTCGTCCGGGGTGGTGGCGGGCTCCTACGGTGCGGGCGCGCCGGCCCCGGGCGCGCGGGCGGACCTGGTCCTCACCGACGCCGACCCGACCACCTGCGACGCGGCGACGCTGCGGTCGATGCCGGTCGCGGCGACGCTGGTCGGCGGCCGGCTCACCCACCGCGCCGGTGTCTGAGCCGGTGCGCCGGGCGGTGCCGGGCCCGACCGGTCCCGGTGTGCTGGAACACCTCGCGCTGCCGCGGGGCCCGCTGACCCTGCTGCGCCCGGCCGACCCGGACGCCGTCGCCCCGGACCCGGTGCCGGGCCCCGCGGGCGTCGAGGAGCTGCACCCGGCGCACTGGGCGCGGCCGTGGCCCGCGGGTCGGGCGCTCGCCGCCGCCGTCGACGGGGCCGGGCCCGCCCGGCTGGCCGGGCGCCGGGTGCTGGAGCTGGGCTGCGGGCTGGGGCTGCCGTCGCTGGTGGCCGCCCGCGCCGGCGCCGCACCGGTGCTCGCGACCGACCGGTCGGCCGCCGCGCTCGCGTGGGTGGCGGCCAACGCCCGCCGGGCGGGTCTGACCCTGCAGACCGCGACGACGGCGTTCGACGCGCCCGCCGAGGCGGTGCGCGGGCACCGGTGGGACCTGGTGCTCGCCGCGGACGTGCTCTACGGCGCGGCCGCCGCCGATGCCCTGCTGGGGCTCCTGGTGCAGCTCACGAGCCGCCGCGCGGCGGTGTGGCTGGCCGACCCGGGGCGCCCGGAGACGCCGCGCTGGCTCGCCGCGGCCCGCGCGGACTGGACGGTGCGCACCCGCCCGCTGCCGCACGGGGTCGACCTGCACGTGCTGCGGCGCCGCCCCTGACCGCCCGGCGGGGCCGGGCTGCGCCGCGGGCGCCGGTCGGCGATCATGACCGGTGCACCGCGCAACGCGAGAGGGGTCCGTCATCCGCCGCCTGCCACCGGCCGCCGCCTTCGCCGGTCTCGCCGTCACGTTCGCCGTCGTCATGCTCGGCGCGACGATGCCCACCCCGATGTACGCGCTCTACCAGCGCGAGCTCGGCTTCTCCCCGGTCGTGCAGACGGTCGTCTTCGCCGCCTACGCGGTCGGGGTGCTCGCCGCGCTGCTGGTGACCGGACGCTGGTCCGACCAGCTGGGCCGCCGCCCCGTGCTGCTCGGCGGGGTGGCGCTGTCGCTGGCCAGCAGCGTGGTGTTCCTGCTGGCCGGTCCGGTGTGGGTGCTGCTGCTGGGACGGCTGCTGTCGGGGCTGTCGGCCGGCATCTTCGCCGGTGCCGCGACGGCCGCGGTGATCGAGGCCGCCCCCGGGTCGTGGCGCTCGCGCGGCCCGGCGGTCGCGACGGCGGCGAACATCGGCGGCCTCGGGCTCGGCGCGGCACTGGCCGGGCTGGCGGTGGAGTACCTGCCCGCGCCGCTGCACCTGTCGTTCGCGGTGCACGCGGTCGCCGTCGCGCTGTGCGGGCTGCTGGTGTGGGCGGCGCCGGAGACCGTGCGCGACCGGCCGCGGCGGCCGGTGCTCGCGCCGCAGCGGATGGAGGTCCCGCCGTCGGTGCGCGCGGTGTTCGCCCCGGCCGCGACGGCGGGGTTCGCCGGGTTCGCGGTGCTGGGCCTGTTCACCGCGCTGTCCCCGCGGATCGTCGCCGAGCTGATCGGCGACCCCGACCACGCGGTGGCGGGGGCGATGTCGCTGCTGCTGCTGGGCGCCTCGGTCGTCACCCAGATCCTGGTGCAGCACACCGACACCGACCGGACCCTGGACGCCGGCTGCGTGCTGCTGGCCGCCGGGGCCGGGCTGGTCGCGCTGTCGGTGGCCCAGGGTTCGATGGCCGAGCTGGTCGCGGGAGCGCTGGTGGCCGGGGCCGGGCAGGGCATGACGTTCTCCAAGGGGCTGGCCGCGGTGAACTCCCGGGTCGGGGCCGCGCAGCGGGCGGGGACGACGTCGTCGTACTTCGTGGTGGTCTACGTGGCGATCTCGCTGCCGGTGGTGGGGCTCGGCGCGGCGAGCCAGTCGTGGGGGCTGCGCACGGCGGGGATCGTGTTCTGCGCCGGGGTCGCGGGGCTGGCGATGCTCGCGCTCGCGGCGCTGCTGGTGCTGCAGCGCCGCGAGGCGCGGACCGCGGCGGCGTGAACGCTCAGCGGTAGCCGGTGACGTCGGCGGGGCGGCCGGGGTCCTGGACCTCGACGACGTAGCGCCAGGCGTCCGGGCGCGACCCGTCGACGTCGTCGACGCCGTAGACGCGTCCCAGCTCGCCCGAGGAGGTGGAGCGGCCGGTCCAGCGGTGCCGGTCGGGGTCGGCGGCCAGCGCGGCGATGCCGCGCCCGACGAAGCGCGGGGTCTCCGAGATCGCGAAGTGCGGCTGCGCGGCGAGGGCGTCGCGCCAGGTGTCCTCGGTGACGCCGAAGGCGTCCAGCATGATCTCCGAGCGCAGCCAGCCGGGGGTGACCGCGACCGCGGTGCCGCCGTGGTCGCGCAGCTCGTGCGCCCAGCTGCGGGCCAGCCGGATCGGGGCGATCTTGGCCAGGTCGTAGTAGGCGTTGAGCCGGTAGTGCTCGGCGTTGTAGTCCGCGGTGCCGTCGGTGACCTCGACGACCAGCCCGCCGGGGGTGGCCGCGAGCAGGCGCAGGGCGTGGTGGGCGGTGACGAGGTGGGTGTCGATCGCCAGGCGGAGCGTGCGCAGGCCGCCGGCGAGGTCGTGCTCCCACACCGGGACCTCCCACTCGACCAGCAGCTCGGCGCCCCAGATGTCGTTGACGAGCACGTCGAGCCGACCGTGGTCGCGCCCGATCCGCGCGACGAGCGCGGCGACGGCGTCGGGGTCGAGGTGGTCGCACGGCACCGCGATCCCGGTCCCGCCCGCGGCGGTCACGAGCTCGGCGGTGTCCTCGATCGTCTCGGGCCGGTCGTACTCCGAGCGCCGGGCACGCGTGCTGCGCCCCGTGCAGTACACGGTGGCCCCGGCCGCGCCGAGCTCGACCGCGATCCCCCGTCCCGCGCCCCGGGTGGCCCCCGCGACCAGTGCGATCCGTCCGTCCAGCGACATGTGCCCTCCACGTTTATGAACAAGTATTCGTTTATATACGATGGTGGTATGCCCCGGCGCAAGCAGGTTCCCGACTCCGAGGTGCTCGACCACGCCCTGGCCGTCCTGCACGACGGCGGGCCCCGCGGGCTCACCTTCGCCGCGCTGGCGGCCGTGTGCGGACTGGCCCCGGCCACCCTGGTGCAGCGCTTCGGGGGCCGCGGGGAGCTCCTGCGCCGGGCGCTGCTGCACGCCTGGGACGGCCTGCAGGCCCGCACCGCCCGGCTCGGCGCGGACGCCGAGCCCACCCCCGGCGGGGCGGTGGCCTTCCTGGTGGCGCTGTCCGAGCAGTACGGCGGCATCGACAGCTACGCCGACGCGCTGCTCGTGCTGCGCGAGGACCTGCGCGACCCGCAGGTCCGGCGGCGCGGCGTCGCCTGGCGCGAGACGCTCACCGCGGTGCTCGCCGGCTGCCTGGGCGGCGACCGGGTCGCCGCCGGGGCACTGGCCACCCAGTGGCAGGGCTGCCTGCTGTGGTGGAGCTTCGACCCGCACCGCCCGGTGACCGAGCACGTGCGCGACGAGCTGACCGCGTTCGTGGACCGGGTGCTCAGCCCTCCGGCAGGTTCTGCACGTGGCGGAACCCGAACCGGCCCTTGATGCACAGGTGCCCGTGGGTCACCGAGTGGTCCGACGGGCTGGTGACGTTGACGATCTCGCCCTGCTGCACGTGCAGTTCCAGGTTGCAGCCGACCCCGCAGAACGAGCAGATCGTCGTCGTGACCGTCTCGTCCTCGGGGTGCCAGTCCCCCGCCTCGCGCCGGTCGTACTCGGCCACCGACACCAGGGCCCCGGTGGGGCAGACGCCGATGCAGTTGCCGCAGTACACGCACGCCGACTCGGGCAGCGTCACGTCGTGCTCGGTGGCGATGCGGGCGTCGAAACCGCGCCCGGCCGCCGCGATCGCGAAGGTGAACTGGGCGTCGGTCCCGCAGGCGTGCGTGCACTTGTAGCACATGATGCAGCGCGAGTAGTCCCGCACGTAGAGCTCGTTGTCGATCTTCACGGGCTGGGCGACGGTCTCCCGCGTGCGCCCGTCGGGGGCCCGGTGGTGCCCGGCGTGGCGGCGGTCGCGCTCCCCCTCCCCCGCCGGCGGGGCGGGCGGGCCGTAGCGGTCGGCGTCGACGCCGTACTCGCTCATCCAGCGGGCCACGTCCGCGCTCGCCCGGGACATGTCGGCCGAGGACGCGAGCAGCTCCAGCACCATCCGCCGGCTGTGCCGGACCTTCTCGGTGCCGGTGCGGACCTCCATGCCGTCCTCGCAGCGCCGCGCACAGGACGGCACCAGCGTGCGCGACCCCTCGACCTCGACGACGCAGGCCCGGCAGGCGTTGATGGGGTCCATGTTCGGCGCCCAGCACAGCGTCGGGGTGTCGGCCTGCTCCGGGGTGCCCTCGGCGTGCAGCGCCTCCAGGATGGTCGTGCCCTCCGGGACGCGGACCTGCGTGCCGTCCAGCGTCAGCCCGACGGTGCGCCGGATCGCCCCCAGCATCACCGGGCCCGCGGCGAGCCGCTCGGCCGGCCCGGGGGCCGTGCCCGCGGGGTCGGCCACGGTGACGCCGGGACTGGTGTCGGTGCGGCGCAACGACGCGACGCCCTCCCCGGCACCGGGCCCGTCGCCGGGGGTGCCGTTGCCGGTGACGACCGACTCGGGCGTGCCGTCGACGTCGCCGGCCGCCGGCGCGCCCGACCCGCCGCCCGGTCCGGCCGGGCCCTTGCCGCTGGTGGTCGTCATCGCGTCCCCCGGTGTCCGTTGCTGCGCGCGGGCGGCGGCGCGGCGATCAGGCCCAGGTCGATCGCCGAGAGCACCGCCGACGGCGCGGTCTGCCCGAGCCCGCAGATCGAGGCGTCGCGCATCACCCGGGCCAGGTCCGACAGCAGCGCGAGCTCGGTCTCCCGTGAGCCCAGCGGTGCGCCGCGTTCGAGCCGGGCCAGCGCCTCCTCCTGGCGGACGGTGCCGACCCGGCACGGCACGCACTGCCCGCAGGACTCGTCGCGGAAGAACGCCGCGATCCGCCGCAGCGTGCCGGTCAGGTCGGCGGCGGTGTCGAACACCAGCACCACGCCCGAGCCGAGGGTGGCGCCGATCTCGCGGGCGCCCTCCAGGGTCAGCGCCACGTCGAGGTCCGAGGGCAGCACGAACCCGCCCGCTGCCCCGCCGAGCAGCACCGTGCGCAGCTCCCCGCGCACGCCGCCGGCGAGGTCGAGCAGCTCGCGCAGGGTCGTGCCGAAGTCGACCTCGTACACCCCCGGCGTGGCGACGGCGCCGGACACGCAGAACAGCTTCGACCCCGTCGAGCGGCCGCCGCCGACCCCGGCGAAGGCCTCGCCGCCGATGTTCAGGACCTCGAGCACGTCGTAGAGGGTCTCGACGTTGTTGATGGCGGTCGGCCTGCCGAACAGGCCGGCGGTGGCGGGGAACGGCGGCTTGTTGCGCGGCTCGCCGCGGTGCCCCTCGATCGACTGCAGCAGCGCGGTCTCCTCGCCGCAGATGTAGGCGCCGGCGCCGCGGCGCAGCTCGACGTCGAACGCGAAGCCCTCGCCCATGACGTCCCCGCCGAGCAGGCCGCGCGCGCGGGCCGCGGCGATCGCGTCCTGCAGGCGGCGGGTCGCCAGGGGGTACTCGCCGCGGACGTAGAGGTGCCCGACGGTGGCGCCGGTGACGTAGCCGGCGATCGTCATCGCCTCGATCAGCCCGAACGGGTCACCCTCCATCAGCACCCGGTCCTTGAAGGTGCCGGGCTCGGACTCGTCGGCGTTGCACACGAGATGGTGCGGCCGTTCCGGGGCCGCCGCGACGGTCTCCCACTTGACGCCGGTCGGGAACGCGGCGCCGCCGCGCCCGGTCAGCGAGGACGCCTTCAGCTCCTCGATCACCCGGCTCGGCCCGAGCGCGACCGCGCGGCGCAGCGCCGAGTAGCCGCCGCGGGCCCGGTAGTCGTCGAGCGAGGACGGGTCGACGACGCCGACCCGGCGCAGCAGCCGCAGATGCTCGCCCGTGCCCGTCTGGGGTGCGGAGACCCCGGCGTCGGCGAACGCGGTGTCGGCGGTCTCCGCCTGCGCGCCCGCCGGGTCGGCGGGGGCGGTCGCGGCGCCCAGCACGCCGTCCGGGGTGGCCGGGGCCTGTGACAGGTCGGGCTCCCCGGCGCGCTGGTGCAGCACCGCCGGTGCCCGCTCGCACAGGCCCAGGCAGGGGCTGCGCACCACGCAGGTCCGCTCGTCGGACAGCCGCTCGTCGAGGGCCGCGAGGATCTCCTCACCGCCGGACGGGCCGCAGGCGACGTCGTCGCACACGTGCACCACCCGCGGCGGGCGCGGCTCGACGGAGAACATCGCGTAGAAGGTCGCGACGCCGTACACCTCCGCGGGCGGCACCTGCAGGGTCCGCGCGACGTGGGCGAGCGCGCCCTCGGAGAGCCAGCCGACGGTGTCGTGCACCGCGTGCAGCAGCGGCAGCAGCAGGTGGCGCCGCGACCGGACGGCGTGCCCGGCGTGCCGCGAGCGGGTCGCCCGGTCGCCGGCGGTCAGCTCCGCGGCGGCCGGGGCGAGCAGCGCGAACGCGGTGTCGACGGCGTCGCGCTCGGCCGTGGTCGGCTCCGCCGCGGAGATGTGCAGGTCCATCTACAGCCTCTCGATGCGGACCGCGGTCGCCTTGAACTCCGAGGTGCCCGACTTGGGGTCCCAGGCGTCGTTGGTCAGGACGTTCACGTCGACCTGCTCGGTGAAGTGCGGGGTGAACGACGCCAGCCCCGGCCGCAGCGACGGGTCGACCCACACCGGCGCCTCGACGCTGCCGCGCCGGCTGGTCACCCGCACCCGGTCGCCGTCGGCGACGCCGAGGTCCGCGGCGTCGGCGGCGTCGATGCGCAGCGACTCGCGGCGGCGCAGCGGCGAGGCGTAGCCCCCGCTCTGCACGCCGGAGTTGTAGGCGTCGAGCAGCCGGACCGTGGTGAGCCGGATCGGGAACTCCGCGGTCAGCTCGTCGACCGGGGCGACGTGCTCCACCGGTGTGAACGGCGCCGGCGCACCGCGCTCGTCCTCGTCGTCGGCCCACAGCCGGGCGTGCATCAGCGGCGTGCCGGGGTGGTCCTCGTCCGGGCACGGCCACTGGATTCCGCCGAGCGCGTCGAGCCGGGCGTAGCTCATGCCGTGGTGCCAGTTCAGCGACACCGACCGCAGCTCGTCCCACACCTGCTCGGCGGTCGGGATGCCCCAGTCCTGGCCGAGGCGGGCCGCGACGTCGCACAGGATGTGGGTGTCGGGCCGGGCCAGGCCGGGCGGGTCGAGGGCCTTGCGGACGCGCTGCACCCGCCGCTCGGAGTTGGTGACGGTGCCCTCGTACTCGCACCAGTCCGCGGCCGCGGGCAGCACGACGTCGGCGAGCTCGGCGGTCGCGGTCCGGAAGATGTCCTGCACGACGAGGTGGTCCAGGCCCGAGAGCAGGGCGCGGGCGTGGGCGGCGTCGGCCTCGGACTCGGCCGGGTTCTCCCCGACGCAGTAGAGCGCGGTCATCTCCCCGGACTCCATCGCCTCGAACATCTGCGACAGGTGCCTTCCCGGGCGGTCCGGGAACTCCTTGCCGCCGTAGACGGCCCGGAAGCGGGCGCGGGCGTCGGGGTCGGCGACGTCGTAGCCGCCGGGCAGCTTGGCCGGGATGGAACCCATGTCGCCGCCGCCCTGCACGTTGTTCTGCCCGCGCAGCGGCACCAGCCCGGAGCCGTAGCGGCCCACGTGCCCGGTCAGCAGCGCGAGGTTGATCAGCGCGAAGACGTAGTCGGCGGCGTTGTGGTGCTCGGTGATGCCCAGCGTCCAGCAGATCTGGGCGCGGTCGGCGCGGGCGTAGGCGTGCGCCAGCTCGCGGATCGACGCCGCGGGCACACCGGTGATCTCCTCCGCGCGCTCGAGCGTGTACGGCTCGACGGCGGCGGCGTAGTCGTCGAAGCCGGTGGTCGCGCGGCGCACGAACGCGCGGTTGACCAGCCCGGCGTGGATGATCTCGCGGCCGACCGCGTTGGCCAGCGCGATGTCGGTGCCCACGTCGAGCCCGAGCCAGGAGTCCGCCCAGTGGGCGGTGGAGGTGTGGCGCGGGTCGACCGAGAACATCCGGGCGCCCTTGCGGATCCCCTGCAGCACGTGGTGGAAGAAGATCGGGTGCGTCTCACGCGCGTTGGAGCCCCACAGCACGAGGAGGTCGGCGTTCTCCGCCTCGACGTAGGAGGAGGTGCCGCCACCGGCACCGAACACAGCCGTCAGACCGACGACACTGGGAGCGTGTCAAGTGCGGTTGCAGCTGTCGACGTTGTTGCTGCCCATCACCGCCCGGGCGAACTTCTGCGCGACGTAGTTCATCTCGTTGGTCGCCTTGGAGCAGCTGAACATGCCGAAGCGGTCGCCCGGGACACCGGCGAACCCGGCCGCGGCGCGGTCGAGCGCCTCGTCCCACGACGCGGGGCGCAGGACCCCGTTCTCGCGCACGAGCGGCTCGGTGAGACGGACGTGACGGGGGCGGAAACCCCGGCGCGATCCCTGCGGGCGGGTGGCGGTCATCGTCGACCTCCGGCGTGGTGGTGTCCTTCGGTCCCCGCACCGTAGCAAGGTCGAGACCGGCGTCACACCCCTTCGAGCTCGTCGCCGGTCACCAGCGGGAACCACGACGGCAGCGGCCCCGTCCCGCCGGCGACGGCCACCGGGCGCCCGAGCTCCCCCGCCGTGCGGGCGTGGACGGTGCGGACCCGGCCGTGCGCGTGCAGCAGCACCGCGGGCAGCGGGCGGGCGCGGGCGGAGGCCAGCTCACCGGGGGTGTTGACGTTGGTCAGCGACGCCAGCTCCGGGTCCAGGCGCGCCAGCACCGGGTCGGCGCGCAGGGACGGCTCGTCCAGGCGGCGCACCGCGCAGCGGGCGAACAGCGACGGCGGGCGGCCCTGCCCGGCCGCGGTCAGCCCGTCGATCACCGGGGCGAGCGCGGTGGCGTAGGCGGCCGCCAGGGGCTGGTGGTGGCCGAACGCCTCGGGCAGCGCGACGTCGTGGGTCCCGCGCAGGTCGAGCACCCGCGCCGCGAACGCGGGGTGCAGCAGCGGCAGGTCCACCGACGCGACGAACGCGGCCTGCGCCCGGTCGGCGACCGCGGCCAGCCCGGCCCCGATCGCGGGCAGCGGGCCCAGCCCGGGCACCGGGTCGTCGACCACCTCGGTGCCCGGCGGCAGCTCCGGCAGCTCCTGCCCGGCGGCGCGCACCACGACCACCGGCCCGTCCACCGCCCGGCCCAGCACGGCGACGGTGCGGGTCAGCAGCGCGGCCCCGTGCCAGTCCAGCCACGCCTTCGGTGTCCCCATCCGCGACGAGGCGCCCCCGGCCGGCACGATCCCGGCCGCCGGCCGTCGTCCCCCGTACCCGCGCACGTCCCCGATCCTGCTCCTAGGCTGGAGGGCGACGTCGGGGAGGGGATCGGAATGGGACGGCTGACCGTGCGGCGCCCGGTGCTGCGGCTGAACCCGGACGGCGGCACCCGCTCGCGTCCGGACACCCTGGTCGTCGAGGAGCCGCTGGAGCTGCGGGTCGGCGGGAAGGCCCTGACGGTGACGATGCGCACCCCGGGCCACGACGTCGAGCTCGCGCACGGCTTCCTGCTCACCGAGGGCGTGATCGCCTCGGGCCTGGACCTGGCCGGGGCGCGCTACTGCAACTCCGTCGACGAGGACGGCCGCAACACCTACAACGTGCTCGACGTCGACCTCGCCGAGGGCGTCGCCCCGCCGGACACGTCGGTGGAGCGCAACTTCTACACGACCTCGTCGTGCGGGGTGTGCGGGAAGGCGTCGCTGGACGCGGTCCGGCTGAAGACCCGCCACTCGCCCGCGGCGGACCCGCTGCGCATCGGGCGGGAGCTGCTGCTGTCGCTGCCCGGCCGGCTGCGCGAGCACCAGAAGGTGTTCGGCTCCACCGGCGGGCTGCACGCCGCGGCCCTGTTCGACGCCGACGGCACCCTGCTGGCCGCCCGCGAGGACGTCGGCCGGCACAACGCGGTGGACAAGGTGCTGGGCCGGATGGTGATGGACGGGCGCGTGCCCGCCGCCGGCACCGTGCTGATGGTGTCGGGGCGGGCGTCGTTCGAGCTGGTGCAGAAGGCCGTCATGGCCGGGGTGCCGGCGCTCGCGGCGGTGTCGGCGCCGTCGTCGCTGGCGGTGGAGCTGGCCGAGGAGTCCGGCATGACGCTGGTCGGGTTCCTGCGCGGGGAGACCGGCAACGTCTACACCGGCCGGGAGCGGCTCGACCTCACGGCGTGAGCGTCGCCCAGGCCCGCTCGTGGCGGCGGGCGAGGCCGCGCAGCCGGGCCCCCGTGCCGGGCGGCCCGACCAGCGCCGCGACCGTCGCGACGACCAGCGCGCAGCCCGCGAGCTGCACGGCGGTCGGCGACTCGCCCAGCACCAGCATGCCCAGCAGCACCGACAGCACGGGGTGCACCAGCAGCAGCGCGCCCGCGGTGCCCGGCGCGAGCCCGGCCGAGCCGCGCCCGATGAGCACCCAGGACACGACCTGCCCGGCCAGTGCCAGCACGATCAGCCACGCCCAGCTCGCCGCGGGCAGCGCGACCGCGATCCCGTCCCCGGCGAGGCCGACCGCCCCGCACAGCACCCCGGCACCGACGGTGGCCAGGGCGACCGGGGTCACCAGGTGGCGCGGGCTCGTCCGCGACACCGACCGGTTGAGGTGCAGGAACCCGGCGTAGGCGACGCCCGCGAGCGTGCCGAGCACCGCGCCGCGCACCGGCTCGGGACCCCCGACACCGGCACCGAGCACCCCGCCGGCCAGTGCGATCCCGCCGAGCAGCAGCGGGGCGGCGAACACCAGCCGCCGCGGTACCCGCTCGCCCGCGACCACCCACGCGATCAGCGGCAGCGCCAGCACCTGGATGTTGAGCACGACGTTCGCGACGCCGGCGCCTGCGTCGAGCACGGCGCGGGTCCACAGCAGGAAGTCCGCGCCCAGGAACAGCCCGGACAGCAGCGACCAGCCGGCCGTCGCGAGCGGCAGCCCGCCGGAGCGCCGGCACTCCGCCAGCGCCCACGGGGCGAGCACGACCAGCGCGAGCACGCAGCGCCAGAACGAGGCGCTGGCCGGGTCGGTCCCGGCCAGGGCGACGAGGACGCCGGTCCAGGACAGGACGGCGGCGCCGGCGAGCAGGAGCAGGACCGACTGCGGGTCGGGGGCGGTGCGTGCGTTCACGATCTCCACGATCCCCGCCGACACCGCATAGTTCCAATGATTGTTCCTACGGTGTACCGCTAAGCTGAGCTGTGTGATCGCATGGGATCGACTGCGGGTGTTCCGGGCGGTGGCCGAGCACGGGTCGGTCGGCGCCGCCGCGGCCGCGCTGCACATCACCGGCCCGGCGGTGACCCAGCAGCTGCGCAAGCTCGAACGCGAAGCCGGGACCCGGCTCGTCGAGCCCGACGGGCGCGGGATCCGGCTCACCGCCGCCGGGCACGTGCTGGCCGGGCACGCGGCCGTCGCCGCGACCGCCGTCGCCGACGCCGAGCGCGACCTGGCCGCCCTGCACGACGACGCGGCCGGCCCGCTGCGCATCGGCTCGGTCGCGAGCGCGCTGCGCAGCCTGCTGCCCGAGGTGCTACACGCGCTCACCACCCGCAACCCGCGCCTGGTCCCCACCGTCGACGACGGCGAGGTCGTCGACCTGCTGCCCGCGCTGCGCTCGCGCGACCTCGACGCGGTGCTGCTGGAGAGCTGGACCCAGCGCCCGGCCCGGCTGCCCGCGGGCGTGCGGGTGACGGCGCTGGTCACCGAACCTGCCCAGCTCGCCGTGCCCGCCGAGGACCCGCTGACCGGACCCGACCCGGTGCCGCTGCGGACGCTGACCGGGCGGGTGTGGGCCTCGGGACCGACCGGGACCGAGCCGTACGAGGCCCTGCTGCAGCTGCTGCGCGGCGCGGGCGCCGAGCCCGACATCCGCTACCGGGTCGGCGACTTCGCCACCCAGCTCGCGCTCGTCCGGGCCGGGCTGGCGGTCGCGCTGCTGCCGGCGATGGCCGTCGCCGGGCTCGCGGTGCCCGGCGGCACCGGCCCGGTCCCCGCGGGCGACGACGACGGCGTCCGCCTGCTCCCCTGCCGGCCCGCGGTCGGCCGCTCGCTGCTGCTCGCGACCCGCGAGTCCGACGCCGGGCTCCCCTCGGTGCGCGCGCTGGTCGACGGCCTGCGCGCCGCGGCCGCCCGGCTCGGCCCGTCCTGAGCGCTCAGGCCAGCAGCTCGCGCACCATCGGGATCACCCGCGTGCCGTAGAGCTCCACGGCACGCAGCCGCGCGGACACCGGCTGCGGCCCGACCGTGTAGATCAGGTCGAACCGCTGCGCGCCCAGCGACCGCACCGAGTCCGCGATCCGGCGGGCGACGGTCTCGGGCGACCCGACGTGCAGCGCGCCCCCGGCGACCTCGGCCTCGAACCGCGCGCGGTCCAGCGGCGGCCAGCCGCGCTGGGCGCCGATCCGGTCCATCTGGGTCTTGTAGGGGCCGTAGAAGACCTCCATGGCCTCCTCGTCGGTGTCGGCGACGAAGCCCGGCGAGTGCATGCCGACCGGCTTGGGGGCGTTGCCGAACTGCTCGACGGCGCGGTGGTAGAGGTCGACGTAGGGGGCGAAGCGGCCGGCCGGGCCGCCGATGATCGCCAGCATCAGGCCCAGGTCGTGGCGCGCGGTCCGCACGACCGACTCCGGCGAGCCGCCGACCCCGACCCACACCGGCAGCCGCCGGCCGGTCGTCGGGAAGACCTCGGCGCCGGCCAGCGCCGGGCGGGTGGCGCCGCGCCAGGTCACCGGCTTCTCGTCGAGCAGGGCCACGAACAGCTCGAGCTTCTCCTCGAACAGCTGCTCGTAGTCGTCCATGGAGTAGCCGAACAGCGGGAAGGACTCGGTGAACGAGCCGCGGCCGACGATGACCTCGGCGCGGCCGTCGGACAGGGCGTCGAGGGTCGCGAAGCGCTGGTACACGCGCACCGGGTCGTCCGAGCTGAGCACCGTCACCCCGGAGGACAGCCGGATCCGCGACGTCCGGGTCGCGATCCCGGCCAGCACCGTCTCCGGCGTCGAGATCGCGTACTCGGGGCGGTGGTGCTCCCCCAGCGCGACGACGTCGACGCCCGCGCCGTCGGCGAGGACGACCTCGTCGACGACCTGGCGGATCGCCTGCGGGTGGGTCAGCAGGTCGCCGTCGTCGCCGACCGGGACGTCGCCGAAGGTGTCCAGGCCGAACACGATCTCGCTCATGCGCTCCTCCACGGATGGTTGATCCTTCAATCATGCCATCGCCGGCGGACGCGCGTGGCCCGGGCCCGGAACGGGCACACCGCGCACATGCGACGTACCGTGCCCGCCCTGCTGGCCCTGTTCCTGCTCGCCGGCTGCGGGACCGCCGCCCCCACCATCGACGTCGACGACCCGATGGGCACCGCGGGCGACGCCGTCGCCACCGCCGGGACGGTCGAGATCCGCGACGCGGCCGTCGAGCCCGGTGACACCGGCTCGGACATCGCCCACCCCGCCGGCGGCGACGCGGAGCTCACCCTGGTCGCCGTCAACACCGGCGACGCCGCCGACCGGCTCGTCTCGGCGAGCTCACCGGTCGCCTCCGCGGTCGACGTGTCCGGGGAGACCGTCCTGATCGGCGGGACGACGCTGCTGGTCGGCGACACGGGCTCGGCGGTCCCGGCGGGCTCGGCGTCGGTCACCCGGGCCGCCGTCACCCTCGACGACCTCCGCCAGGCCCTGTCGGTGGGCCCGACCTACCCGGTCACGCTGGTGTTCGAGCGGGGCGGGCCGGTGACGCTGGAGGTGCCGGTCGACAACCCGTGAGCGGGCTCAGCGCTCGCGGGCCCCGAGGCGGCGTAGCAGGTTCGCCGCGAACCGGTCACCGGTGGCGTCCATGGTCGCCTTCATCGTGCGCGTGACGACCGGTGCGGCCAGGCGCGAGAGCGGCATGTCGACGTCGACGGTCAGCGAGATCTCCAGGTGCGTCGCCGGGGACCCGTCGGGCTCGGGGTCGGCGTCGCGCAGGGCGTAGTGGCCCTCGGCGCCCGCCCACTCGGTGACGCCGGCGGGCGGCGCGTGGGTGAACTCGATGCGCTTGCCCTCGGTGAAGGTCATGCGCTCGGTGAACACCGGCTTGATGCCCACACCGAGCACGGCGATCCGCACCATGTGCCAGCGCCACAGCTCGTAGCCGTCGGTCGCGGCGTTCGTGCCGGTGTCGGCGTCGATCCGGTTGAGCAGCGGTGTCAGGGTCGGCAGGATCTCGGGATCGGTCAGGACGCGCCAGACGTCGTCGCGGGCCGCGGTGACGACGGCCTCGGACTCGGTGGTCGCGGAGAAGCGGGTCAGGACGTCCCGCCCTCGCCCAGCGCCCCGCCCGCGGCCGGTGCGTCGTCCCCGCCCGCGACGTCGGGCTCCGGCTCGTCGGTGCCGCGGTTGGCCGCCGGCAGCAGGTCGGCCAGCGCCGCGCCCTCGATCCGGCGGAACGTGCGCCGCGGACGGGCGCGGTCGAGCACCGCGACCTCCAGCGCCTCGGCGCCCAGCACGCGGGGCTGGGCGTTCGCGCCGTTGCCCGGCGACGCCGGGTCCGCGCCGGGGACCTGCAGGCCGCCGAGCGCGACCTCGATCGCCGCGCCCAGCTCGAGGCCGTGGGCGTAGGTCTCGGACAGCTTCTGCGAGATGGGCTCGGTCTGCCCGCCCATCACGACGAAGCGGGGCTCGTCGGTGATCGAGCCGTCGTAGGTGATGCGGTAGAGCTGGTCGCCGTCGGCCTCGGCACCGACCTCGGCCACGCACAGCTCGACCTCGAAGGGCTTCTGCTGCTCGACGAACGCGGTGCCCAGCGCCTGGGCGTAGGCGTTGGCCAGCATCCGGCCGGTCACGTCGCGCCGGTCGTAGGTGAAGCCGCGGAAGTCGGCCATCCGGATGCCACCGGTGCGCAGGTTCTCGAACTCGTTGTAGCGGCCGACCGCGGCGAAGCCGATCTTGTCGTAGATCTCGGAGACCTTGTGCAGGGCCGTCGAGCGGTTCTCCGCGACGAACAGGACGCCGCCCGCGTAGGTCAGCACCACGACGCTGCGGCCGCGCGAGATGCCCTTGCGGGCCAGCTCGGACCGGTCGCGCAGCAGCTGGTCGACGGAGGAGTAGAACGGCATCGTCATGGGGAGACGCTCCAGGCTCGTGCTCGTGCGGTGCGGAGAGGTCAGCGGGTGGGACCGCCCGGGCGCTCGCGGCGCCCGGCGATCACCTGGTCGACGACGGCGGCGATCTCGTCCTCGTCGCGGCGGGCGGCGCCCTCGGCAGTGATGCCGACGACCACCGGGTAGATGCGCCGCACCGTGTCCGGCCCGCCGGTGGCGGTGTCGTCGTCCGCGGCGTCGTAGAGCGCCTCGATCGCGGTGCGGACCGCGCCGGCCAGGTCGGCCCCGGGGTCGTGCAGCTTCTTCAGCGACGACTTCGCGAACACCGAGCCCGAGCCGACGGCGTGGAAGCCGAGGTTCTCGTCGTAGCGCCCGCCGGTGGGGTCGAAGGTGACGATCCGCCCGGCGCGGGCCGGGTCCGGCTCGTGGGTGTCGTAACCGGCGAACAGCGGGACGACGACGAAGCCCTGCATCGCCGCGCCCAGGTTCTGCCGGATCATCCCCGCCAGCTTGTTGGCCTTGCCGTCGAGGGAGAGCGGCACGCCCTCGAGCTTCTCGTAGTGCTCCAGGTCGACCGAGAACAGCCGGACCATCTCCAGCGCGATGCCCGCCGAGCCGGCGATGCCGACCGCGGAGTGGGTGTCGGTGACGAACACCTTCTCGATGTCGCGCTGGGCGATGACGTTGCCCGCGGTCGCGCGCCGGTCACCGGCGATGACGACGCCGCCGGCGAACACCAGCGCGACGATCGTGGTGCCGTGCGGGACGCCGAGGGCGTCGGCCGCGGTGCCGCCGCCCGCCTGCGGGGCCAGCCCCGCCCCGGGCAGCAGGTGCGGGGCCGCACTCCCGACGAAGTCGGAGAAGGACTGTGACCCCGTCATGTAGGTGCCGAGCTGACCCGTGTGGTGCCCGGGCAGCAGCCCGGGGGTGACCGACGGCCGGAACTCCATCTTCTCGGACGTGCCTTTCGTTCGAGCTGCGTACGCCGGCGGTCCCGCTCCCCCGCCGCGGCGGGGTGACTGCGGCCCTTCCGGCACGGCCGGGTCCGCAGGTGCGGACCCGGCCGGAACGGTACTGCGATGCTGGACGGTGCGCTCGTGAGCGGCCCGGGCAGGGGCGCTCACTCACCGCCCTTCTGGACGTAGGACCGCACGAAGTCCTCGGCGTTCTCCTCCAGCACGTCGTCGATCTCGTCGAGGATGGTGTCGACGTCCTCGCCGAGCTTCTCGCGCCGCTCCTGTCCGGATCCCGACGCGTTCTCGCCGGACTCGTCGTCGCCGTCGCCGCCACCCTGGCGCTTGGTCTGCTCCTGGGACATGACGCCTCCTCCTCGCAGAGTCCTCTGCTGTGCACTCACACTACCCACCGGGACCGACAAAATCGCCTGTTGCGCAGCGGCGTGTGATCGGCTCCGCGGCCCGGCCGGGATCACGACGCGGTGAGCTTGTCCACCAGTTCCTCGGCGGTCGAGACCGCGTCGAACAGCTCCCCGACGTGGCGCCGGGTGCCGCGCAGCGGCTCCAGCGTCGGGATGCGGACCAGCGACTCGCGGCCCAGGTCGAAGATCACCGAGTCCCACGACGCGGCGGCCACCTCGACCGGGAACCGGCCCATGCAGGTGCCCCGGAAGTAGGCGCGGGTGTCGGTGGGCGGCGCGGTCATCGCGGCGGCGACCTGCTCCTCGGTGACCAGCCGGCGCATCGACCCGCGGGTGACGAGCCGGTTGTAGAGCCCCTTGGCCAGGCGGACGTCGGAGTACTGCAGGTCGACCATGCCGAGCCGGCCCGAGGCCCAGCTCAGACCGTCGCGCTCGCGGTAGGCCTCGAGAAGCTTGAGCTTCGCGGTCCAGTCGAGGCGGTCGGCGGTGAGCATCGGGTCGCGCTCGAGGTCGACGAGCACCGACTCCCACTCCTCGACCACCTCGCGGGTGTCGGCGTCCCACTCCGCACGCTGCGCGGACACCGTCTGCTCCATGTGCTCGACGGCGCGGGCCAGGTACTCCTGCTGGATCTGCACGGCGGTGAGGTGACGCCCGTCGGCCAGCGGCACGGTGCACCGCAGCGTCGGGTCGTGGCTGATCCGCGAGACCGACTTGACCGGCTCGGCCAGGCGCAGGTCCTCGAACGAGCGGCCCTTCTCGATCATGTCGAGGACCAGTGCGGTGGTGCCGACCTTGAGCAGCGTGGCGATCTCGGACAGGTTCGCGTCGCCGATGATGACGTGCAGGCGGCGGTACTTGTCGGCGTCGGCGTGCGGCTCGTCGCGGGTGTTGATGATCCCGCGCTTGAGGGTGGTCTCCAGCCCGACCTCGACCTCGACGTAGTCCGAGCGCTGGGCGATCTGGTAGCCCTCCTCGTCGCCCTGCTGGCCCAGCCCGACCCGGCCTGCGCCGCACACGACCTGGCGGGTGACGAAGAACGGCGTGAGGCCGGTGACGATCGAGGGGAACGTCGTCGAGCGGGCCATCAGGTAGTTCTCGTGCGAACCGTAGCTCGCGCCCTTGCCGTCGACGTTGTTCTTGTACAGCTGCATCCGGGGCGCGCCCGGCACGGTCGCCGCCCGGTTCGCCGCCTCCAGCATGATCCGCTCGCCGGCCTTGTCCCAGACCACGACGTCGCGCGGGGTGAGGACCTCCGGCGTGGAGTACTCGGGGTGGGCGTGGTCGACGTAGAACCGCGCGCCGTTGGTGAGGATGACGTTGGCGGCGCCGAGGTCGTCGAGGTCGGTGTCGAGCTGGGGCGCCAGCGACGGTGCGGACAGGTCGAAGCCGCGGGCGTCGCGCAGCGGCGACTCCACCTCGTAGTCCCAGCGTGCGCGCCGGTTGCGCGGCACGTCGGCCGCGGCCGCGTAGGCCAGGACCACCTGCGTGGAGGTGACGACGGGGTTCGCGGTGGGGTCGCCGGGCACGGCGATGCCGTACTCCACCTCGGTGCCCATGATCCGGCGGGCCGTCACGACGTGCCCCCTGCGCGAGACTGCATTGCACGAGCCTAACCGTCCGTGGCCCCCGCCGTCGCGAACCGCGCCCCGGCGGGATCATCACCGGTGTGACCGATCCCGCGCGCGAGCTCCTCACCGTCTTCGACGCCGACGGCCGCCCCACCGGGTCCGCCGAGCGCGGCGAGGTCTACGCCCGCTCGCTGTGGCACGCGACCACCGCGATCGCGCTGCGCTCGACCGACGGCGAGCGGCTCTACGTCCACCGGCGCACCGACACCAAGCTCGTCATGGCGGGGCTGTGGGACTGCTGGGCCGGCGGGGTCCTCGACGACGGCGAGACCCCGGACGAGTGCGCCGCCCGCGAGCTCGCCGAGGAGCTCGGGGTGCGCGGTGTCGCGCTGCAGAAGCTGTTCGTCCTGCCCTTCGACGCGGCCGCGCTCGGCATCGACACCGGGCCGGGCACCGGCCCGGCGGGGCTGCGCGCCCACGTGCACGCCTACCAGGCCTTCTCCGACGGCCCGGTGACCCACCAGCCGTCGGAGGTGGCCGAGGGCGGCTAGTGGACCCTCGACGAGCTGCGCGGCCGGCTCGGCACACCGGGGTGGCCGTGGGTGCCCGACGGTCTGCACGTCACCCGCCGCTGGCTCGCCGACGGCGTCGGTTAGGGTCCCTGGGCCGCGCGTTTACCGGTGGGTAACATACGTCACCCACACCGGTACCTGTATCGGTCAACACCCGGCGGGTCGCGCGACGCCACCACCGGAAGGGCCCAGCGTGGGGCTCCCCGGACGACACCACCACGCCCACCCAGCAGGAGTTCCCATGGTCAGCATCTCGGTCTCGGCCCGCTCCCTCGCCGCCGCCCGGCTGATCGACCCCGACGTCAACACCGCCGCCGTGCAGGCCGCCGTCGAGGCGGCGCTGGCCGCCGACGGCCGCGAGAAGCGCGACGGCGTCCGCCCCTCCGCCCGCCGCGAGCACACCGCCCGCCGCGAGCCCGACGCCCTGCGCTCCTGACCCGCCGCCCGGCTCCCCCGCCGGCCCGCGCCGTCCCGCCACGGCTCCCGCGCCGCCGCTCCCGGGGTGCCGCGCACCCTGCCGCCGGGCACCCTCCGGGTGCTCCCAGGGGCACTCTCGGGGCTTAGAGCGCCACGAGGGTTCCCCTCGGAGCGCCGGGAGGCAGGGGCGCAGGGCGCCGGGAGGCAGGGGCGCCGGGCGCAGGGCGCCGGGCGCGCCCCGGTACGCGCTCGCCGGAGCGCGGGGCGCCACGGGGTCGGAACGCGACGGAGCCCGCCCCCGGGTGCGGGGACGGACTCCTGTGTACCCGCGGTCAGAAGTTGATCATGTGGCCGGCGAGGCCGTGGATCGACTCCTGCAGGCACTCGGACAGGGTCGGGTGCGCGTGGACGTTGCGGGCCATCTCGTGGACGGTCAGGTCCCACTTCTGGGCCAGGGTCAGCTCCGGCAGCAGCTCGGTCGCCTCGGCGCCGATGATGTGGCCGCCGAGGAGCTCGCCGTAGGTGTCGTCGGAGATCAGCTTGACGAAGCCGGCGGGCTCGGCCATGCCGTGCGCCTTGCCGTTCGCGGTGAAGGGGAAGGTCGCGACGTTGACCTTCCAGCCCTTCTCGTCGGCCAGGTCGCGGGCCTCGGCCTCGGTGTAGCCGAACGACGCGACCTGCGGGTTGCAGAAGGTCGCGCGCGGCATCATCTTGTAGTTCAGCTCCTGGGTCTCGGCGCCCGCCAGGGTCTCGGCGGCGACGATGCCCTGCGCCTCGGCGACGTGGGCCAGCATGAGCTTCGCGGTCACGTCGCCGATGGCGTAGACGTGCTCGACGTTGGTGCGCATGTAGTCGTCGATCGCGATGGCGCCGCGCTCGGTGAGCTCGACACCGAGCTTGTCGAGGCCGTAGCCGTCGACCCGCGGGGCGAAGCCGATGGCCTGCACGACCTTGTCGGCGCGCAGCTCCTCGGTGCCCTTCTTGGACGACACGGTGACGGTGACGCCCTTGCCGTCGTCGTCGATGGACTCGACCTTGGTCGAGGTGCGCACGGTGACGCCGAGCTTCTTGTAGGCCTTGGCGAGCTCCTTGGACACGTCGGCGTCCTCGAGCGGCAGCAGGCGGTCCAGGTACTCGACGACGGTGACGTCCACGCCGTAGTTGGCCAGCACGAACGCGAACTCGACGCCGATCGCCCCGGCACCGGCGATGATCACGCTCTCCGGCAGCTCGCGGGTGAGGATCTGCTCCTCGTAGGTCACCACGCGCTCGGACAGCTCGGTGCCCGGCAGCAGCTTGACCGTGGAACCCGCGGAGATGATGACGTCGTCGTAGGTGACGGTCTCGTTGCCGCCCTTCGACAGGTCGACCTCGATCTCGCCCGGCTTGGTGAAACGGCCGAACCCGTCGAACTCGGTGATCTTGTTCTTCTTCATCAGGAAGTGCACGCCCTTGACGCGCCCGTCCGCGACGGACCGGCTGCGGTCGAAGGCCGCGCCGAAGTCCAGCGACACCTCACCGGAGAGACCGAAGGTCTTCTGCTCCTTGGTGACGATGTGCGCGATCTCGGCGTTGCGCAGCAGCGCCTTGGACGGGATGCAGCCCACGTTCAGGCACACACCGCCCCAGTACTTCTCCTCGATCACCGCCACACTGCGGCCGAGCTGGGCGGCCCGGATGGCCGCCACGTATCCGCCGGGTCCGGCTCCGAGTACGACGACGTCGAAATGAGGCATGTGCCCAGCCTAGGACGCGCGGGCCGGCTCCGGGCCCTCCGGTCCCGAGTCACCCGTCACGGGCCAGGACCCGCCCCCGGACAGGTGCGCGACGACGGCCTCGCACGCCTCGCGCAGGGCGGACCGGTGCTCGGGGCTCAGGCCGTCGAACAGGGCCTCGCGCACGCTCTCGACATGGTCCGGCGCGGCCGCCTCCAGAACCGCGAACCCGGCGTCGGTCAGGTGCGCCAGCTGGCCGCGGCGGTCGGTCGGGCAGGACCGCCGTTCGATCCAGCCGGCCTCCTCCATCCGCGCCACCGCGTGCGAGACGCGGCTGCGCGAGGACAGCGCGCAGTCGGCCAGCACGCTCATCCGCAGCGTCCGCTCCGGCGCCTCGGAGAGCCGGACGAGGATCTCGTAGTACGCCTGCGGCATCCCGGCCCCGGCCTGCAGCCGCCGCTCGACCTTGTCCGAGACGAGCCGCTGGGCGGAGAGGAACGCCCGCCAGGTCCGCTGCTCCTCGTCGTCGAGCCAGCGCGTGTGAGCCACGACACCCTCCGAAACATTTGAACGTTCATCTTCCTTGGTTCTAGTATCGCTCTCAACAAGTGAGAGTTCAACTAGCACGCGAGGGAGTCACCATGACCACCGCCACGCAGATCCCCGGCTACGTCGTCGGCACCTGGGACATCGACCCGGTCCACTCCGACGTCTCCTTCGTCGTCCGGCACATGATGGTGAGCAAGGTGCGCGGCCGCTTCGAGAAGGTCGCCGGCGAGCTCGTCACCGGCGAGACCCTCGAGGGTTCCTCGGTCTCCGCGACCATCGACGCCTCCTCCATCACGACCGGCAACGACCAGCGCGACGGCCACATCCGCTCCGCCGACTTCTTCGAGGTCGAGAAGTACCCGGAGTGGACCTTCCGGTCCACCGGGATCGCCGCGAAGGGCGACGAGTACGTCCTGGCGGGCGACCTCACCATCAAGGGTGTCACGAAGCCCGTCGAGCTGGAGCTCGAGATCAACGGCTTCGGCCCGGACGCCTGGGGCGGCACCCGCGCCGGGTTCTCGGCCACGACCACGATCAAGCGCTCGGACTTCGGCGTCGACATCGAGATGCCCCTCGACGGCGGCGGCGTCGTCGTGAGCGAGAAGGTCGGCATCGAGCTGGAGATCCAGGCGGTCCTGCGCGCCGCCTGAGCCGCACCCCGACGCGCCCCGCGACCCCGGACCGGACCACGGCCCGGGGTCGCGTCGCGTCCGTAGGATGACGCGGTGACCGGCTACCGGGAGAGCGCGCCCCCCGGTCCGCTGCGCGACGTCGTCGAGGCGGCCTGGTGCAGCACCGCCGGCCCGGTGGCGCACACCCAGCGGGTGCTGCCCGACGGCTGCATGGACCTGATCGCGCTCGGGGGCGAGCTCGTCGTCGCGGGGCCGGACACCACCGCGCACCTGGCCACGGCCACCCCCGGCGCGACGACGACCGGGCTGCGCTTCCGTCCCGGGGCGCTGCCCGCGCTGCTGGGCCTGCCCGCCGACGCGCTGCGCGACCGCCGGGTGGCGCTGGCGGAGCTGCTGCCCCCGGAGCGGCGCACGGCCCTCGCCGGGCTCGGCCCGCCCGACCCCGCCGCGCCCCGGGGCGAGCTGCTCCGGCAGGTCGCCCAGGCGCTGCGCCGGGCGGCGGCGCAGGGCACCGGCGCGGCCGTCGCGGCGCCGTTGCCCCACCCGGCGCTGCACGCGCTGGCCCGCGGGATGCCCGCCGCCGAGCTGGCCGACCGGCTCGGCGTCACCGGCCGCACGCTGCACCGGCGCTGCCTGGCCACCCTGGGCTACGGCCCCGCGGTCGCCCGCCGCGTGCTGCGCTTCCGCGCGGCGAGCGCGCTGCTGTGGGACGGCGTCGCCCCGGCCGCCGTCGCGGCCGCGACCGGCTACGCCGACCAGCCCCACCTGTCCCGCGAGGTCCGGGCACTCGCCGGCGTCTCCCCCGGCGCGCTCGCCGCGCCCCGGCCCGCGGGTCGGACCCAGGCGAACAGGTCCAGCGGGGCGCCGTCGGGGTCGCGCACGGTGGCGTAGCGCTGGCCCCACGGGGCGTCGAACGGGTCGAGCACCGAGCCGTACCCGGCTCCCGTGACGCGCGTCCAGGCGTCGTCGACGGCCGCCGCGGTCGGCAGCCGGAACGCGAGGCCGACCCGCCCCTCCGGCGCGGGCGCGACGCCGGGGTGGAAGCCCTCGACCATGGACTGCAGGTCCAGCGCGAGCCGCAGCCCGCCGCGCAGCGTGGTCTCCACGTGCGGCTCGCGTTCCGCGCCGTCGGGGAACTCCAGGCCCAGCAGCCGGTAGAAGGCCACCGAGCGGGCCATGTCCGTCACCAGGATGCCGATCATGTCGAGCTCGGCGCCGATCGTCTCGTCCATGGCCGCGACGCTAGGGGCCCGGCGCGGGCGGCGTCGTGAACGGATCGGACACCGGCGCGGTCCAGGCCGCGTGTCCGGGCAGGGCCGGCCGCGGGCCCGACCCGGTGAGCAGCGCGGCGAACGCGGCCGCGGCCGGGACCGGCCGCCGCCCGCGGGGCACGACCAGCGCGATCCGCCGCCGGACCACGGGGTCGGTCAGCGGAACCGCGACCGGCCCGGCGAACGCGGTGAGCGGCACGACCAGGCCGGGTACCGCCGTCACGCCCAGGCCGGCGGCCACCAGGCCCGCGACGGCGGCGATGTTGCGCGCGGCGACGCCGCGGCCCGGGCGGCTGCCCGCCTCGGCGAGGGCGCGGTCGACGTGCTGGCGGATGCTCGTCGTCGGGTCGAAGTCGACGAAGTCGGCGCCGTCGAGGTCGGCCCACCGCAGCGACGCGCGCCCGGCGAGCGGGTGCCCGGCGGGCAGCAGGGCGCAGAACCGGTCGGTGGCGACCGGCGTGACGGCCAGGTCGTCGGGTGCGCGGCCGTGCACGACGGTGACGGCGAGATCCGCGCGACCGGAGCGCACCCGGTCGGTCACCTCGTCGGCCAGGGCGTCGGAGATCTCCGGGCGCACCGCCGACCGCTCGCGGCGGAACGCCGACACGACACCGGGCAGCAGGATCGCCGCGAGCGAGGGCAGGGTGGCGATGCGCACCGTCCCGGCCCGCCCGTCCAGCACCCGCTCGACGTGCCGCAGCTCGGCCGCGACGCCGTCCAGCGCGCGCCGCGCCGCCGCGACGACCGCCTCGCCGACCGGCGTCGGCTCCAGGCGCCGGGTGGTCCGCTCGAACAGCCGCGCCCCGAGCAGCCGCTCGACGTCGGCCACCGTCCGGCTCAGCGACGGCTGCGCGGTCCGCAGCACCGCCGCGGCGGCCGTGAAGCCGCCGGCGTCGTGCACCGCCACGACGGCCCTGAGCTGCGGCAACGTCAGATCCATGTGCCCTCCGCATCAGTCGATCCGGATTCGGTCTTTGACGATCATAGGTGCAGGCGAGCACGGTTCCCCCGGGCCGACGCCGGCCCGCCCCGCCGACGAGGAGGTCGACGATGCTCGCCGCGATCGGATTCCTGACCATCGCCGTGTTCCTGGCGGCCGTGCTGTCCGGACGGGTGTCGGTGCTGCTCGCGCTGACCGTCGTCCCGGCGGCCGCCGCCGTCGCCGCCGGCCTGGCGGGCGGGCTGGGCGACTACGTCGCGACCGGGCTCGAGACCGTCGCCCCGGTCGCCATCATGATCACGTTCGCGATCCTGTACTTCAGCCTCATGCTCGACACCGGGCTGTTCGACCCGGCCATCCGCCGGGTCGTGCGGTGGGCGGGCGGCGACCCGCTGAAGATCTGCGTGGGTACCGCCGCGCTGACCGTCCTCGTCGCGCTCGACGGCGACGGCGCGTCCACCTTCCTGATCATGGCGAGCGCGATGCTGCCGCTCTACGACCGGCTCGGGATGCGCCGCATCGTGCTCGCGGCACTGATCTGCCTGGGCGCCGGGGTGATGAACATGATCCCGTGGGGCGGCCCGACGGCGCGGGCGATGGCGGCGCTGGACCTCACCGCGTCCGACGTGTTCCTGCCGCTGCTGCCCGCGATGGCCGCGGGCATCGCCTGGGTGCTCGTCGCGGCCTGGATCATCGGGCGCCGTGAGCGCGCCCGCCTCGGTGTCGTCGAGCTCCCCGCGGCCCCGGCCGACGTGCCGGGCGCGGCGCCGGCGCCGGTGCGCTCGCGGGCCGACCGGATCCGGTTCGCGGTCAGCGTCGTGCTCACCCTGGCCCTGGTCGTGGTGCTGCTGCTGCAGCTGGCGGAGCTGCCGGTGGTGTTCCTGTGCGCGTTCGTCGTCGCGCTGCTGGTCAACCGGCCGACCTGGGAGGGCCAGCGGGCCCTGTTCGAGAAGCACGGCCACAACGTCGTCCTCGTGACCGCCATGATCTTCGCGGCCGGCGTGTTCACCGGCGTCCTCGGCGGGACGGGCATGATCACCGCGATGGCCGAGACCCTGGTCGGTCTCGTCCCGGACGGCGCGGGTGGGGTGCTGCCCGTCGCGGTCGCGCTGACCTCGATGCCGCTGAGCCTGGTGTTCACCCCGGACGCGTACTACTTCGGGGTGCTGCCGGTCCTCGCCGAGACCTCCTCGGCGCTCGGCGGCGATCCCGCCGAGGTGGCCCGCGCGGCGATCCTGGGCCAGATGACCACCGGGTTCCCGCTCAGCCCGCTCACCGCGTCCACGTTCATCCTGCTGGGCCTGACCGCCGTCGAGCTGGGCCGCCACCAGCGGTTCGTGTTCGGGTGGGCGTTCGGCACCACCGTCGTCATGACCGTCGTCGCGCTGCTCACCGGCGCCCTGACCGTCTGAGGAGACGCAGATGTCACCGACCACGACCCGGATCGGCAGCGGCGCGGGATTCGCCGGGGACCGCATCGAGCCGGCGGTCGACCTCGCCCGCCGCGGACGGCTCGACGACCTGGTGCTGGAGTGCCTGGCCGAGCGGACCATCGCGCTGGGCCACCGCCGCCGGCTCGCCGACCCCGCGACCGGGTACGACCCGCGGCTCGCCCAGCGGCTGACCGCGCTGCTGCCGGACCTGCTCGCGAACGGGGTCCGGCTGCTGACGAACATGGGCGCGGCGAACCCGGCCGCGGCCGGGCGCGTCGCCCGCGAGCACCTGGACCGGCTCGGCTCCGCGGCACCGGTCGCCGTCGTGACCGGCGACGACGTCCTGGACCTGGTCGACCCGGCGGCGGCCGCGACCGAGGACGGGCGTCCGCTGGGCGAGCACGGCGAGCTCGTCTCGGCCAACGCCTACCTCGGCGCCGACGCGATCCTGCCCGCCCTGGACGCCGGGGCGGCCGTCGTCGTCACGGGGCGGGTGGCGGACCCGTCGCTGTTCCTGGCCCCGCTGGCACACCGTCTGGGCTGGGACCTCGACGCCCCGGGCCCGGCCGCCGCGGGCACGCTGGTGGGACACCTGCTGGAGTGCGCCGGGCAGCTCACCGGCGGGTACGCCGCCGACCCCGGCCGGCTCGACGTCCCGCGGCTGGCCGAGCTGGGGTTCCCGTTCGCCGACGTCGGCGCCGACGGCACCGCCCGCTACGGCAAGCTCGACGGGACCGGTGGCCGGCTCGACCGTCACACCGTGCGCGAGCAGCTGCTCTACGAGGTCACCGACCCCGCCGGCTACCGCACCCCCGACGTGGTGCTCGACCTGCGCGGCGTCACCGTCGAGTCCGACGGCCCCGACCGCGTCCGGGTCGCCGGTGCCACCGGCCGGACCCGCCCGGACGAGCTGAAGGTCAGCGTCGGACACCGGGCGGGACACCGCGTCGAGGCCGGGATCTCCTACGTCGGCCCGAACGCCGGGGCCCGCGCCCGGCTGGCCGCCGACGTCGTCGCCGAGCGGGTGCGGGGCCTCCCCGTCACCCCCCGGATCGAGGTCCGCGGCGGCCCGGCGGACGCGCGGCTGCGGGTGGCCGCGCTGCACCGCGACCCCGGGCTGCTCGACGTGCTCGCCCACGAGGTCGAGTCCCTCTACACCAATGGCCCGGCCGGCGGCGGCGGCGTCCGGACCCGGGTCGACGAGGTGATCGGGGTCCTGTCCACGTTCGTCCCCCGCGAGGCCGTCGCCCCGCGGGTCACCGTCCTGGAGGCCGGTCGTGCTGCTGCATGAGATCGCGCACTGCCGTGCGGGCGACAAGGGCACCGTCGCCACCCTCACCGTCGTCCCGCACGACGACGCCGACTACCCGGCCCTGCTCGCCGTGCTCACCCCGCAGCGCGTCCGGGAGGGGCTGGACCGGTGGGTCGGCGGCGAGGTGACCCGCCACGAGCTGCCGCTGCTGTGCTGCCTGCAGTTCGTGTGCACGGGGATCCGCGGCGGCGGGGTGACGGTGTCGACCGAGCTCGACACCCACGGCAAGTCGCTGTCGTCGCGTCTGCTCGCACTCGACGTGCCGCTGCGCCGGGGCTGAGCCGCCGCGGGCCCCGGGGCTCAGTGCCCGCCGCGGCCCCCGCGGAAGCGGCGCAGGAACTGCTGGGCCCTCGCGCGGTTGCGGGGGTCGCTCGCCATCCGCTTGGCCTGCTCGCTGTAGCGGCGCCCCTTCGGGCTCCTCAGGAACGCGCTGATCCGTCCGACGATGCCGGCCACGGTGACCTCCGGGTGCTGGGCCGCGACCGGTGCGCGGCGTCCTGTCCGGAGTGCCCGTTTCGTCTCGCGGCGAACCCCACGACCAGGTAAGCGACATACGGTACGTTCCGGACGCCGATGACGCCGCACGAGGGGATCGCCCATGCCCACGACCGAGTCCGACCGGCACGACCCGGGCGGGTCCCCGCGCGGCACCGCCGCCGCCGACCCGCCCGCCGGGCCCGCCGCGGCCACCGCCGCCGACGGCCGCGGTCCCGGCCGGACCTGGACCTTCCGCCTGCTCGGGGTCGCGCTGGGCCTGCTGACCTGGCTGCTGCTCGGCGCCGCGGACACCATCGCGCCCGACGCCCGCATCGTCGCCGCGATCGGCGTCCTGATGGCCACCTGGTGGGTCACCGAGGCCATCCCGCTCTCGGCGACCGCGCTGCTGCCGCTGGTGCTGTTCCCGGCGTTCGGCGTCGTGTCGGTGTCCGACGTCGGCTCCCGCTACGGCGATCCGATCGTCTTCCTGTTCCTCGGCGGGTTCCTCATCGCGATCGCGATGCAGAAGTGGCACCTGCACCGCCGGATCGCGCTGCTCACGCTGCGCGCGGTCGGCACCACCCCCACCCGGATCGTGCTCGGCATGATGGTGGCGACGGCGTTCCTGTCGATGTGGGTGTCCAACACCGCCACCACGCTGATGATGCTGCCGATCGGGCTGTCCGTGCTGGCGCTGGTGGCCGAGCGGGCCGGCTCCGGTGCCGACGAGGTCCGCCGCGGCGCGCCGCTCAGCGAGACGATCCGCGACCCCGCGGTGCGGTCCTTCGGCGTCGGGCTGATCCTGTCGATCGCCTGGGCCTCCTCGATCGGCGGGCTCGGCACCCTGCTGGGCAGCCCGCCCAACGCGATCGTCGCGGGCTACGTCCGGGACGAGCTCGACCGCGAGATCTCCTTCCTCGGCTGGATGCAGCTCGGGGTGCCGATCGTCGTCGTGTTCGTGACCCTCGCCTGGCTGCTCATCACCCGGCTGCTGTTCCGCACGACGCTCACCGAGATCCCCGGCGGCACGGAGATGATCGACGAGCAGCTGCGCGAGATGGGGCCCGCCTCGGCGGCGGAGAAGCGGGTGCTGGCGGTGTTCGCCGGGGCCGCGTTCCTCTGGATCGTGCCGGGCCTGCTCACCGAGTTCGACGCCGTCGAGGCGGCCGTTCCGTGGCTGGGCGAGTTCGACGACACCGCCATCGCGATCCTCGCCGGCATCGTCCTGTTCCTGATGCCCGCGAGCACCACAACCCCCGGCGAGCCGGCCGGGCGGGCCGCACCCGGCCGGTACCGGATGCTGCTGGCCTGGGACGACGCGCAGAAGGGCCTGCCCTGGGGCGTGCTGCTGCTGTTCGGCGGCGGGCTCGCGCTCGCCGGTGCGGTCTCGGAGAGCGGCCTGGACGAGTTCATCGGCACCAGCGTCGCCGGGCTGGGCGTGCTCCCGGTGTTCCTGCTGGTCGGCGCCGTCGTACTGATCGTGCTGTTCCTGACCGAGGTCACCAGCAACACCGCCACCGCGGCCACGTTCATCCCGGTCCTCGGCGGCGTGGCGATCGGCATCGGTGCGGACTCGATGACGCTGCTCATCCCGGCGGCGCTCGCGGCCACCTGCGCGTTCATGCTTCCGGTCGGGACCCCGCCCAACGCCATCGTGTTCGGTTCCGGCGTGGTCACCATCGGGCAGATGGCCCGCGGCGGCGTGGTGCTGAACGTCGTCGGCGTCGTGCTGATCACGCTGTTCGCGTTCCTGCTCGGCGGCTGGGCGCTCGGCCTGCAGTTCTGACCCCGGACGCACCCCGGGCCCCGTCGCGACGGCGACGGGGCCCGGGGCCCGGCGGTGCGGGCGGCTACAGGTACTGGCCGGTGTTCGACGCGGTGTCGATCGCGCGGCCGGTGGCGTCGTTCTTGCCGGTGACCAGGGTGCGGATGTAGACGATCCGCTCCCCCTTCTTGCCCGAGATCCGCGCCCAGTCGTCGGGGTTGGTGGTGTTCGGGAGGTCCTCGTTCTCGGCGAACTCGTCGACGATCGCGTCCAGCAGATGCTGGACCCGCAGGCCCGGCTGGCCGGTCTCGAGCACCGCCTTGATCGCCGACTTCTTCCCGCGGTCGACGATGTTCTGGATCATCGCGCCGGAGTTGAAGTCCTTGAAGTAGAGGGTCTCCTTGTCCCCGTTGGCGTAGGTGACCTCGAGGAAGCGGTTCTCCTCGGACTCGTCGTACATCCGCTCGGTGATCCGCTGGATCATCGCGGTGGTGCACGCCGTGCGGTCGCCGCCGAACTCGGCCAGGTCGTCCTCGTGGATGGGCAGGGTGTCGGTGATGTACTTGGAGAAGATGTCGATCGCGCCCTCGGCGTCCGGGCGCTCGATCTTGATCTTCACGTCGAGCCGGCCCGGCCGCAGGATCGCCGGGTCGATCATGTCCTCACGGTTCGACGCACCGATGACGATGACGTTCTCCAGTCCCTCGACGCCGTCGATCTCGGCGAGGAGCTGGGGGACGATGGTGGTCTCGACGTCGGAGGACACGCCGGAGCCACGGGTGCGGAAGATCGAGTCCATCTCGTCGAAGAACACGATCACCGGGGTGCCGGCGCTGGCCTTCTCCCTGGCCCGCTGGAAGATCAGCCGGATGTGCCGCTCGGTCTCGCCGACGAACTTGTTGAGCAGCTCCGGGCCCTTGATGTTCAGGAAGAACGCGCGGCCCTCGTCCGGGTCGTCGCCCCGCTGCCGGGCGATCTTCTTCGCCAGCGAGTTCGCGACGGCCTTCGCGATGAGGGTCTTCCCGCAGCCGGGCGGCCCGTAGAGCAGCACGCCCTTGGGCGGGCGCAGCTCGTAGCGGGTGAACAGCTCGGTGTGCAGGAACGGTAGCTCGACGGCGTCCTGGATCTGCTCGATCTGCCGGGACAGGCCACCGATGTCGGAGTAGGCGATGTCGGGGACCTCCTCCAGCACGAGGTCCTCCACCTCGGCCTTGGCGACGCGCTCGTAGGCGTAGCCCGCCCGCGAGTCGACCATGACCGAGTCCCCGGACTTGAGGGGGCTGGTGCCCTCCTCCTGACCGAGGTCGAACAGCGGCGCCGCCAGCCAGACGACGCGCTCCTCGTCGGAGTGCCCGACGACCAGGCCGCGGCCCGCGGAGCCGTCCTCACCCGGCCGCGAGATGATCTCCCGCAGCGAGTAGAGGTCGCCGACCTGCTCGAAGCCCATGGCCTCGACCACGGTGAGGGCCTCGTTGAGCCGGACCGACTGGCCGCTGCGCAGCGTCTCGCCCTCGACCGCCGGGGAGACCGGGACCCGCATCCGGCGGCCGGAGGTGAAGACGTCGACCGTGTCGTCGTCGTAGCGGCCGAGGAAGACCCCGTAGCCGGACGGCGGCTGCGCGAGCCGGTCGACCTCCTCGCGGAGCGCGACGAGCTGGCCGCGGGCCTCCTTGAGGGTCTCGGTGAGCTTCTCGTTGCGGGCGTTCAGCGCGGAGAGCCTGCTCGTGGTCTCGGCCAGCCGCTGCTCCAGCACTCGGGCGTGCCGGGGCGTCTCGGTCAGCCGCTGACGCAGCGTGGAGATCTCGTGTTCGAGATGACGGATGTGCTCGGCGGCCTCAGCGGGGCTGAGGTCGCGGTCAGACTGGAAACCCTGGTTGCCGGGACCGTCGTCGTAGGGGTGGTTCACGGCAGCCTCCCTCCGTGTTCCGTCTCACCACGGTACCCGTACCGGGTGACCGCGATAGTGCGTCGAACCGGTGATCCGGGCCTCAGCCGGTCGGCACCATGTGGTCACTCTGCGGCTTCGCGCCCGTCACCGCCACGTCCACACGGAGGGGAGTTCGTAACGTTCTTGTTCCGCGCCCGGGGGTGTCGCGGGCGTCCGGGCGTACCGGCTGCGGCGAACGGCCTGCTCAGCGCCCGGTGGGCCGGCGCTGCTGGCGGGGCGGGGTGACACCGTCGGCGAGCCGCCTGGTCGTCAGCAGGAAGGCCGTGTGGCCGATCATCCGGTGCTCCGGACGGACGGCGAGGCCCACCACGTGCCACGGACGGACCATCGCCTCCCACGACTCCGGCTCCGTCCAGCACTGCATCTCGCGCAGCGTCTCGGTGAGCACGGAGAGCTGGGTCGTCGTCGCCACGTACCCGACGAGGATCCCGCCGGGGACCAGGCAGTCACGCACGGTGTCCAGCACGTCCCACGGGGAGAGCATGTCCAGCACGACGCGGTCGACCTCGCCGCGGTGGTCCTTCACGTCACCGACGGTGAGGTCCCAGTGCGGCGGCCGGTGCCCGAAGAAGGTCTCGACGTTGCTGACCGCGTGCGGGGCGTGGTCGTCGCGGACCTCGTAGGAGATCACCCGCCCGGTCGGGCCGACCGCCTGCAGCAGCGAGCAGGTCAGCGCGCCGGACCCCGCCCCGGCCTCCAGCACCCGCGCGCCGGGGAAGACGTCGCCCCACATCAGGATCTGCGCGGCGTCCTTGGGGTAGATCACCTGCGCCCCGCGCGGCATGGACAGCACGTAGTCGGCCAGGCGCGGACGCATCGTCAGGTACGGCGTGTTGGCCGCGGAGTGCACCAGCCCGCCCTCGGGCGAGCCGATGATGTCGTCGTGGTCGATCTGGCCGCGGTGGGTGTGGTAGGCGCCGCCGGTCTCCAGGACCACCGTGTAGCGGCGCCCCTTGGGGTCGGTGAGCTGCACCCGGTCGCCGACACGGAACGGGCCGCCGCGCCGCGGCGGCTCCCAGGTCCCCCCGTCCGCGGTCGGGTCGGGCCGGTCGGCTTCCACGCTGTCGTGCACGCCGGGACGCTATCCGTCCCGGCCCCGCGGGGGTCGGGCCGGGGTGCCGGGGTGTCAGCCCTCGCGGCGGCGGGGCAGCAGCAGCGCGCCCGCCGCCAGCAGCAGGACCACTCCCCCGGCGACGACCAGGCCGGGCCCGCTGCGCAGCCGGTCGGCCAGCCCGCCGACGAGCGGGACGTCGTACCAGTAGCGGCCCAGCAGGGCGGCGGGCGCGACCGGGTGCGGGTCGTCGGCGGCGTTGGCGTCGCCGCGGGTGCGGAACACCGGCCCGGGCTCGACGGCGACCACCCGGTGGGTCACCGTGCGGTCCGCCGAGCCGGGCTCGCGGTCGGTGAAGGAGATGATGTCGCCCGCCGCGACCCGGGCCGGTTCGACCGGCCGCACGGCGACGGCGGCCCCGACCGGCAGCGTCGGCACCATGCTGCCCGAGAGCACCGTGTACACACGGCCACCGGCGAGGGCCGGGACGACGGCGAGGGCCAGCGCCAGCACGACCAGGCCGACGACGAGCAGGGTGAGCACGAGCCCGGCCAGGCGGCGGACGGGTGAGCGGCGGGCAGCCGGAGCGGCCGGCGCATCGGGACGCGACATGCGGCGACCCTACGTGTCGTCACGGCAACGCAAAGCACACGATCGGGCGGTGACCTGCGACGACGCCCGGGGTACATCCTGCCGCATGAACACTCGTACCAAGGCGGGGATCGGGATCGCCGCGGCGGTCGTCGCCGTCGTCGCCATCGGCCTCGGCACCTACGCGGCCTTCACCGACAGCGCGGGCGGGCCCAGCGGCACCGCGGCCGCGGGCACCCTCGACCTGACCCTCGACAACAACGCCTCCAAGGTCCTGTTCAACCAGAACAACCTGGCCCCCGGCTTCAGCACCGAGGTCGACGTCTCCGTGCGCAACGTGGGCAGCATCGACGGCACGCTGAGCAGCGCGTTCACCGTGTCCGGCGCCGACGGCCAGTGCACCGACCCGGAGAGGGCGCTCGAGGCGCTGACCGGTGGTGGCTGCGCTCCCGGCGGGAACCTGCAGGACCAGATGACCGTGCAGGTGCTCGACGGGCCCGGCGTCACCGCGGGCAACGCGGTGCCGCTGAAGACCTTCGTCGCCACCGGGCTGCCGACGACCACGCTCGCCGCCGGCGCCAGCGGCACCTACAAGCTGCTGGTCGCGCTGCCGGCGGCCGCGGACAACCGGGTGCAGGGCGACGCGATCACCCTCGGGTCGACGTTCACCCTGAACCAGAAGACGTGAGCCGCGCGGTCGGCCGCCGCCGTCTCGTCCTCGCGCTCGTCGTCGGGGTGGTCCTGGTCGCGAGCGCGGCCTGGGGCACCTGGGCGGCGTTCACCGCGGGCGGCGGCGGCCCGGCCGGGACCGCGTCGGCGGCGACGGTCGTCCTCGGCGGGCGGTCCGCCCCGCCCGCGCTGGACCTGGGCGTCCCGCTCGCCGGCGGCACCGCGACCGCCACCCTGTCGATCGACTACCGCGGCTCGGTCCCGGCGACGGCGTCGGTGGCGTTCCCCGCCACCACCGCCACCGGCTGCGTCTCGTCCCCCGCCGGACTCACCGACGGGCCGACGGTCGGTTCGCTGACGGTGCGGCTCGGATCCCGCGCGCCCGAGCCGTGGTGCCGGCTGCTCGACGGCGTGCCGCGCCCGGTCGCCACGCTCGTCCCCGGCACGGTGACCACCGTGCCGGTGTCGGCGACGGTCGGGACGACGCTGCTCGCCGCACGCACCGAGAGCGCGACCATGCGGGTCTCGGCGGCGGGCGGGTTCACCGACACCGTCACCGGCAGCCTGAGGCTGTCGACCCGGCTCCTGCCGGCGGTGACGCCACGGGCGCAGGCGCGGGTGGCCTCCCCGACTGTCGTCGCCGTGTCCGCGCCGCCGCCTCCGGCCGAGTGCACGGCCGCCGGGCTCACGACCTTCGCCGAGACCGTCGTGCTGTCCGCGGACGCCCCGTCCTTCGACGCCGCGCGCGATCGGCCGGGGTCGAACGGCCCGTTCCTGATCGTGGGCACCGACGGTGCCGACACGATCGTCGGCTCACCGGGGCGGGACTGCGTGCGCGCCGCCGGGGGCGACGACGTCGTCGACGGCGGTGGCGGCGACGACGTGCTGGTCGGCGGGACCGGCGACGACCGGCTCACCGGCGGCGACGGCGCGGACGGGCTGCACGGCGGCGTCGGCGCCGACACCCTGCTCGGCGGCCCGGAGAACCCGGCGGCACCCGACGTCCTCGACGGCGGGCCGGACGGCGGCACGTGCCCGGACCCCGGTCCGGAGGACACGGTGAGCGCGTGCACCGTCCCCGTGCCGGGCACCGCGCCGGCCGCGCCCGCCACCCCGGCCGCGCCGGGCGCGGTCGGCGAGGGCTCCGCGGACCCGACGTCGCCCGTGTCCCCCGCGCCGGCCACGACCACCCCGGTGGTGCCGACGACGGTGCCCGCCACGCCCACGGTCCCCGGCGCGGTGGGCGGTGTGCCGTGAGCAGCCGCACCACGGCCGGGAACCGTCGGGGGTGGCGCCTAGCCTGCGGTACGTGACCGGGACCGAGACCACCACCCGCGGCGGGGCCGGCGAGGCCCCGCCGCGGCCGCCCGCCCTGTCGCCGTCGCGGGCCGCGGACTTCCGCCGCTGCCCGCTGCTCTACCGGCTCCGCGCGGTCGACCGGCTGCCCGAGGCACCCTCGCGCGCACAGGTGCGCGGCACGCTGGTCCACGCGGTGCTGGAGCGCCTGTTCGCGCTCGGCCCCGCCGAGCGCACCCCCGGGGCCGCGCACGCCCTGCTCGGGCCCTGCTGGGACGCGCTGGCCGCCGACCCGGCCGTCGCCGCCCTGTTCGACGGCCCGGCGGACCCGGGGTTCGCGGTGTGGCTCGACTCCGCCGCGGCGCTGCTGGACACCTACTTCGCGCTGGAGGACCCGTCCGCGGTCACCGCGACGGCCGTGGAGACCCGGGTCGAGGTCGAGCTGCCCGGTTCCGGCGGTGCCGCGGTGCCGCTGCGCGGCATCCTCGACCGTCTCGACGACGGCCCGGACGGGCTGCGCGTCGTCGACTACAAGACCGGCGCGACCCCCGGCGAGGGCTACGAGTCCGGGGTGCTGTTCCAGCTGAAGTTCTACGCGCTCGCGGTGCTGCTGGCCCGCGGCCGCGTCCCCGACGAGCTGCGGCTGCTCTACCTGTCCGACGGCACCGCCCTGACCTACCGGCCCGACGCCGGGGAGCTGCACCGCTTCGGGCGGCTGCTCGACGCCGTCTGGGCGGCGATCCGCCGGGCGGCGCCGGCCGGGGACTTCCCGCCCCGCACCGGCCCGGCCTGCCGGCACTGCGACCACCGCGACCGGTGCCCCGCCTGGGGCGGCACTCCCCCGCCCTACCCGGGGTGGCCGGGCGAGGCGGCATGATCACGGGCGTGATCCCCGCCCCGATCCCGCCCGGCCCCTTCTACCTCCCCCGCGGCACCAGCACCGACGCGACGGGCACGGTCGTCGAGGAGTTCGAGGCGACCCCGTCCACGACCGGCCCCTGGTTCGCCGACGCCCAGCACATGGGCCCGCCCTCGGCGCTGCTGGTCCGGGTGATGGAACGGCTGCCCGCCTCCCGCACGGGCGGTGCGGAGACCGGGTGGCGCCTGGCGCGCGCCGCCGTCGAGGTGCTGGGCGCGGTCCCGGCCGGACCGGTCACCGTCACCGCGTCGGTCGAGCGGCCCGGCCGCACGATCGAGCTGCTGTCGGCGACGATGCGCGCCGGTGGCCGCGACGTGCTGCGGGCGCGGGCGTGGCGCCTCGCCGCGTCCGACACCGCCGCCGTCGCCCAGGGGCAGGCCCCGGCGCTGCCCGGCCGCGACGCCGCCGTCGTGCGGACCGGGCGGCCCACGGGCTGGCTCCCCGGCTTCCTCGACGCCATCGAGTGGGCCTGGCTCGACGACGGCGGTCTGGACACCCCCGGCCCCGGCCGCGGGTGGATCCGGATGCGGGTGCCGCTCGTCGAGGGCGAGGAGCCCAGTCCCGCGCAGCGCCTGATGGTCGCCGCGGACTGCGCGAACGGGCTCGCCGCCCCGCTGGACGTCACCCGCTGGCTGTTCGTCAACACCGAGCTCACCGTGCACCTGCACCGCGCGCCCGCCGGGGAGTGGGTCGGCGTCGACGCCGCCACCGTGATCGGGCCGGACGGGCTCGGGACGTGCTCGGCGACCCTGTTCGACGACGCCGGCCACACCGGCCGCGTCGCCCAGGCCCTCACCGTCCGCGCCCGCTGACCCCGGACCGCACACGACGGCGGCCCGCCACCCGGGTGTCCGGGGGCGGGCCGCCGTGTGGGGAACGGACGCTCGTCAGTGGCCGTGGCCGTTGACCGTCATCGCGCGGCAGGAGCGGATCTCCGAGGTCAGGATCGCGGTCGCGCCGATCTCGGCGAGCCGGTCCATGACCCGGTTGGTCTCCTTGGTGCGCACCATGGTCCGCACCGCGACCCAGCCCTTCTTCGACAGCGGCGACACCGTGGGCGCCTGCAGGCCCGGTGCGACCTTCTCCGCCGCCGGGAGCAGCTCCTCGGGGCAGTCGAAGTCCATCATCAGGTACTCGCGGGCCACGACGACGCCCTGCAGCCGGTCGGCGAAGACCTTCTTGACGCGGGTGGTCTCGGCGTCCTCGGTGCGGTCGTGACGCTTCTCCCGCTCGATCAGGGTGGCCTGCGAGGTCGCGATGGCCTCCCCGATGATCTGCAGGCCGTGCTGGCGCAGGGTGCGCCCGGAGGACACGACGTCGGCGATGGCGTCGGCCAGACCGAGCTGGATCGAGATCTCCACGGCGCCGTCGAGCTTCACGATCTCGGCGCCGATCCGCTTGCCGGACAGGTAGGACCGGACCAGCCGCGGGTAGGAGGTCGCGATCTTGCGGCCGTCGAGGTCCTCGAGCTTCCAGTCGGCGTCGGACGGGGCCGCGAAGTGGAACCGGGAGCGCCCGAAGCCCAGCGGGATGACCTCCTGGGTCTGGCTGCCCGACTCCTCCATGAGGTCGAAGCCGGTCACGCCCAGGTGCAGGTCGCCCTTGCCGACGTAGGTCGCGATGTCCTTGGGCCGCAGGTAGAAGAACTCGATCTCGTTCTCCTCGTCGACCACGCTGAGGTCGCGCGAGTCGGTCCGCTGGCGGTACCCGGCCTCGCGCATCATCGTCGCGGCGGGCTCGGCCAGGGTGCCCTTGTTCGGGAGTGCCACGCGGAGCATTTCCGCTCTCCTTGACGGTCGTCGTTCGGCGGTGGTGGTGGGCAGGTCGGCGGTGGCCGGCCTACAGGTGCTTGTACACGTCCTCGAGGGTGAGCCCGCGCTGGAGCATGATCACCTGCAGCCGGTACAGCAGCTGGGAGATCTCCTCCGCGAGCTCGTCGTCGCCCTGGTACTCGGCGGCGATCCAGACCTCACCGGCCTCCTCCAGGACCTTCTTGCCCTGGGCGTGGACCCCGGCGTCGAGCGCGGCGACGGTCCCCGAACCGGCGGGCCGCTCCTGGGCCTTGGCCTGCAGCTCGGCGAACAAGTCGTCGAATGTCTTCACGGGTACCAGTGTGAACGGTGACCCCCGCCGCACGTCGGCCGCACCCCGGCCCGTAAGCCGTGTGGGCAACCGACCGCGCCGGGTGGTTCACCCGGAGTGAGCAGGACCGGCGGGCGGTGCCGCTCGTCGCCGCGAAATGCCCGCTCACGCGCGAGTCAGCGGGCCCGTACCTCGGCGAGGACCGCGCCGAGCTCGGCCGGCCCGATCCCGGACAGCGTCGTGCGCTGCACCCGGCGCGGGCCGTCGGGCACCTCCAGCTCGCACGGCACGACCAGCACCGCGCAGCCGGCGCGCTCGGCCGACAGCGCACCCGTCGGCGAGTCCTCGACGGCGACGCAGTCGGCCGGGTCGACCCCGAGCAGCTCCGCGCCGCGCCGGTAGGGCTCCGGTCCCGGCTTCGGGTCGGCGACCTCGTCGCCGGGCACGACGGCGGTGAAGTGCTCGCGGCCCAGGGTCTCCAGCGCGCGCTCGACCAGCACCCGGATGGTGTTGGTGACCAGCGCGGCCGGGATCCCGGCCGCCCGCAGCGCGCCGAGCAGTTCGCGCGCCCCCGGACGCCACGGCACGCCGTGGGAGAACAGCTCCCCCGCGCGGTCGTAGAGCCACTCGCCGGTCTCGCGGTACTCGTCGGCCGGGACGTCGGCCGGGTCGCGCCCGGCCTCGCGGAAGCAGATCCGCAGCGAGGAGTCCAGCGACCCGCCGACGGACTCCCGCCGGGCGGCCGTGGACAGGGCGGGCGCCCCGAGGTGCTTCATGAGGTCGTTGAGCGCGACCTCCCACACCTTCTCCGAGTCGATGAGCGTGCCGTCCATGTCGAGCAGCACGCCGGCGGGCAGCGGTGCGGTCACGGGCTCAGGCATCGGGGGTGTACCCCAGGTTCGGGCGCAGCCACTTCTCGGCGACGGCGACCTCGACGCCGAGCCGCGACGCGTAGTCGCCGACCTGGTCGGGCCCGATCCGCCCGACGGTGAAGTACCGCGACGCGGGGTGGGCGAACATCATGCCGCTCACCGCCGCGGCCGGGGTCATGGCGTAGGACTCGGTGAGGCCCACGCCGGTCTCCTCGGCGCCCAGCAGGTCGAACAGCGGCCGCTTGAGCGTGTGGTCCGGGCAGGCCGGGTAGCCGAACGCCGGGCGGATGCCGCGGAACTTCTCCGCGAGCAGCTCCTCCAGCGGCTGCTCGGCACCGGGCTCGAACCACTCGGCGCGGGCCCGGCGGTGCGCGTACTCGGCGAAGGCCTCGGCGAGCCGGTCGGCCAGCGCCTTCACCATGATCGCGCGGTAGTCGTCGAGGGCGTCCTCGAACTCCTTCGCCATGTCCTCGGCGCCGTGGATCGACACCGCGAACGCGCCGAGGTGGTCGCCCTCGGGGGCGACGTAGTCGGCGAGGCTGCGGTTGGCGCGGCCCTCGGGCTTGCGGGTCTGCTGGCGCAGCATCGGCAGCCGGACGTCCCCGGCGGTGCCGTCCTCCCCGCCCGCCGTGATCACGATGTCCTCGCCGTCGGCGCGGGCCGGCCAGAAGCCGTAGACGCCCTTCGCGGTGAAGCGGTCCTCGGCGATGATCCGGTCGAGCATCGCGTTGGCGTCGTCGTAGAGCTCGCGGGCGACCGGGGAGTTGAGGATCTGCGGGTACTTGCCCTTCAGCTCCCAGGCCAGGAACAGGAACTGCCAGTCGATGAGCTCGCGCAGCTCGGCGATCGTCGGGGTGCAGGCGCGCACCCCGGTGAACTCCGGGACGGGCAGGTCGGTGAACTCGACGACCTCGCGGTTGGCGACGGCCTCGGCGAAGGGCAGCAGGGGCTTCGACTCGCGCCCGGCGTGCTGCTCGCGCAGCCGCTCCTGGTCGTCGTCGTTGCGCTTGGCCAGTGCCTCGGCGCGGTCGTCGTCGAGCAGGTCGGAGACCACCCCGACGACCCGGGAGGCGTCGAGGACGTGCAGCACGTTCCCCTGGTACTCCGGGGCGATCTTGACCGCGGTGTGCTGGCGGGAGGTCGTGGCCCCGCCGATGAGCAGCGGCAGCTTCAGCCCGCGGCGCTCCATCTCCGCGGCCACGCCGACCATCTCGTCGAGCGAGGGGGTGATGAGCCCGGACAGCCCGACGACGTCGGCGCCCTCGGCGACGGCGGTGTCGAGGATCGTCTGCGCGGGCACCATCACGCCGAGGTCGATGACCTCGTAGCTGTTGCAGCCGAGCACGACGCCGACGATGTTCTTGCCGATGTCGTGGACGTCGCCCTTCACCGTGGCCATGACGACCTTGCCGTTGCCGCGGGTGTCGATCTCGCCGCGCGCCTTGGCCTCGGCCTTCTCCTTCTCCATGAAGGGTTCGAGGTAGGCCACCGCGCGCTTCATCACGCGGGCGGACTTCACGACCTGGGGCAGGAACATCTTGCCGTCGCCGAACAGGTCGCCGACGACCTTCATGCCGTCCATCAGCGGGCCCTCGATGACGTCGAGGGGCCGGGCGGCCTGCGCGCGCGCCTCCTCGGTGTCGGCCTCGACGAAGTCGACGATGCCGTGCACCAGTGCGTGCGAGAGCCGGGCGCGCACGTCGTTCTCCCGCCAGGACAGGTCGACCTTGCGCCGGGTGCCCTCGCCCTTGAACCGGTCGGCGTTGTCCACGAGCCGGTCGGTGGCGTCGGGCCGGCGGTTGAACAGGACGTCCTCGACCATCTCCAGCAGGTCCGCGGGGATGTCCTGGTAGACCGCGAGCTGGCCGGCGTTGACGATGCCCATGTCCAGGCCGGCCCTGACGGCGTGGAACAGGAAGGCCGAGTCCATCGCCTCGCGCACGACGTTGTTGCCGCGGAAGGCGAAGGACAGGTTCGACACGCCACCGGAGATGTGCGCGCCCGGGCAGCGCTCCTTGATCCGCGGGCAGGCGTCGATGAACGCCCTGGCGTAGTCGGCGTGCTCCTCCATGCCGGTGGCGACGGCGAGGATGTTCGGGTCGAAGATGATGTCGTGCGGGTCGAGCCCGGCCTGCCCGACGAGCAGGTCGTAGGCGCGCCCGCAGATCTCGACCTTGCGGTCGGCGGTGTCGGCCTGCCCGGTCTCGTCGAACGCCATCACGACCACGCCCGCGCCGTAGGCCTTGACCATGCGGGCCTGCTCCAGGAAGGGCTCCTCGCCCTCCTTGAGGCTGATCGAGTTCACGACTCCCTTGCCCTGCACGCACTGCAGGCCGGCCTCGATCACCGACCAGCGCGAGCTGTCGATCATGATCGGCAGCCGGGCGACCTCGGGCTCGGTGGCGAGCAGGTTGAGGAAGGTGCGCATCTCGTCGGCGGACTCGAGCAGGTCGGCGTCCATGTTGACGTCGAGCATGTTCGCGCCGCCGCGGACCATGTCCAGCGCGACCTCGAGCGCGCCGTTGTAGTCCTTCGACTCGATGAGCCGGCGGAACCGCTTGGACCCGGTGACGTTGGTCCGCTCGCCGATCATCACGAACCCGGTGTCCGGGCCGATCTCGAAGCGCTCCAGGCCGGAGAAGCGGGTGCGGGTCGGCGCCGGCGCGGGCACGCGGGGCGCCAGCCCGGCGACCCGGTCGGCGATGTGGCGGATGTGCTCCGGCCCGGTGCCGCAGCAGCCGCCGACGATGTTGACGAGCCCGGACTCGGCGAACTCCTTGAGGAAGTCCGCGGTCTGCTCGGGCGTCTCGTCGTAGCCGCCGAAGGCGTTGGGCAGCCCGGCGTTGGGGTAGGTCGCGACGAAGGCGTCGCTGATCTCGGCGAGCGCGACGGCGTGCGGGCGCATCTCGTCGGCGCCCAGCGCGCAGTTGAGCCCGACGACCAGCGGCGCGGCGTGGCGCACCGAGGTCCAGAACGCGTCGACGGTCTGGCCGGACAGGGTGCGCCCGGAGCGGTCGACGATCGTCACCGAGATCCACACCGGCAGGTGCGGCGCGACGTCGTGCGCGGCCTGCAGCGCGGCCTTCGAGTTCAGCGTGTCGAAGATCGTCTCGATGAGCAGGATGTCGACGCCGCCCTCGTCGAGCGCGGCGATCTGCTCGGCGTAGGAGTCGTAGACCTGCCGGTAGGACACGGCGCGGTAGGCCGGGTCCTCGACCTTCGGCGACAGCGACAGCGTCACGTTCAGCGGGCCGATCGAGCCGGCGACCCACCTGGGCTCGCCGGTGGCGGCCTCCGCCTCGTCGGCGGCCTCGCGGGCCAGCCGCGCGGCGGCGGTGTTCATCTCGACGACCTTCGACTCGAGGCCGTAGTCGGCCTGGCCGATCGTGGTCGCGGTGAAGGTGTTGGTGGTGGTGAGGTCGGCGCCCGCGTCGAAGTAGTTGCGGTGCGCCTGCAGGATCAGGTCCGGACGGGTGAGGTTGAGCAGGTCCGGGTCGCCCGTGGTGTCCTTGTGGTGGCCCTCGAGCCAGTCCGCGGAGTAGTCGGCCGGGGTGAGGCCGAGGCCCTGGATGACGGTGCCCCACGCCCCGTCGATGACGCCGATGCGCCGGCCCAGCAGCTCCGTCAGCTGCTCGGTCCGCCGGGCCGCGCGCTCGACCCGGTCGGGGTCGACCGGGCGGGTCGTGCTGTCGTCGTCCGCAGAGGTGCCCACCGAGTGATCCGCTCCCGTCGTAGCTGACACGATCAACCACGGTACCTGGTGACGGGGAGGGAACCCGGCCGTGCGCCCGCGGGGTCGTAGGCTGGGGCGATGACCGACCGAGAGCCGAGCACCACGGGCGGCGACAGCACTCCGCACCTGGTCGACCCGGTCCTCATCGCGGCGTTCGAGGGCTGGAACGACGCCGGTGAGGCCGCGAGCACCGCGCTGGAGCACCTCGAGCTCAGCTGGGACGCGAAGCCGCTGACCTCGATCGATCCCGAGGAGTACTACGACTTCCAGGTCACCCGGCCGCACGTCAAGCTGGCCGACGGCGTCACGCGGCGCATCGAGTGGCAGACCACGCGGCTGTCGTGGGCGACGCTGCCGGGCACCGACCGGCATGTCGTGCTGGTGAACGGGATCGAGCCGAACCTGCGCTGGAAGACGTTCTGCGCGGAACTGGTGGGCCACGCCGAGCGGCTCGGAGTGACGAAGGTCATCACATTGGGGGCCCTGCTCACCGAGGTGCCCCACACCCGTCCGACCCCGGTGAACGGCACCTCCTGGGACGCGGAGTCGCAGAAGGCGATGGGCACCGAGCCGTCGAACTACGAGGGCCCCACCGGGATCGTCGCGGTGTTCCAGCAGGCCTGCGTGCAGGCCGGGATCCCGGCCGTCTCCTACTGGGCCGAGGTGCCGCACTACGTGTCGCAGGCCCAGGTGCCCAAGGCGGCGGTCGCGCTGCTGCACCGCATCGAGGAGTCCCTCGACGTCGAGGTGCCGCTCGGGGTGCTGCCCGAGAAGGCCGAGGAGTGGGAGCGGACGGTCTCGGAGATGGCCGACGCCGACGACGAGGTCCGCGAGTACGTGCGCCAGCTGGAGGAGCAGGCCTCGGAGACCGAGGACGAGGAGGCCCGCACCGAGCTGCGCGAGACCTCCGGGGACTCGATCGCCGCCGACTTCGAGCGCTACCTGCGCCGTCGCGGCCCGAACTCCTGACCGGCGGCGGCACGGTGGCGGCCCTGCGCCGCGCGGCGCTGTTCCTCGGCGCGTTCCTGGGCCCGTTCGGCGGGGGCCTGACGGCGGCGATGCTGCCCGAGCTCGGCGCCGACTTCGGCGTCCCGACGGCGACGGCGGCGGTGTCGATCACGGCCTACCTGCTGCCGTTCGCCGGACTGATGCTGGTGTCGGGCACCCTGGGCGACCGCTGGGGCCGGGCCCGCACCGTCGTGGCGGGGTACGGGCTCTACGTCGTCGCGTCGCTGGCCTGCGTGCTCGCGACGGCCTGGCCGGTGTTCCTGGCCGGGCGGGCGCTGCAGGGCGCCGCGAACGCCTTCACGACCCCGCTGCTGCTCGCGGCGCTGGCCGCCGCGGTCGAGCCGGACCGGCTGGGCCGCGCGCTGGGCTGGTTCGGGTCGCTGCAGGCGGCCGGGCAGACCTCGGCGCCGCTGTTCGGCGGGCTGGCCGCCGAGGTCGACTGGCGGTGGGCGTTCTGGGGCGCGGCCGGCGTCGCGCTGCTGCTCGGCCTCGTCGGGGTCCCCGGCGGGTCGGTCCGGGCCACCGGCGACGCCCGGCCCCGGCTGCGCTCGGCGTGGACCGGGCCGGTGCTGCGGCTCGGGCTGGTCGCGGCGATCGGCTGGGGCTGCCTGGCCGGGCTGAACTTCCTGCTCGCCCTGCGCTTGGAGGAGGAGTTCGGGCTGGGCGCGGGCCCGCGCGGGCTGGTGCTGACCGCGCTCGGCGTGGCCGGGATCCTCACCGCCCGCCTCATCGGCGGCGCGGTGGACCGGCTCGGGGCGCGTCGCTGCGTGCTGGCCGGCGCCGTCGGGGGCGGTGTGCTCGTCGCCCTGATCGGCGTGGTGCCGGTGCTGGGCGTCGTCGTCGGGCTGTGGGCGGTCGGCGGGGTGTGCAGCCAGCTGATCCTGGTCGGGGTGAACGCGCTGGTCCTGGGCCCGGCCGGTGGCGGGGGCGGCGGTGCGGTGTCGGTGGTGCAGGCCGTGCGCTTCGCCGGGACCGCGGCGTCGCCGGTCGCGCTGACACCGGTCTACCACGCCGACCCGCTGGCGGCGTTCCTCGCGCCGGCGGCGCTGCTGGCCGCGGGCGTCCCCGCCGTGCTGGCGCTGGACCGGCCCCGCGCGCGGCCCTGGACCTGAAGCCGGGTCCAGGGTGCACGCTCGTCGCGGGTGACCGGGAGGAGCGGACGATGCAGGCGATCGTGGTGGAGCGGCTCGGCGGGCCGGAGGTGCTGGCGCTGCGGGACGTGCCGGACCCGGTGCCGGGCGACGGCGAGGTGCTGGTCGACGTCGAGGCGGCCGGGGTCTTCTGGCTGGACACCCGGATCCGGCGCGGCCAGGGTCCGCCCCGGCACGCGGCGGCGCCGCCGTACGTCCCGGGCGGCACGGTCGCCGGGACGGTGACGGCGATCGGCGCGCACGTCGACCCGGCGCTGCTGGGGACCCGGGTCGCGGGCCGCGGCCGCGACGGCGGCTACGCCGAGCGGGTCGCGGCGGCCGCGGCCGACCTGGTGCCGGTGCCCGACGGGCTCGACGCGGGCGCCGCCGTCGCCCTGTTCGGGGACGGCAACACCGCACTCGCGCTGCTGGAGTCCACCCCGGTGCGACGCGGCGAGCACGTGCTGGTCCTGCCGGCCGCCGGTGGCGCGGGGAGCCTGCTGGTGCAGCTCGTGGCGGCGGCGGGCGGCCGGGTGACCGGCCTCGTGCGCGGCGCGGAGCGCGGGGCGCTGGTGCTCGGGCTGGGCGCCGAACACGTCGTCGACCACGTCGTCGAACACGGGGCCGACCACGGGGCCGGCCACGGGTCCGACGGGTGGGTCGAGCAGGTGCACGCGCTGGTCCCGGCCGGCCCGGCGGTGGTGTTCGACGGCGTCGGTGGCCCGGCCGGGCGGTCCGCGGCCTGGCTCGTCGCCGACGGCGGCCGCTACACCTCCTACGGCGTGGCCGGCGGCCCGCCGCCGCTGCTGGGCGCCGTCGAGGCCCGGGCGCGGCGGCTGACGGTGACCGGGATGGACCGCCTCGCCGGGTTCGCCGCGGACCGGCCCCGGCGGGCGCGCGAGCTGTTCGCCCGCGCCGCCGCCGGGGAGCTGCGGCCGCTGATCGGCGCCGAGTACCCGCTGCCGGATGCGGCCCGGGCGCACGCCGACCTGGAGCGGCGCCGGTCGACCGGCACGCTCGTCCTCAGACCCTGACGGGGCCGGGGGCCGAGCTCAGAGCCGGACGCCGAGCAGCGCGTCCAGCGCGGTGCGGACCTGCTGCGGCGCCCCGGGGTCGGTGCCGCGGCGGGTCAGCGCCTCGCCGGCCCAGGCGTCGACGGCCGCCAGCGCACCGGGGGTGTCGAGGTCGTCGGCCAGGTGGGCGCGCAGCTTCGCGACCAGCTCGGCCGCGTCTGGGCCGGTGTCGAGGCCGACGGCCTCGCGCCAGCGCGCGACCCGCTCCTCCCCCGTCGCGTGCACCTCGTCGGTCCACGCGCGGTCGGTGCGGTAGTGCCCGTCGAGCAGCGCGACCCGGACGACGTTCGGGTCCACGCCGGCGTTGCGCAGCTTGGAGACGAAGACCAGGTTGCCCTTGGACTTCGACATCTTCTCGCCGTCGAGCCCGATCATCCCGGTGTGCACGTAGTGCCGGGCGAACGGGTGCTCGCCGGTCAGGGACTCCGCGTGCAGGGCGCCGCACTCGTGGTGCGGGAAGATCAGGTCCGAACCGCCGCCGTTGAGGTCGATCTGCGGGCCCAGCCGGTTGAGGCCGATCGCGGCGCACTCGACGTGCCAGCCGGGGCGGCCGCGACCGAGACCGGAGTCCCAGGCCGGCTCGCCCGGCCGGGCCGTGCGCCACAGCAGCGGGTCGAGGCGGTTGCGCTTGCCGGGGCGGTCCGGGTCCCCGCCGCGCTCGGCGGAGAAGCGCAGCATCGTCTCGAGGTCGTAGTTCGACTCGTAGCCGAAGTGCCCGGTGGCGGTGACGTCGTGGTAGACGTCGGGGTGCTCCGGGTCGTCGATCCGGTACGCCGCCCCGGACGCGACGAGCTTCTCCACGAGCTCGGCGATCTCCGGGATCGCCTCGACCGCGCCGACGAACTGGCGCGGCGGCAGGACCCGCAGCGCCTCCATGTCCTCGCGGAACAGCGCGGTCTCGCGCAGGCCGAGCACGACCCAGTCGTCCTGGTCGCGCTCGGCCCGCTCGAGCAGCGGCTCGTCGATGTCGGTCACGTTCTGCACGTAGTGCACGTCGTGGCCGAGGTCGCGCCAGTAGCGGTTCACCAGGTCGAACGCCAGGTACGTGGCCGCGTGGCCGAGGTGCGTGGCGTCGTAGGGGGTGATGCCGCAGACGTACATCGTCGCGACCGGACCGGGCGCGGTGGGCCGGACCCGGCCGGTGGCGGTGTCGTAGAGGCGCAGCGGCGGGCCGCTGCCCTCCAGTGCCGGGACGTCGGTCGGGGCCCAGGTCTCCATGGGTGTCGAACCTACCTGTGTGTCGGGGATGCTCACGCACCCGAACGCGCGGCGTCCGCCGCGGATTCCGGCGCGGGAGCGGCCGGGTGCCGCAGCGAGAGCAGCAGGCCGAGCACCACGGTGATGACCAGCCCGATCGCGGTGTACCAGGTGAACCCGACCAGCTTCGGCGCGAGCAGGAACAGCGAGGCCATCACCGCGACCGCGACCGCGAACCCGATGATCGCGTCGGTCTGGCGGGCCCGGCGCACGAACAGCCCGAGCGCGAAGGCGCCGAGCAGGCCGCCGTAGGTGATCCCGGCGACGGACAGGCCGAGCTCGACGACCGGGTTGTCGGTGGAGGTGAACAGGTTCGCGAACACGATGAACACCAGGCCCCAGACCAGGGTGGTGAACCGCGACAGCCGCATGCCCTGCGCGCCGGTGAGCTCCCGGCCGGACACGGTCTGCACCAGGTCCACGACGGTCGAGGACGACAGGGCCGACAGCGACGAGCTCAGCGTGGACATCGCCGCCGCGAGGATGCCGGCGAGCAGCAGCCCCGAGACCCCGGCGGGCAGGCCCTCGACGATGAAGCGCGGGAAGATCTCGTCGCCGGTCTGCAGGCCCATCTCCTGCGGGCTGCGTCCCCGGTAGTAGCCCCACAGGAACAGCCCGACCACCAGGAACAGCGCGAACTGCACGCCGACGACGACCGCGGAGAAGATGAGCGCCTTCTGGCCGTCGCGCACCGACCGGCAGGAGAGCAGGCGCTGGACGATGATCTGGTCGACCCCGTGGCTGGCCATCGACAGCAGCGCGCCGCCGACGACGGCGGTCACGAACGCGTAGGGGGCGGAGATCGGGCTGGAGGTGAAGTCCAGCAGCTGGGTCTTGCCCGCGGCGGCGGCGTCGGCCCAGAAGCCGGGCGGCAGCTGCGGGCCGATGACGGCCAGCGCCACGATCCCGCCGGCGAGGTAGAGCCCCATCTGCATGACGTCGGTCCACACGACGGCCTTGATCCCGCCGACGTAGGTGTAGGCCACGGTCACCAGCGACAGCACGACGATGATCCAGAAGAACGACACGTCGATGCCGAGCCCGGCCAGGATGACCTTGACCGGGATGGCGGCGGCGAACATCCGCACGCCGTCGGCGAGCAGGCGGGTCAGCAGGAACGCGACCGAGGCGGTGCCCTGCATCCCCCGGCCGAACCGCTGCCCCAGGAAGCCGTAGGCGGTCGTGAGCCGGCCCGCGGCGTAGCGCGGCAGCAGCACGAACGCGACGACGATCCGGCCGAGCAGGTAGCCCAGCGCCAGCTGCAGGTAGGTCAGCGACCCGAGGTAGGCGACGGTGGGCACGCTGATCACCGTCAGCGCCGAGGTCTCGGTCGCGACGACCGACAGCGAGATCGCCCACCACGGCATCTCGCGGCCACCGAGGAAGTAGTCCTCGTTCGATCTCTGCCGTCCGGACATCCACAGTCCGATGCCCAGTGAGACCACCAGGTAGGCGACGATGACGATCAGGTCGAGGGTGCGCAGCACGGCGGCTCCCGGGGTGTTCTGGCCGGCGGCTCTGCCGGCCGGGGTGGGGGTGGGTGGGTCGGGTCAGGCGACGACGCGCAGCCGCGAGGGCGGCGGTGCGGGGTCGGGCAGGCGCAGCGGGCCTTCGCCGGGGGTGATGCGCCCGGCGAGGGTGGGCCGGCGGGCCCCGGTGCAGGACGGCAGGGTGGCGGGCACGCCGTGCCAGGTGAGCAGCCCGAGCAGCGCGAACAGCAGGGCCTCCTTGCCGTCCGGCGGGAGACCGGCCGCCCCGACCCCGACCGGCGGGGCGGAGAGCCGGCGGCCCAGCGCCGCGACCAGCGCCGGGTTGCGGGCACCGCCGCCGGACACGAGGACCTCGCCCGGCGCGTAGGGGGCCAGCGCGTCGGCGACGGTGACGGCGGTGAGCTCGACCAGGGTGGCGAGCAGGTCGTCGAGGCGGCCGAGCAGCGGGTGCCCGGCGCCCAGCACGCGGGCGACGTGGTGGGCGTCGAACAGCTCCTTGCCGGTGCTCTTGGGCGCGGGCGCCGCGTAGTACGGCTCGGCGAGCAGCCGCGCCAGCGCCGCCTCGTCGACCGTGCCGCGGGCGGCCCGGACGCCGCCCGTGTCGGCGTGCCCGCCGGTGGCGGCGCGGACGGCCGCGTCGAGCAGGGCGTTGGCCGGGCCGGTGTCGAAGGCGACCGGGTCGCCGTCGGCGGGCACCACGGTCACGTTCGCGATCCCGCCGAGGTTGAGCGCGGCCGCCGCGGTCCCGGGGGCGGTGCGCCCGCGCAGCAGCAGGACGTCCAGGACGCAGGCCAGCGGCGCGCCCTGCCCGCCCGCGGCGACGTCGCGGGCACGCAGGTCCGACACGACCGGCAGCCCGGTGGCCTCGGCGATCCAGGCGGGCTGGCCGAGCTGCAGGGTGCCGTGCACGCGGCCGTCCTCGACCCAGTGGAACAGGGTCTGCCCGTGCGAGGCGACGAGGTCGGCGCGGCCCCCGGCCAGCTCCACCCCGGTGCGGGCCGCGTCGGCGAAGGCCCGGCCGAGACCGGTGTCGATGCGCGCGACCGCCTCCAGGGTGGTGGGTGCGGGCGGCAGGGCGTCGAGGACGGCGGCGCGCAGGCCCGGCTCGAACGCGACCTCGGTGTGGCCCAGCGTCCGCAGCACGACCTCGGGTCCGTCGAGGGTCAGCTCGGCGGCGGCGACGTCGATGCCGTCGACCGAGGTCCCCGACGAGAGCCCGACGACGATCACCGTGCCGCTCCGGCGGCTCCGGCGGCTCCGGCGGCTCCGGCAGCGACGGCGGCCGACACCCGGCCGTCCGCGGCGGTGAGCAGGGCGCTCGCGCCGGCGGCGTCGACCCCGGCGAGCAGCGCGACGATCGCGGTCTTGGCGTGCCCGCCGGCGTCGGTGAGCGCGGCCCGCACGGCGTCCGGGGTGGCACCGGTGGCCTCACCGACGATCCGTTCCGCGCGTACCCGCAACTTCAGGTTGGTGGCGGCGACGTCGACCATGAGGTTGCCGTGCACCTTGCCCAGCCGGACCATCACCGCCGTCGACAGCGCGGTCAGGGTCATCTTCTGGCTGGTCCCGGCCTTCATCCGGGTCGAGCCCGCGACGATCTCCGGGCCGGTGCGCAGGGTGATCGCGACGTCGGCGAGCGCGGCGACCGGGCCACCGGGGTTGTTGACGACGCAGGCCGTGGCCGCCCCGGCCGCCCGGGCCGCCTCCAGCAGCGCGCGGGCCCAGGGGGTGCGGCCCGAGGCGCTGATCGCGACGACGACGTCGTCCGGGCCGGGGCGCAGCGCGGCCAGGTCGGCGCGGGCGGCGGCCGTGTCGTCCTCGGCGCCCTCGACCGCCTCGGTCATCGCACCGCGGCCGCCGGCGAGCAGCGCGACGACCCGGTCCTCGCCGACGCCGTAGGTCGGGGCCAGCTCGGTCGCGTCGAGCACGGCGAGCCGCCCGGCGGTGCCGGCGCCGCCGTAGACCAGGCGCCCGCCGCGCGCGAGCCGCTCCACGGCGAGTTCGGCGACGGCGGCGATCCGCGGCGCCTCGGCCCGGACCGCGGCGACGACGGCGGCGTCCTCGGCGGTGATGAGGTCGACGATCCGCCGGGTGGACCACTGGTCCAGGTCGGCGAGGTCGGGCCGGGAGCGCTCGGTGTCCAGGGCGCCCAGGTCCTCGGCCGGGCGGCCGGGCGCGGTCACGGGGCCACCGCCGGCAGCGGGACGAGCAGGGCGTGGTGGGGCACGGTCGGGTCCTCCAGGAGCAGGCGGGCGCCGTCGAGGGCGTCGCCGAGCGGTGCGGTGCGGGTCAGCCGGCGGGCGGCGAGCGCCGCGTCCAGCGGGTCGGTCAGGACGGCACCCGCGGCGAGCAGGCCGCCGCCGCAGGCCACCGGCCGGTCGGGGCCCCCGGCCGGGTCGCCGGTCCTGTCGCCGGTGCGGTCGCCGGTGGTGGCGGGTGCCAGCCGGTCGCGGGCGGCCGCGGCGGTGGTGGCGAGGTCGTCGGCGGCACGGGCGACCAGTGCCACGGCCTCGGGCAGGCCGTCGGCGGCCGCGGCGAGCACGTCGCGGGCGAAGGCGGCGACCGCGCGGGCCGGGTTGTCCGCGCCGTGCACCCGCGCGGGCAGGCGGTCCGGGTCGCCGTAGCGGTCCCGGGCGCGGGCCAGCAGGCCGGGCGACCCGCCGGGACGGCCGTCGTGGGCGCGCAGCGCCGCGGCCAGCCCGGCGCGGCCCAGGGCGTGGCCGCTGCCGTCGTCGCCGAGCAGCGGGCCCCAGCCGTCGACCCGGGCGGTGGCGCCGTCCGGGCCGACGGCGAGCGCGACGGTCCCGGTGCCGGCCGCCAGCACGACGCCCGGGGCGCCGCCCAGGGCTCCGGCGTGCCAGGTGGTCATGTCGCTGGTCAGCAGCACCCGCAGGTCCGCGCCGAGGCGGTCGTACAGCCCGGCGGCGAACGCGGCGCCCCGCCCGGGCGCGGTCGCCAGCCCCGCCAGCCCCGCGGCGACGGCGACCGGACGCAGCTCCCCCGCCGGGCCCGGGGCGGCCAGCGTGCCCAGCACGGCGTCGACGGCGGCCAGGGCGCGCGCGACGCCGTCGCGGTCGGCGAGCCCGCCCGAGCCGGGCCCCTCGGCCCGGGCGACGACGGCGCCGCCCGGCTCGGCCAGTGCGGCCCGGCAGCCGGTCTTGCCCAGGTCGAGCAGCAGCAGGCGGGTCATCGCGCTCCCCCGGCCGGGACCGGCACGGGCACCGGCGCGATCTCGGTCTCGATGCGGTAGCGGTCCCCGCGGTAGACGGCCCGGACGAACTCCAGCACGCGGCCGCCGTCGTCGCGGGTGGTGCGCTCGAACAGCAGGGCCGGGCTGTGCACCGGCACCCCGAGCAGCGCGGACTCCGCGGCGTCGGTGACCGTCGGCTCGATCGACTGCCGCCCGCCCGCGACGGCGTGGCCGTACCCGGCGAGCAGCTCGTAGTACGACGCGCCGGCCAGCGTGGCCTCGTCCAGGCCGGGTACGAGGTCGCCCGGCACGTGCAGGGTCTCCAGGGCCATCGGCTCGCCGTCGGCCAGGCGCAGCCGCAGCGCGCGGACCACCGGCGCGTCCGGGGAGAGCTCCAGGCGGCGGCCCAGCCGCGGGCCCGCGACGCCGGTCTCGAACTCCACGATCCGGGTGACCGGCTCCATCCCCCGGGCCCGCATGTCGGCGGAGAACGAGGTCGCGGTGAGCGCCTGCCCGATCCGCGGGCCGACGGCGAACACCCCCGCGCCCTGACGGCGGCGCAACCGCCCGGCCGCGACGAGCTCGTCCACGGCCCGGCGCAGGGTGGTGCGCGAGACGCCGACCTCGCGGGCGAGCTCGCGCTCGGGCGGCAGGGGCTCCCCCGCCGCCATCGCGTCGACGCGCTCACGCAGCTCGTCGTGCAACCGCCGGTACTTCATCGACCCTCCCGGTTCAAAGCTGGACCAGTGGTACAGTTTTGCGCGCCGGATCGCAAGCCCCTTCGTCGGGAGGAACACCGTGCCGGAGCCCGTACCGGGTGCCCTGATGGCCGCCGAGATCGCCGAGCAGCCCGCTGCGTGGAGCCGTCTGCTCGACGGCGCCGGGCGCGACGGCGCGTCCGGGCTGGACCGGGCCGCCGCGCTGGTGCGCGAGCACTCGCCCCGCTTCGTGCTGCTGGCCGCGCGCGGCACCAGCGACCACGCGGCGCTCTACGCCAAGTACCTCGTGGAGATCCGGCTCGGCCTGCCGGCGGGGCTGGTGTCGCCCTCGACGCTGACCGCCTACCGGGCCCGCCCGGACCTGCGCGACGTGCTGCTGGTCGCCGTCAGCCAGTCCGGCGGGTCGCCGGACCTGCTGGCCTGCGTGCAGACCGCCCGCGAGCAGGGCGCGCTGACCGTCGCCGTCACCAACGCGGCGGCCTCCCCCCTCGCCCGGGCCGCGCACGCCCACGTCGACGTGCTGGCCGGGCCGGAGCGTGCGGTCGCCGCCACCAAGACCTACACCGCCCAGCTGCTGGCACTGCACCTGCTGCTGGCCCGGGTGCTCGGAGAGACCGGCGACGCCGCGGCCGCGCTGCCCGGCCTCGGCGCCGAGGTGCTCGAGGCCGCACCCGGCCCGGTGTCGGAGCTCGCCACCCGCTTCCGGTTCGTCCAGCGTCTGGTCACCACCGGGCGCGGCTACGCCTACCCCACCGCCCGCGAGGCCGCCCTGAAGCTCATGGAGACCGCCTACGTCTCCGCGCAGGCGTTCTCCGGGGCGGACCTGCTCCACGGACCGCTGGCGCTGGTCGACCCGCTGGTCCCGGTGCTGGCGGTGGCCTCACCGGGCGCGGGCGGCGACGCGATGGTCCCCGTGCTGGAGTCGCTGGCCGCCCGGCACGCCGACGTCGCCCGGATCGGCGGCGACGGCGCGGCCGTCCCGCTGCCCCCGGTACCCGACGAGGCCCTCGCGCCGCTGCTGGAGATCCTGCCGCTGCAGCTGCTCGCCCACGACGTCGCCGTCGCCCGGGGCGGGGACCCGGACGCGCCCCGCGGCCTGGCCAAGGTGACGGAGACCCTGTGAGCCTGCTCGTCGCGGCGGCGGAGCTGGTCACCGGCCCGGACGCGATGCCCGGCCCCGGCTGGGCCGAGCTCGACGGCGGGCGCGTCGTCGCCACCGGCGCCGGGCGGCCGCCGCGGGCCCCGGACGCCGAGGCGGCCGTGGTCGTGCCGGGGTTCGTGGACCTGCACTGCCACGGCGGCGGCGGCGCCGCGTTCGGCGCCGACCCCGAGGAGTCCGCCCGGGCCGCGTCCTTCCACGCGGCGCACGGCACCACCACCCAGCTCGCGTCGCTGGTGACCCTGGCCCCGGACGCGCTGGCCGCCGCCGTCGCCGGGCTCGCCCCGCTCGTGGCCGACGGGGTGCTCGCCGGCGTGCACCTGGAGGGGCCGTGGCTCGCGCACGCCCGGTGCGGCGCGCACGACCCCGCGCTGCTGCGCGACCCCGAGCCGCGTGAGCTGGAGGCGCTGCTCGGCTCCGGCGCCGTCGCGATGGTCACCCTCGCCCCCGAGCTGCCCGGCGGTCTCGACGCGGTCGCCCGGGTCGCCGCGTCCGGCGCGCTGGCCGCGGTCGGACACACCACGGCGGGCCTCGACCTGACCCGCCGCGCGCTGGACGCCGGCGCCCGGGTCGGCACCCACCTGTTCAACGCGATGGACCCGCTGCACCACCGCGAGCCGGGCCCCGTCGCGGCGCTGCTCACCGACCCGCGGGCCACCGTCGAGCTGATCACCGACGGGGTGCACGTGCACCCGGCGCTGTGGGAACTCGTCGCGGCCGCCGCGCCGGGCCGGGTCGCCGCCGTCACCGACGCGATGGCCGCCGCCGGCATGCCCGACGGCGGCTACCGGCTCGGCGCGCTGGACGTCCGCGTCGACGGCGGCGTCGCACGGCTGCCCGGCGGCACCATCGCCGGGTCCACCGCGACCGCCGACGCACTGTTCCGCCGGATCGTCGCGGCGCACCCCGGCGACCGCGCGCAGGCGCTGCGCCGGGCCGTGGCCTGGACCGCGACCACCCCCGCCGGGCTGCTCGGGCTCGACGACGCCGGGCACCTGCGCCCCGGGGCGCGGGCCGACGCGGTGCTGCTCGACGGCGACCTGGCCGTCACCGGGGTGCTGCGCCGGGGGGTTCAGACCCGGCGGTAGCCCGGGTGCACGCCGGGCGTCAGGCCCTGCTGCCCGGCGACCCGGGCCAGCAGCTCCCGCAGGGTCTCGCGCTCGGTCGCGTCGAGGCCGGCGAGCAGCTCGTCGTCGTGCGCGCGGGCCACCTCGCCGATGCGCCCGAGCATCCGCTCCCCCTCGGCGGTCGGGTGCAGCGCGTGCAGCCTGCGGTCGTCGGGGTTGCGCCGGCGCTCCAGCAGCCCACGCGCGGCCAGCCCGTCGACCAGCGCGACCAGCCGGCTCGGCGGCATCCCGAGGTACCCGGCCAGCTCCTGCTGGGACCGTCCGGGCCCGGTCGCGACCGCGCGGAGCAGTCCGGTCTGCGGCGGGGTGAGGTCGAGCTCGGCCACCCGCTCGGCGAACCGGGCCGCGGCGTGGGCACCGAGCTGGGCCAGCAGGAACGCGGAACCGGCCCGCGGGATCGTCGCCACGGCGGAACCGTATCACTTGACAAACGGTGTACACAGATAATCGTTCGCACTTGTAACGATTACAGGAGTCACCGATGACCTCCACGACGCACACCGTGCGCGGCGGCCCGCCGTTGCTCGTCCCGGCGGCCGCGTTCACCCTGCTCACCGCGGGCGCCGCGCTGACCGGCGCGGCCGGGCCCCGCCCGGACTCCGCCCCCACCGCCGTCCTCGCCGACGCACTGGCCCGCCCCGGGGCCATCGCCCTGGGCGCGGCGCTGCTGCTCGGATCGGGGATCCCGCTTGTCGTCTACGCGGCCACCGCGCTGCGCCGCATCGAGGGCGCCGGGCTCGCCGTACCGGGACCGGTGATGGGGTTCGCCGGCGCCGTACTGGCCGCCGGGTCGCTGTCGGTCTCGGCGCTCGCCGGGTGGGCGGGCGCCGCCGTCGCCCCGCTGGGCGACCCGGTCCTGGCCCGCCTGCTGGCGACGCTGTGGTTCGGCGCGGGCGGGCCGGGGTTCGTCGCGCCGCTGGGGCTGCTGCTGCTCGGCCTGTCCGTCCCCGTCCTGCTCGGCGGGCTCGCCCCGCGGTGGGTCGGCTGGGCCGGCGTCGTCGTCGGGGGGTGCGCGCTGCTGAGCGTGTTCGCGCTGGCCACGCCGGTGCTCTACCCGCTGCTGCCGGTGGGGCGCTTCGGCGGGCTGCTCGTGCTGCTCGCCCTCGCCGCCACGCTGCGCCCGGCACCCCGCGGGGTCCCGTCGTGACCCGGCCGTTCCGCTTCGGGGTGGTCGCCGCGGCGTACGGCACCGGCGAGGACTGGGTGCGCCGGGCCCGCCGGGTGGCCGAGCTCGGCTTCGCCACCCTGCTCACCCCCGACACGCTGTCGACACACGCCCCGCTGCCGGCGCTCGCCGCCGCGGCGGCCGCGGTCCCGGGGCTGGGCGTGTGCCCGTTCGTGCTGGCCGCGCCGCTGCGGGCACCCGGTCTCCTCGCCTGGGAGGCGCGGTCGATGGCCGCGCTCACCGGCGGACGGTTCGAGCTGGGCCTGGGCACCGGACGTCCGGACGCCCGCGCCGACGCCGAGCGGCTCGGCGTCGCCTGGGGCACCGGCCCGCAGCGGCTCGACGCCGTGCGGGCCACCGTCGCGGCGCTGCGGGCCGGCGAGGCGGCGGCGGGCGCGGCGCGGACCCCGGTGCTCGTCGCCGCGTCCGGGCCGCGGGCGCTCGCCGCGGCCGCCGCCGACGCCGACACGGTCGTGCTCGCCGCGCGTCCCACCGCCTCGCGCGACCGGGTCGGGGCGATGGCCGCGGCGCTGCGCGGGCACGACGTGGAGATCGCGACGAACCTCTTCGCCGTCGGCGACGACCTCCCGCCCCTCACCGCGCGCTGGGCCGGCCCGGACGGCGAGCGCCTGCTGCGCGAGCCGGGGTGCCCGGCGCGGCTGCGCGGCTCGGTCACCGGGATGGCCGACGAGCTGCGCCGGCGCCGCGACGAGTGGGGGCTGAGCTACGTCGCGGTCGGCGAGCGGTACGCGCCCGCGCTCGCCCCGGTCGTCGCCGCGCTGGCCGGCACCTGAGGCGCGGCGGCGCGGGTCACCACCACTCGACGTCGAGCTTGGACTCGATGTCGCGGACGTGGCGGCGCGCGCACGCCGGGCACAGCCGGCTCTCGCGGCCCCGCTCGTCGCGGTCGGTGGCCCAGCCCGCGACGGCCGCCGTCCCGGCGTCGTCCGGACCGGGGGTGCCACAGAGCCGGCAGGCGGTCGTCACGCCCGCGATGGTGCCCCGTCGGGCGCCCCGGCGTCGAGGTGCGCGCGACGCCGGCCCCACCGTGCCGCGATCGCCGCGCAGGCCATGAGCTGCACCTGGTGGAACAGCATCAGCGGCAGGACGACCAGGGCGGCGGCCGGGCCGCCGAACAGCACGCCCGCGATCGGCAGGCCGCTGGCCAGCGACTTCTTCGACCCGCAGAACACGATCGCGATGCGGTCGGCGTCGTCGAACCCGAGAGCCCGCGCCCCGAGCGCGGTCACCGCGAGGACCACCGCGAGCAGCAGCACGCAGACCCCCAGCAGCACCAGCAGCGACAGCGGGGTGAGCCGGCCCCAGATGCCGGCGACCACGCCCTCGCTGAACGCGGCGTACACGACCAGCAGGATCGACCCGCGGTCCACCAGCGCCAGCCGCGTCCGGTGACGGGCGACGAACCCGCCGATCAGCGGCCGGGCCGCCTGCCCGGCCAGGAACGGCACCAGCAGCCGCAGCGCGATGTCGCCGAAGCCCGAGGCGTCGACGCCCCCGTCGGTCGCCAGCAGCAGCGCGGCCAGGACCGGGGTGAGGAACACGCCCAGCACATTCGACACCGACGCCGCCACGATGGCGGCCGGCACGTTGCCGCGGGCGATGCCGGTGAACGCGATCGAGGACTGCACGGTCGAGGGCAGGCAGCACAGGAAGACCACGCCGACCGCGAGCGGGCGGGGCAGCACCGGCTCGGGCAGCAGCAGCGCCGTCAGCCCCAGCAGCGGGAACACCACGAACGTCGCGGCGAGCACGGTGGAGTGCAGCCGCCAGTTCCGCAGCCCGCCCAGCGCCTCACCGGTCGACAGCCGCGCGCCGTAGAGGAAGAACAGCAGCGCGATCGCGGCGGTGACCGCGCCGTCGACGACCCCGACGGCCGCGCCGCGGGCCGGGACCAGCGACGCGACGCCGACGGTCAGGAGCAGCAGGACGAGGAACGGGTCGGGACGTACGCGCACGACCCCATCGTCGCCGCCGCCGGCCCATCGGGAAAGCGACTGACCGCGGACACTGTGTGCGCGTCCTATGATGACCGCGTGCTGGACCCGGTGCTGCTGCGCTCGTTCTGCGCGGTCGCGCGCGCCCGCAGCTTCACCCGTGCCGCGGCCGCCCTGTCCCTCGGCCAGTCCACGGTCAGCCAGCACGTGCGCCGCCTCGAGGGCGTCGCCGGGCGGCCCCTGCTCGACCGCGACACGCACTCGGTCGCGCTCACCGCCGACGGCGAGGCGATGCTCGAGTTCGCCGCCACGATCCTCGACGCCGGGGACCGGGCGCTGGCCCACTTCCGCGCCGCCCGGGTGCACGGCCGGGTCCGCGTCGGTGTCTCGGAGGACCTCGTCCTCACCCGGCTGCCCGCGGTGCTCGCCGACTTCCGCCGCCGCCACCCCGAGGTCGACCTGGAGCTGACCGTCAGCCCGGCGTGCGGGCTGGAGCGCCGCCTCGACGCCGGCGCGCTGGACCTGGTGTTCGCCAAGCGCCTGCCCGGCCCGGACGACGGCCGGCTCGTCCTGCGCCGCGACCACTTCGTCTGGGTGGGGGCGCCGGGCCTGGTCCCGGCCGCGGACGCGCCCGTCCCGCTCGTGGCCTACCCGCCGCCGAGCCTGTCGCGCACCGCCGCCGTCGGGGCGCTGGAGGCGGTGGGACGGCCGTGGCGGATGGCCTGCACCAGCGGCAGCCTGTCCGGGCTGCGCGCCGCCGCGCTCGCCGGGCTCGGGGTGCTCGCGCACGCCTCGACCCTCGTCCCGGACGGCCTCGAGGCCGTCGGTGAGCGGGCCGGGCTGCCGGCGCTGGGCCCGGTGGAGGTCGTGCTCGCGCACGGGCGGCGCCGGACCGAGCCGGCCGAGGCGCTGGCCCGCAGCATCCGCGCCGCCGACCTCCGTCCGGAGCCGTGACCGCTGCGCCACCCGGCGGGCTAGGGTCCGCCCGTGCGCCTGCTGACCGTCCTGCTGCTCGCCGTGCTGGCCGCCGGGTGCGGCGCCGCCCCCGCACCGTCCGCGCCGCCGTCCGGCTCGCCCGCGCTGGAGCGGATCGCCGCGACGCAGGTGCTGCGGGTCTGCTCGACCGGTGACTACCGGCCGCTGACCCACCTCGCCGCGGACGGGACGTGGTCCGGCATCGACGTCGACATGGCCCGCGACCTGGCCGCCGAGCTCGGTGCCCGGGCCGAGCTGGTCCGCACGACGTGGGCGACCCTGCTCGACGACGTCGTCGCCGGCCGCTGCGACATCGCCGTCGGCGGGGTGTCGGTCACCCCCGACCGCGCCGCGCGGGCCGCGTTCACCGAGTCCTACCTGCGGGACGGGAAGACACCGATCGTGCGCTGCCCCGACGTCGCCCGGTACGGCACCGTCGGGGACATCGACCGCCCCGGCGTGCGGGTCGTGGTCAACCCGGGCGGGACCAACGAGCGCTTCGCCCGGCAGACCTTCACCCGCGCCACGATCGTCGACCACCCGGAGAACACCACGATCTTCGACGAGATCGTCGCCGGCCGGGCCGACGTCATGGTCACCGACGCGATCGAGACCCGCTGGCAGGCCGCGCAGCACCCGGGTGTGCTCTGCTCGGTGCACCCCGACGCACCCTTCACCGACTCGGAGAAGGCCTACCTGACCCCGGCCGGCGACCCGGGGTTCACCGGGCGCGTGAACGACTGGCTGCGCACCGCGCGCGCCGACGGCACCTGGGACCGCCTCGCCCGCCCCTGGCTCGGCTGAGTCCACACCCCCTGTCGGGCGGCCACACCCGGTGCGACCGGTGTGACCACCGGTGAACGGGTGTGGCGGCCGGGCCCGGCCGCGGCGCACCGCCGCACGGCAGGCGTCGGGTCGCGCCGCGGTCAGCCGGTGCGGCGGCGCAGGTAGTCCGAGACCACCTCGGCGCCGAGGCCGTCGAGGTCGGGCTGCACCACCCGCCCCCCGGCGCGGCGGGCGAGCCGGTTCACGAACGACAGCAGCCCGGGGTCGTCGCCGAGCACGAAGAACGTGAACGCCGCGTCCATCCCGATCAGCCGGTCCAGCCCGTCGACGGTCGCCCGCAGCGTGTGCGGGCTCGGCGGGTAGTCGAAGAACGCCTCGCCGTCGCGCTCCAGGTGCGCGGTCGGCTCGCCGTCGGTCACCACCAGCACCACCGGCGTCGCGTCGGGCCGGCGGGCGAGGCGCTCGCGGGCCAGCAGCAGGGCGTGGTGCAGGTTGGTGCCCTGCATGTACACGCCCTCCAGCCCGATCAGCTCGGCCAGGTCCACGGTCCGGGCGTGGCGCCCGAAGGTGATCAGCGACAGGTCGTCGCCGCGGAACCGGGTGGAGACGAGCTGGTGCAGCGCCAGCGCGGTGCGCTTCATCGGCACCCAGCGGCCCTCGGCGACCATCGACCACGACGTGTCGACCAGCAGGGTCACCGCGGCCCGGGTGCGCTGCTCGGTCTCGACGATCTCGACGTCGGACACGTCCAGCGCCCGGTCGTCGCCCCCGGCCCGGCGCAGCTGCGCGTTGAGCAGGGTGCGCGGCACCGACCAGGCCTGGGTGTCGCCGAACTCCCACGGCCGGGTCGCGCCGGTCGCGTCGCCCGCCGCCCCGGCGCGGCGGGTGTCGCGCTGCCCCTGGCGTCCGGCGATCCGGTCGGCGACGTCGCGCAGCACCGACTGCCCGAGCGTCCGCAGCGCCTTGGGCGAGAGCAGCAGCGACCCGTCGGGTGCGCGGCGGAACAGGTCCTGGCGCTGGAGCTCGCGTTCCAGCTCGGCCAGGGTCCGGGCGTCGGCGGCGGCCTCCGGGCCGAGCATCCCGGTGAGCGCGTCGAGGTCGATGTCCTCCATCCGCGCGCCGGGGTAGCTCTGCGCGAGCTGTTCGGCCAGGGCGTCGAGCTGCCCGAGCTCCTCCATCGCGCGGGTCGCCTCGCCCATGCCCATCGGGTTCTCGCCGCGGAAGTTCCCCTCCCCCGACCAGTCCTCGCCCGGGCGCAGGCCCTGCAGCCGGGCGTCGAGCCGGGCCAGCGACTGCGCCAGCCGCGGGTCGCCGAACGCCTGCTGGGCCAGCTCGGCCAGCTCGGCGCGCTGCTCGGCCGACATCGAGTTCATCATCCGCGCCGCCGCGGCGGACCGGGCGGCGAGCGCGTCGACCAGCTCCTCGGTGTTCTGCGGGTTCTCCGGGAAGTGCTCGCCGTGCTTGCCCATGAACTCGGCGAACTGCTCGGTGGTGTCCTCGCCGCGGGCGTGGCGGTCGAGCAGGTCGTTGAGGTCGTCGAGCATGGCGTTGATCCGCTCGACGTCGGCGGGGGTGGCGTTCTGCATCGCCTGCTTCATGCCCTCGAAGCGCTGGTCGAGCATCTCCCGGCCGAGCAGGTCGCGGATCTCCTGGTACGCCTCGCGGGCGTCGGAGGACCGCCAGTCGTAGGAGTTCAGCTCCCGCACCGCTCCGCCGGTGTCGGGCGGCAGGGCGTCGAGCTGCATCTCGCGGAACCGCGCGTCGTCGGAGTCCTCGTTGCCCAGCGCCTCCCGCTCGGCGTCCAGCGCCCGCGCCAGCAGCTCGCGGACCTCCTGCAGCGTCCCGTCGATGCGGTTGTCGCGCTGCAGGTCCCGACGCCGCTCCCACACCCGGCGGGTGAGGTCGTCGAGCCCGCGACGCCCGTCGAGGCCGCGGCGCAGCAGCTCCTGCAGCGCCTGGCGCGGCGAGGAGCCCTCCATGACGTCGCGGCCGATCTGGTCCATCGCCGCCCGGATGTCGTACGGCGGCGCCAGCGGGTCGGGCCCGCCGGCGTAGGGGCCGTAGGCGTACCGGCGGCGCCGGCGCCGGGGATCAGCCATAGGACACCGTGTCCCCGTCGTCGCTCTCGTCCTTGGCCAGCTTGCGGGTCAGGAACAGGTACTCCAGCGCCAGCTCCGCGGCCGAGGCCATCGGGCCGGGGTCCTCGGTGCCCTCGGCCCCGAGCCGGGCCGCGATCTCGGTGAGGGCGCCGACCTGCGGCAGCGCCGCGACGACGTCGCGCGCCGGGATGCGCTCGCCGGTCCGGACCGGGCGGGTGGAGACCTCCACGGCCAGCTCGTCGAGGTCGACGCCGCGCAGCGCGAAGCGGGCGGTGTCGGCGGTCGCGCGTCGCAGCAGGTGCTCGAGCACCTCGTCCTCGCGGCCCTCCTCCCCCGACGCGAACTCGATCTTGCCGCGGAGCACGGAGGGGACCGACTCCAGGTCGACGGGCCGGGCGTAGGGGGTCTCCTCGCCGGTCAGCGCGGCACGGCGCAGCGCCGCGGCGGCGACGGTCTCGGCGGCGGCGACGGCGAACCGGGCCGAGACGCCGGAGCCCTGGTCGACCGCGGAGGAGTCGCGCAGGTGCCGGGTGAACCGGGCGACGACCTCCAGCAGGTGCCGCGGCACCTCGGCGACGAGGTCGGCCTCCTGCGCGACGAGGGCGACCTCGGGGGCCAGCTCCAGCGGGTAGTGGGTGCGGATCTCGGCGCCGAAGCGGTCCTTGAGCGGGGTGATGATCCGCCCGCGGTTGGTGTAGTCCTCCGGGTTGGCGCTCGCGACCAGCAGCACGTCCAGCGGCAGCCGCAGCGTGTAGCCGCGGACCTGGATGTCGCGCTCCTCCATCACGTTGAGCAGCGCGACCTGGATGCGCTCGGCGAGGTCGGGCAGCTCGTTGATCGCCACGATCCCGCGGTGCGCCCGCGGGACGAGGCCGAAGTGGATGGTCTCGGGGTCGCCCAGTGAGCGGCCCTCGGCGACCTTGACCGGGTCGACGTCGCCGATCAGGTCGGCGACCGAGGTGTCGGGGGTGGCGAGCTTCTCGGTGTAGCGCTGCGAGCGGTGCACCCAGGCGACGGGCAGGTCGTCGCCGAGCTCGGCGGCGCGGCGGATCGTCGCGGGGGCGATCGGCTCGAAGGGGTGCTCACCGATCTCGGAGCCCTCGACGACCGGGGTCCACTCGTCGAGCAGGCCGGCCAGTGCGCGCAGCAGGCGGGTCTTGCCCTGGCCCCGCTCACCGAGCAGGACGAGGTCGTGGCCGGCGATCAGGGCGCGTTCCAGCTGCGGGACGACGGTGTCCTCGAAGCCGACGATCCCCGGCCAGGGATCGCGCCCCTCGCGCAGGGCGGTCAGCAGGTTGTCGCGGATCTCGTGCTTCACCGGTCGTGCGGTGTGACCGGACGCGCGCAGCGCGCCGACGGTACGGGGGAGGTCTGGTGTGACGGGCACGATTTCCACGCTACGCCCGGTCCGGGCGGGCAGCGCGCGGTCGACGCGGTCCGGGCGCGCCCGGTCGCGGGGTCAGGGTGCGACGAGCAGCCACACCGGCACGACGACGAGCGCGACCGCGACCAGCCGGATCAGCCAGTGCACCGGGCGCGGCAGCGGCGGCGGCGGGTCGGTGATCCGGTCGATGCGGGCCTCCAGCGCGTCGGTGAACGACGACAGCGCCGCCGCCGGCGCCGACCCCCCGACCGCCTTGAGCGCGGTGGCCAGCTCGACGGGCTCGCACAGCCGGCGGGCGACGTCGTCGGCCCGCATCTCGATCAGCCGCGCCACCGCGAGCTGGGCGTGCACCATCCCGCGCACGAACGGCGCCGTCGCACCCCACGCCACGAACGGCAGCACCACCAGGTCGTGGCGTTCCCGCAGGTGGGCGCGCTCGTGGGCGAGCACCGCGACGACACCGGGGATGTCGAGGGCGTCGAGCACCCCGGCCGAGACGACCAGGCGCGAGCTGCGCCCGGGCAGGCAGTACGCGACCGGCACCGGGTGGTCGAGCACGCGGGTACCCGAGGCGTAGGGCCACGGGGTGGCGAGCACGTCGAGCAGGTCGCGGTGGCGACGGCGGGCCCGCAGGGTCCGCACCATGGTGATCGCCAGCACCGACAGCAGCCGCAGCAGCACCCCGAGCGCGATCAGCAGCGCCCCGACGTGCAGCGGGTCCATCTGCGGCGGCCAGCGCCCCGCCGACAGCGCCGTGCCGAACGCGGCGGCCGCCACCGGCAGGCTCCCGCCCATCGGGGACAGCCCGTAGGCCAGGCCGGCGCCGAACAGCGAGACGCCCCCGCCGAGGCCGACGGCCTGCCACAGCAGCAGCGCGCCGACCGGGTCGCGTCCGGGCCAGCGGGCGCGGGCGAGCGCACGGCTGACCGGCTCGGCGAGCACCACGCCGAGCAGTCCGAGGCCGAGCGCGGTCAGCTGCATCGCGTCACATCGTCGCGGAGACGGCGCCGCGGCGCCGCATCACCCCCGCACACGGACAGGGCGACGGCTCAGCCGAGCAGGTCACGCAGCCGCGACCGCTCCTCCTCCGACATGGACCCGAGGAACCGCGCGAGTGCGGCACCGCGGTCGGACGCGTCGTCGAGCGCGTCGGTCATCAGCTCGGCCACGTGGTCCTCGCGGCTGGCCACGGGACGGTAGTGGTGGGCGCGCCCGTCGCGGATGCGGTGCACCAACTGCTTGCGCTCCAGCCGCCCGAGGACGGTGAGCACGGTCGTCGTCGCCAGGTCGCGGTCGGCGAGCTGGTCCTGCACCTCACGCGCGGTCATGTCCCGGTCGGTCTCCCACAGGACGTTCATGACCGCCCGCTCCAGCTCCCCCAGACTCGTCACGTCCGTCATCGTACGCGAGCCGTTCTACCCGGCGTAGAAGCCCCGGGGGACGTCGGTCACAGGCCGGTCGCGGTCAGTGCACCTGCACCTGGTCGCCGACCTGGAGGTAGTCGAACCAGCGCTGCGCGTCGGCCTCGCCCAGCTTGACGCAGCCGGCCGACGGCTCGTCCAGGTCGCCCTGATGGAAGGCCACCCCGCCGTCGGCGAAGAACACCGACCACGGCATCTGGGTGAGCCGCTCGCGGCTGGTCCACTGCTCGGCCTTCCACTGCACCGCGAAGGTCCCGGTCGGCGTGGGGGCCTCCGGGGGTCCGGGGCGCATCGGGACCGGGCCGGCTGCGAACTTCCCGTCCTCGAACAGCCAGGCCCGCCGGGTGGCCAGGTCGACGCAGGCCCGGGCGGAGCTGGTGCACGGGGTGCCCGCGACGAGGTCCCCGGTGGCGGGGGCCGGTGCGACGGTGGCGGCGGGCTCGCCGGACGGCTCGGTGGACGGCTCGGCGGAGGGGTCCGCGGTGGGCTCCGCGGCGGCGTCCCCGCCCGGCTCCGGGGTGGGCTCGGCGGCCGGGGGCTCGGCGGTGGCGTCGGTCCCCGGCTCGGGCCGCGCCGGGGACGACGCCGTCGCGGGCGCCGGGTCGGCGGGGTCGGCCGCGGCCACGCCCGCACCGGCCAGCGCCGCGCAGGCGGTCACCGCCGCCAGGATCGCCGTCCACCGGCCCCGTGCCCGTCCCGCCATGCGTCCGCGACCTCCTGCTCCGGCCCCGGCGGGCTCCGTGGTCCGGCCCGCCCGGGGCGTCGACCGGCACACGCGGCGTGTCACCGTCCGTGCCCGGAGAGTAGCGAGAAGTGATCTTGGGCTGAACGGGTGAGTCCGCTGCGGCGTCCGGCGGTGCGCGGGGCGCGCCGGACGGTCCGCGGCCGTCAGCGACCCGTCGGCGGGGCCCGTCAGCGCCCGCGGAATGCGGGGGTGCGCTTCTCCTGGCGGGCGGCGCGGCCCTCCGCGATGTCCTCGGCCGCCCAGCAGCCCTCGAACCCGGCGGTGAGTGCGGCGAGCACCTCGGGGTCGGTGTGCCCGCCCCGGCCGAACGCGTCGACGGCGCGCTTGTTGTAGGCCAGCGTCAGCGGGGCCATCGTGGCGATGTCGGCGGCGAGGGCGAGCGCGGCGTCGCGGTCGCCGAGGGTGTCGGCGAGACCGCGGGCGTGCGCGGTCGTCGCGTCGACCCCGGCGCAGGCCAGCAGCAGGCTGCGGGCGGTGCCGCCGCCGGCGATCTGCACCAGGCGCTCGATGGTCCAGGGGTCCACGGCCAGCCCGAGCCGGGCGGTGGGCAGGGCGAACACGGCTTCCGGCGCGGCGACGCGCAGGTCGCAGGCCAGCGCGAGCTGCAGCCCGCCGCCGATGGCGGGCCCGGTCACCGCGGCGACGGTCGGCATCGGCAGGTCGGCGACGGCGTGCAGCGCGGTGTAGAGGGCGTCGAGGAACTCCGCGGTGTACACCTCGCCGAAGTCCGCGCCCGAGCAGAACGCCGGCCCGTTCCCGGCGACGACGACCGCGCGCGCCCCGTCCGCGCGGACCCGCTCCGCGGCCTCGACCAGCTGCCGGCAGGTCGCGATGTCCAGGGCGTTGCGCCGCTCCGGGCGGTTCAGCTCGATCAGCCCGACGTCGTCGTGGGTGCTCACGGTGATCACGGCGCGGACCCTAACCCGCGGCGGCGGCCCCCGACCCGTCCGCGTGACCGGCGCCGCGCCCCGCGGGCGGCGGCCCGTCCCAGCGGCCGCCGCACAGCTCGCGCGCCAGCCCGACGGCGAGCTGGTCGACCCGGCGCAGCAGCCGGGCCGCGGCCAGGCGCCGGGTGCGGTCCCCGTCCCCGGGCACCGTCCGCGACGCCGCGTCGGCCTCCGCGGCGTCGAGCAGGTCCTCCGCGGACTCGACGCCGTAGTCGGCGGGCGCGGCGCCGGGGCCGTGCTCGCGCCGGGCGACCGGGCCCCAGCCGTCGTCGAGGATGCGGCGCAGGCCGTCGACGTTGGCCCGCACCCGGTCGGTGGCGGGGTCCAGGGTCGAGGCCCACCCGGGCACGTGCGCCGTCGCGGCCTGGGCGGCGAGCAGCCGGGTGTAGTGGTCGATCGCACCGACCACCCGCACCGTGTGGTGCACCCCGCGGCGCAGCGGGCGGCGGGCGACCGGGTGCTCCAGCGGCACCGCGCGCTGGCGGACGGTCGCGACGGCGGCGTCGACCGCGCGGGCCTTCTCCAGCGGCGCGCCGGACCGCCCGAGTGCGGCGTCGACCGAGGTGCGCAACGAGACGTCGACCGCCGTGAGCGCCGCGTCGAGGGCCTCGGCGAAGGCCGTGCGCGAGCGGGTGGGCAGCACCAGGTAGGCCGCGAGCATCCCCAGCGCGCCCCCGACGACGGTCTCCTCGACCCGCAGCACCATCGTGGCCACGCTGAACTGGCCGATCACGCCGTAGAGCAGCGCCAGCACCGCGGTGATCCAGAACGCCATCATCGCCTGGGAGATGCGCACCAGGTACAGGGCCAGGAACACGCACGCGAACAGCAGCACCAGGCTGGCGACCACGTCACCGGCCACGACCAGCGCCAGCAGCATCCCCGCGACGACGCCGCCCGCGGTGCCGACCGCGCGGGCCCAGCCGCGGCTCAGCACGTCGCCGCGGCTCGCGGTGCCCGCGAACACGACGAACGCCGCGATCACCGCCCAGTACCAGCGGGCCGGGGAGATCAGCTCCCCCACCACGATCGCCAGGCTCGTCGCGACGCCGACCTGCACGGCCTGGCGGGTGTGCAGCGCGAGCCCGTCGAAGCGGTCCCCGCCGGCCGGTGCGTCCGCGTCCGGCGGCCCGTCCCCCGACGCGGTGGGCGGTGGCTCCTCCGCTCCCCCGGCGGTGCGGTCGTCACCGGCGCGGTGCACCGCGATCCGCCGGCGGGCCTGCTCGACCGTCGTCTCCATCGCGTCGGCCAGCCGCACCACCGCGAACGCGATCCGCTGCTCGCGGGCGGCGGGCCCGGTCCCCGGCGGCCGCTCCACCCGCTCCGCGACGGCGGCGCGGGCGGCGGTGTAGAGCCGGGCGGCGATCGGGCCCGGGGTGCCGACGGCGGTCGCCGCGGCGAGCGCCCGCAGCCCGTCGGCCAGCGCCTCCCGGTCGGCCCCGGCCAGCGGGTCGTGGTGCTCCACCGAGCGGCGCAGCGACATCGCGACCCGCTCCGCGGCCAGCTCGGAGTCCACGATCCACTGCCGGATCCCGGCGGAGCCGGGCGGGTCGCCCGCCTCGTCGAGCCGGTCGCCGACCAGCAGCGCGGTCTCGTTCAGCCGGGCCTGGGCGCGCAGCAGCGGGTCCAGGTCGGGATCGGCCCGGTCGCCGCCGGGGACGAGCACCTCGACGGCCTCGACGAGCAGCGCGTGCAGCCGCGCCTCGAACGCCCGGAACAGCGCGTCGAGCACGGCCTCGGTGCGGCGGGTGAACACCACGCAGCGCAGCAGGAAGGTGGACCCGATCCCGATCACCACGCCGGCCAGCAGGTAGGGCAGCTCACCGGGCCCGGCGTGCAGGAACTGCACGAAGAAGAACGGCATGAACGCCGCCATGCCCAGCGCCATGCCGCGCGGGCCGTACCGCCGCACCGCGACGGCGACCATCATGACCAGCACGAACACGACGTCGGCGGCGACCCGGTCGCCCGACAGCAGCGCGGAGACCGTGGCCGAGGCCCCGGCGGGCAGCACCATCAGCGCGGTGGTGACCCGCCGGCGGCCCAGTACGGACTCGTTGACCGCCAGGTTGCTGATCATCGCCAGGACGACGGCGAACAGCACGATCGTGACCGGCTGCCCGGTCAGCGCCCGCATCCCGCTCGCGACCAGCGCCGCGAGCACCATCGACGCCGTCGCCACCGACGCCAGGTGCAGCCGGGTGTGCCCGGGGTCCACCGCGGCCGCCCAGGTGCGCAGCTCGGCCCAGCGGACCGCGAGCGGCGGGCCCGCCCGCACCGGCGTGTCGGTCACGGTGCGAGTCTGGCACGCACCGTCGGCGACGCGCGGCGGGTCAGTTCGCGGCGCGCGGCGGGAGCACCCCGGTCGGCACCGGGTTGGTCGCGCCCGGGACCGGCTGCGACACCGGGCGGGCCACGCCGATGCCCAGGACGTCACCGGCGGCCGCGGCCATGGCGCGCATGCCCTGGGCGTTCGGGTGGACCGGCGCGGCCGGCGAGGTCGGGACGAGGCCCTCGACCCACTTCACGCCGGGCAGGGTGCAGGCGTCGTGACCGATGGTCGGGGTGTAGGTGTCGACGAAGTCGACACCCGCCTCGCGCGCCTGGTCGGCCAGCATCGCGTTGAGCTTCTTCTCGGTCTCGCGCAGGTAGGCGGTGTCCCCGGCGCTGAACGGGATGACCGGGTAGCAGCCCGGACCGGTGTCCGGGAGGATCGACGGGTACCCGACGACGGCGACCCGCGCGGCCGGGGACCGGTCGCGGATGCCCTCCAGCACGTCGGCCACCTTCGGTGCGGTGTCGTCGATGCGCGCGGCGAGCTGGTCCTCCCCGCCCGCGGTGTAGAAGTCCTTGCAGGCCGCGCCGAGCAGGTTCGCCGACGAGCGCTTCACGCACTCGGAGATGATCCCGGAGAAGCCGATGTCGTTGCCGCCGATGGTGAGCGTGACCAGCGACTCCGAGCCGTCGAGGCCGTCGAGCTGCGGCGGGTTCGGGCCGAGCTGCACGTCCTGCGGCGCGGTCATGTCCTCGGTGGTCGCGCCGCTGCAGGACACGTCGGTGAACGCGCCGATGCCGGCCGAGCGGGCCAGCACCGACGGGTAGTTGGCGTCCGAGCGCAGGCAGCCGGCCGGCTGGCCGTGCTGCACCGGGATCAGCGGGCCGGCGGCGTAGGAGTCGCCGAGGGCCACGAACCGCCCGACCGGCGGGGTGTCGAGGTTGCGGGCCGACAGCGTCGTCTCGGCGAACGTCGTCGGGGCCTCGGCCTGCGCGGGCGCGAGGGCGCTCATGCCCGCGGAGGTCAGCAGGGTCATGGACGCCACGGCGAGCCACCGGGACGGACGGGGACGGCGCACGAGCTCTCGGACCTCCGGTCGGGGACGTCTCCGGCGCGCACGCGCCGGTCCTGCCCCGCCCAACGATCATCGTCACGGCCGGTTACGCCCCGATCGGCGCACGTGACGGGCCCGGGTCGCCCCGGGCCCGTCACGGGGGCGCTCAGCCGGCCGGCGCGTCGGTGAGGCGGCGCAGCGACAGCGGCGCGACCAGCCGGTGGCGCAGCGCGGTCTCGTCCCACAGCTCCGGGCGCGACGGCATCGACGCCAGGCGGGCCGCGGCGACCCCGCCCGGGTCGGCCATCGGCTCGCGGACCCCGGCGAGGAAGGCCCACTCGTGCTCCTCGCAGCCGATGTAGACCCCGCGCCCGCCGGTCTCGCCGAACACCGCGGCGAAGCGCTGCCAGGCCGAGCGCAGGGTCGCGTCGCGCCACACGGCGGGGCTGCCGGCCTGGAACACCAGCACCCCGCCCGGGGTCAGGCGCTGCGCGCAGGCCCGGACGAACTCCTCCTCGTAGAGGCGGTTGATCTGGGCCTCGGGCTCGTCGGGGCGCTCGTCGGGCAGGTCGACGACCACGAGGTCCCAGTGCTCCCCGGAGTCCAGGACGAACCGGCGGCCGTCGCCGTAGGTCAGGTGCACCGGGCCGTCGCCGCGCTCGGCAGCGGCCAGGGTCTCGGGGGTGTAGCCGTAGGGCAGGTGCTCGGCGCAGATCCGCACGGCCTCGGCGTCGATGTCGACGTGGTCGACCCGGGTCGCCCCCGCGGCGACGGCCATCTCCGAGGCCACCCCCTCCGACGACCCGACGATCAGGACCCGGTCCAGCTCGCGGGCCAGCAGCGCGCCCGGCCACACCAGCGCCTCGTGGTAGGTGAGCTGGGTGTGCTCGGTGGACTGGCGCTCGTCGTCGCAGAACAGGGTCACGCCGTGCGCGGTGTCGGCGACGACGACCTTCTGGAAGCCGGTGTGCGCGACGTGGTGCACCCGGCCGAGCTCCCAGCGCCGGGTCAGGCCGGGCGAGATCGGCTCGGTGACCGTGCGCGGGGCACCGCCGCGGTCGACGACCTGCAGCGCGGTGTCGCCGGCGCCGACGCGCTCGGCGAGGCGGTGCACGGCGTCGACCGGGTCGGCGCTGTCCCCGCAGGTGAACACGTCGACGTGCATGCCGCCGTGCTCGGGCCAGGTGTGGATCGAGGCGTGCGACTCGGCCAGCACCGCGACGACCGTCGCGCCCTGCGGCTCGAACCGCTCGACCACGACCTGGCGGACCTGCGCGCCGGCCCCGGTCAGCGCGGCGGTGAGGTCGCCGCGCAGCTGCTCGCAGTCGTCGAGGACGTCGGGGGCGATCCCGCCGAGCTCGGCGAGCACGTGCCGCCCGACCGGGCTGGACGTGCTGGGCAGCGCCGGGGTCCCCGACCCGGCGTGGGCCAGGGCCGGATGGAGCTCGCCGGCGGCCCCGGTGGGCGGGGCCGGCGCGGGCGTCGGGGTCGGCGGGGTCATGGAGGGTACGGATGACACGTGGGCCCACGTTAACCGGGAAGGCCGCCCGACGCCCCCTCCTGGGGGAGGACCACCCGCAGCGGTCCGAACCCGTTGAACGCGACCGAGGCGTAGCTGGAGGTGTAGGCGCCCGCGGTGAGCAGGTCGACGACGTCGCCGGCGGCCAGGTCCAGCGGCAGCGCGACCGGGGTGCGCCGGTAGACGACGTCGTCGCCGTCACAGGTCGGGCCGGCGAGCACGACCGGGCCGCACGGGCCGTCGCGGCCCGGGACGCGCACCGGGTAGCCGATGGCCTCCCCCTCGGTCTCGGCGAGCCCCTGGTAGCGGCCCACGTCGAGGTAGACCCAGCGGCGGTGGTCGATGCCCGGCCGCCGCGAGACCCGCAGCACCCGGGCGCGCAGCACCCCGGCCGGCGCGGCCAGCGCCCGGCCCGGCTCCAGCAGCAGCGTCGCGCCGTCGACGTCGCCGGCCGCGACCGCGCCGGCGACGGCGGCGCGCACCGCGGCCGCGTAGTCCGCCGGCGGCGGGACGGCGGCCCGGTAGGCGACCGGCCACCCGCCGCCGAGGTCCAGCTCGGGACGGCGCAGCCCGCCGGCCCCGGCCACCCGCAGCGCGACGGCGACCGCCGCGGCGTAGGTGCCGGGACGGGACTGCTGCGAGCCCGCGTGGAAGGTCACCCCGGCCGCGCGCAGCCCCGACGCGGCGACCCGGCGCAGCAGCGCGACGGCCTCGCCGGGCAGCGCCCCGAACTTGCCGTGGAAGGGGGTGGCCGAGCCCGTGTCGTCGACCGAGAGCCGCACCTGGACCCGGGCGCCGGGGACCTCGGCGGCCAGCGCGTCGACGTCCTCGGCGCTGTCGGTGACGAACCGGGTGACCCCGGCCGCCGCGGCGCGGGCCGCCGCGCCGGGGCCCCGGACCGGGTTGCCGTGCTGCAGCAGCGCCGGGTCGGCCCCGGCCGCCAGGCACAGGTCGATCTCGGCCTGGGAGGCGACGTCGAACCCGGCGCCGCAGGACACCAGCGCCCGCAGCACCGCGGGCTCCGGGCAGGCCTTGACGGCGTAGAGGACCCGGGCGTCGCCGAACGCCGCGGTCAGTGCGCGGTAGCGCTCCCGTACGACCTGCGGGTCCAGCGCCAGGTACGGCGTGGGCCGGTCGGTGGCGAGCAGCTTCTCCAGTCCGGGCGACAGCACGGCCACGATCGTGCCCGGCGTGTCCGCGGGGGCCGGGATCACCCCCGCCCGCCCGCCGGTGCGGAGGTTAGGTTCACGACCATGACCGCACCGAAGCCGCAACGCCGCGCCCGGAAGATCGCCATGACCCCCGACGAGGTCACGACGTTCCTGGAGTCCGAGCGGACCTGCCGGGTCGCCACCAACGGCGCGGGCGGCCCGCACGCCACCCCGCTCTGGTACGTCTGGGACGGCGCCGACGGCGCGCTGTGGCTGACCTCGCTGGCGCGCTCGCAGCGCTGGACCGACCTCGAGCGGGACCCGCGGATCGCCGTCGTCGTCGACGCCGGGCACGACTACACCGAGCTGCGCGGCGTGGAGCTGCGCGGCTCGGTGCAGGTCGTCGGCGAGGTGCCCCGCACCGGCGAGCCGCACCCGGAGCTCGACCGGGTCGAGCAGGCCTTCGCGGACCGCTACACCGGCGGCCACGTGGTGATCGACGGCCGGCACGCCTGGCTGCGGCTGCGCCCGGAGAAGATCACCAGCTGGGACTTCCGCAAGATCCCCACGGGCTGAGCCCGGGTCAGGGCCGCCCGGTCACCAGCGGCCACAGCCCGTCGGCGCCGGCGTCCAGGGCGGCGGCGCCGACACGGTCGTTCCAGAACGCCTCGTCGCCGTCCTCGTCGCGCCAGGCCCAGAGCCGGGTGGTGGTCAGGCGCAGCGCGTGCTCGCGGGTGAACCCGATCGCCCCGTGCACCTGGTGCGCGATCCGCGCGACGGCACCCGCGGCCTCCGAGCAGCGGGCCTTGGCCGCGGCGACGGCGAACGCCGCCGCCGGGGCCGCGAAGCCCTCGCGCTGCGCGGTCGCGGTGGCCGCCGCCGACGCCGCCGACGCCGCGGCGACCTCCGAGCCGGCCTCGGCGAGCATCTGCTGCACCGCCTGGAAGCGGCCGATGGCCCGGCCGAACTGGTTGCGCTCACCGGCGTAGGCGATCGAGCGGGCCAGTGCGCCGCGGGCGGCACCGGCGAGCAGCAGGGCGCGGGCCAGCGCCGCGCGCAGGACGAGCTCCTGCGCCGCGCCGGGCGGGGCGGCCCCGGTGGCGAGCGGGGTCACCGCGTCGAGGCGGAGCCCGTCGCGCGGCTCCTCGGCCAGGTTCGCGCCCTCGGTGACGGTCGCGGCGCCGGCGTCGAGCACGAGCACCCGTCCGCCGTCGAGGACGACGACGGCCGACAGCGCCCGCCCCCACGGCACCCGCACGAGGTCCGCGGTGACGGTCGCGCCGTCGCCGGTCACGGTGCCCCCCGGTGTCCCCGCGGGCCGCGGGTCGCCAGTCGGGCCGGTGACCACGACGGCGAGCGGCCCGTCCGGCACGTCCAGCCCGGCCGCGCGGGCCAGCCACCCGGCGAGCAGGTCGGTCTCGGCCAGCGGCACCCGCGCCGCCCACGCCCCGGCCGCCTCGAGCAGCACCGCGGCGTCGTCGAGGGAGCCGCCGGTGTCCGGCGCGGTCAGCGTGGTCAGGCCGGCCTCGTCGCAGGCCTTCCAGGCGGCCCGGTCCAGTCCGGCCGCGGCCACGTCCCAGGAGTCGGCGAAGATCGACTCGGCCAGCTCGGCGAGCTCGGCGTTGCGGGCCATCAGCGCAGTCCCATCCCCCGCGCGACGATGCCGCGCAGGACCTCGTTGGTGCCGCCGCGCAGGGTGAACCCGGGCGCGTGCAGCACGGCGTCGGCGAGCAGGCGGGCGAAGCCGGACTCCGCACCGGGGTCCGGCGGGACGTCCACCAGCAGCCGGGCGGCGTCGACGATCTCGTTCTCGTAGCGAGTGCCGAGGTCCTTGACCAGCGCGGCGGCCAGCTCGGGGGCCCGGCCGGACTGCAGCGCCCCGGCGACGGCCAGCGACATCGAGCGCAGCGTCCACAGCCGCGACACCAGCGAACCGATCCGCCGGCGAGTCCCCGCGTCGACGTCGCCGGCCGCGGTCAGCTCCCCGACCAGCGACGCGAGCAGCGGGTAGGTCGACAGGAACCGCTCCGGACCGGACCGCTCGAACGCCAGCTCCCCGGTGACCTGGGCCCAGCCGTTGCCGAGCTCGCCGAACACCCGCGAGTCCGGGATGAACACGTCGTCGAAGCGGACCTCGTTGAAGTGGTGCGCCCCGGTGAGCAGCGGGATCGGGCGGATCTCCACACCGGGCGAGTCCAGCTCGACCAGGAACTGCGACAGGCCCGCGTGCCGGTTCGACTCGTCGCGGGGCTCGGTGCGCACCAGCGCGAAGAACGCGTGCGCGTGGTGCGCCCCGGACGTCCAGACCTTGGTGCCCGACAGCCGCCACCCGCCGTCGACGCGGGTCGCGCGGGTCCGGACCGACGCCAGGTCCGAGCCCGAGTCCGGCTCGGACATGCCGATGCCGAAGTACACCTCTCCGCGGGCGATGCCGGGCAGGAACGCGCGGCGCTGCTCCTCGGTGCCGTGCCGCAGCAGCGACGGCCCGATCTGGCGGTCGGCGATCCAGTGCGCGGCGACCGGCGCGCCGGCCGCGAGCAGCTCCTCGGTGACCACGTAGCGCTCCAGCGCGGTGCGGCCGTGGCCGCCGTACTCGACCGGGACGGTCATCCCCAGCCAGCCGCGCTCACCCAGGCGCCGGGAGAAGTCCTCGTCCCAGCCGGAGAGCCACACGTCCGCGCGGGGGGTCCAGCGCCCGGCCGCGCGCTCGTCGTCCAGGAAGGACCGGACCTCGGACCGCAGGCCCGCGAGCTCCTCGGGGAGCTCGACGGGATCGGGGACCAGCTCCGGCAGTCTCGTCGTCGATGCAGCTGCCACGGGCTCATCATGACCCAGGCCGCGGGCACGGCGCCGGTGTCTATGGGACGACTCACCGGGGTACGTTCCGACCATGACCACCAATGCTGACGAGCGCAGGGTGCTGGATGCCGTCCCCACCGGCCTGTTCATCGGCGGGAAGTGGCGGCAGGCGGAGAACGGCGCGACCGCGAAGGTGGAGGACCCGGCCACCGGTCAGGTGCTGACCGAGGTCGCCGACGCCACCCCCGCCGACGGCATGGACGCCCTCGCCGCCGCGCACGCCGCGCAGCCGACGATCGCCGCGATGCCCCCGCGCGAGCGCAGCGAGATCCTGCGCCGCGCCTACGACCTGCTCCACGAGCGGATCGACGACCTGGCCCTGCTGATGACCATGGAGATGGGCAAGCCCGTCGCCGAGGCCAGGGGCGAGGTCGTCTACGCCTCGGAGTTCCTGCGCTGGTTCTCCGAGGAGGCCGTGCGCATCGACGGCGGCTACCAGGTCGCGCCCAACGGCCAGACCCGCTTCCTCACGATCCGCCAGCCGGTCGGGGTCTGCGTGTTCGTCACGCCGTGGAACTTCCCCCTCGCCATGGGGACCCGCAAGATCGCCCCGGCGGTCGCCGCCGGCTGCGCGTCGGTGATCAAGCCGGCCCCGCAGACTCCGCTGACCATGCTGGCGTTCGCGCAGGTCCTGGCCGATGCCGGCCTGCCCGACGGCGCGCTCAACGTCATCAACGCCACCGACGCCGGCGCGGTGATGGAGCCTATCCTGCGGGACGGCCGCGCCCGCAAGATGTCCTTCACCGGTTCCACCCCGGTCGGCAAGCTCCTGCTGGGCCAGGCCGCGGACAAGGTCATGCGCTCGTCGCTGGAGCTGGGCGGCAACGCCTCGTTCGTCGTGCTCGACGACGCCGACGTCGACGCCGCCGTCGAGGGCGCCATGGTCGCCAAGATGCGCAACATGGGCGAGGCGTGCACCGCGGCGAACCGCTTCTACGTGCAGCGCGGCGTCGCCGAGGAGTTCACCCGCAAGCTCGCCGAGCGGATGGGCGCGCTCAAGGTCGGCCGCGGCACCGAGGAGGGCGTGAACGTCGGCCCGCTGATCGACGCCAAGGGCCGGGACAAGGTGACCGACCTGGTCGCCGACGCCGTGGCCAACGGCGCGACCGTCGCCATCGGCGGCACGGCCCAGGACGGCCCGGGCTACTTCTACCCGCCGACCGTGCTCACCGACGTCCCGGCGGACTCCCGGCTCAACCACGAGGAGATCTTCGGGCCGGTCGCCCCGATCACCGTCGTCGACACCGCCGACGAGGCGCTCGACGCGGCCAACGCGACCGAGTTCGGCCTGGTCAACTACGTCTACACGCGTGACCTGAACCGGGCCCTGCACATCGCGGAGAACCTCGAGAGCGGCATGATCGGGCTCAACACCGGCCTGGTGTCGAACCCGGCGGCCCCCTTCGGCGGGGTCAAGGAGTCCGGCCTGGGCCGTGAGGGCGGCATGGTCGGCATCGACGAGTTCCTCGAGACCAAGTACGTGGCGATCGGCTACTCCGGCTGACCCGCCCCGCGGGACGCGACGAGCCCCGGCGCCGACGGCGCCGGGGCTCGGTCGTGTCGCGGGTCAGTTCGCCGGCGCCGCCGGGGCCGCGGGTGCCGCCGGGGCGGCGGGCTGCCCACCGGCCGGGGCGACCGGGACGGCCGGGTCCTGGCCGGGCAGCGGCTCCGCCGGGGCGGTGACGTCGGTCTGGCCGCCGGACACGAGCTGCACGAGCTCGATGCCGCCGTTGAGGGTCAGCATCACGACCACCAGCAGCACCGACCCGGCGGCGGCCAGGGTGAGCCCGCGCTGGGCGGATCCGCCGGTGGCCAGGCGGCCCCGGTTGGTCTCCACGACCCACGCCCGTGCCCCGAACACGGCGAGCATCAGGCCGAACGTCAGCCAGGTCAGGACGAATCCGTTCACGGGTTGGCCACCTCCCCACCGGCCGCCGGGGCGGGCGCGGTGTCCGGAGCCGGCACGGCCGGGGCCGGCAGCGGCTCGTTGCGCACGAGGATGGCGTTGAAGCCGTTCTCGTAGGTCGCGCGGTACTGGCCGGAGGCGATCAGCTGGTTGCGGATGTCGATCGTCCAGTTCGGCGCGCGGTCGTTGAGCACGACGCCCTGCTTCTCGATCGCCGGGTAGAACAGGATCGTCTGCGGCTGGACCTGGTCGATGCAGCGGAACGGGTCCGCCGCGAGCACCGAGCAGCCCTGCCCGCCGGAGGCCATGTTGTTGTTCTCGCCGACACCCTCCAGGGCGTACGGGCCGACCGTCGACAGCGGCTGCACCGTGGCGCCGGGGGGCGCCTCGTCGTAGGCCTTGCGGGTCATCTGGACGTCCTCGGTCGTGACGTCCTGGTAGGCGTCGTTGCCGCCGCGGATGAACACCAGCAGCCCGAACACGACGACCATGCCGGCGGCGAGCAGGCGCTCGCGGCGGCGGTCCACCCGCGCGAACGCACGCAGCGCGTCGACCGCGAGGATCGTCAGGATCGGCAGGCCGAACAGCAGGATCCGCAGGAACAGCTCGCCGCCGTAGCTCTGCACCGCGGCCATCCCCATCGGGATGACGGCGAGCAGGATCGGCACGAGGTCGCGGCGGCGCTTCCAGTACACCCAGGCCCCGGCGAACCCGATGAGGTAGATCATCGCGGTCATGCCGGCCCGGAAGCCCTTGCCGACGAGCTGGCCCAGGTCGCCCTGGAAGCGGTCGGCCACACCGGCCTGCAGGGCGCTGCCGTCGTCGCCGCTGCCGATGATCATGCTGATCTGGTTCATCCAGAAGTCGCGGGCACCGATCAGCACGAACACCGTCACGGCCGCGACGGCGACGATCACGAGGCCGCGCCCGCGGAAGCGGCCCACGACCGCGAGCACCACGAGCTGGCCGATGATCGCGAACGGGGTCAGCTGGTGGGCCGGGGCGACGGCGATGACGCACAGCGCCGCGCAGAAGTAGATGAGCAGCAGCTGGCGGGCGGGCAGCGTCGGGCTGTTCGGCGGGGTGAGCGCGCTGACCAGCCAGCGCCGCCAGCGCGGCAGCGGCGGGGAGCCGCGGTGCGCCCGCGGCCAGCCGGGGACGCCCGCGTTGTCGACCCGGCGGGTCGCCAGCGGGCCGAGCGCGAAGGTCAGCACCGTCAGCAGCAGCACGATCGCCGTCGCCTGCGGGGAGAAGTAGTCCTGCTCGATCCAGTTCAGGCCGATGAACAGCCAGGCCGCGACCCACGGCGCGCGGGTGCCCCCGAGCATCGAGCGGGCCAGCGCGTAGACGCCGATCGCCCAGACCGCGGTGACGGCGGGCGGGTACCAGCGCAGGATCGTGTCCAGCTGGTCGGCGCCGGCCGCGTCGCGGATCCAGGCCCACTGGGCGAAGAACGCGGGCCAGTAGAACCGCGCGTCGACACCGGTGGGCGGGACGCCGTTGTTGACCGACACGGCGTCGACGAAGCCGGAGATCAGCCAGGCGGTGGTGAACCGGGCCTGCGGCTGCACGACCGAGGGGAGCCCGGTGGAGCACAGCAGCAGCACGCCGGTCGCCGCGCCCAGCATCGGGATGCGCGGGCGGCGCGACCAGAGCTCGACGACGCAGGCGCCGATGGCGAGCAGCAGCGCGACCCACGCGAACGGGCTCAGCGCGGGCGCCAGGCCCCAGCCGCCGAGGTCGGTGAGGTCGGTGGTCGCGGCCGCGATCGGCAGCAGCAGCACCGCGAGGACGGCGAGCGCCGGGGCGCCCCACACCCACAGCGGCGACAGCGGCTCGGAGGTCTCCGGCGCGGGTGGCGGGGGCGGCGGTCCGTCGCCTGCGGGGCGCGGCACCGGGCCGCGCACCGCCGTGGTCGGCGAGTCCGGACCCGGCGGGGTCACGAACTGGGTCCGCTCGCTCGCGCTCTCCTCCGCGACGCGGGTCCGGGCCACGGCGGGCTCCTCGCCGCGGCGGCGGTCGCGGGTCGACGGGTCGGGGCCGCCCGTCCGGCGGGTCTCCGACGTCACGACTTCACCTCCGGGGTGGTCCGGCGGTTCCACGCCGGGACGAATCTGAGTGCCAGCGCGCAGAGGAGCTGCGCGCCGACGTAGCCGAGCACGACCGGCAGCATCATCATGCTGACCGACGCGGTACCGGGGTCCGGCAGCGGGACGAGGCCCGCGAAGGCCACGACCAGACCGGTGTTGAGCAGCTGGATCTTCGCGTAGCCCATGCCGTCGCCGTCGGCCTGGCGGCGGGCGAGCTCGAAGACGACGACGAGCCGGAACAGCAGTCCGACCATCAGCACGGCCAGCGCGGGGGCGCCGGGGGCGTAGCCCTCGCCGAGCAGCGACAGCACCGGGTAGCCCAGCGCGGCGCCCAGCGCGAGGGCCGGGACGAACAGGATCAGCATCCGGCGCCGCGCGGTGCGGGCGAACTCCTCGGCGCGGTGCGGCTCGCGGGCGGTCTGCACGGCCAGCGAGTTCGTGAAGAACGTCGCCGCCAGGTCGATGACGGTGACCGCCTGCCAGCAGATGAAGAAGACCGCGCCGACCTCGTTGCCCATCCGGAAGTTCGCGAACAGCGGCACCTGGTTGTAGAGCAGCGCGTTGCCGCACTGCGCCAGCGCCGTCGGCGCCAGGAACGCGATCATCTCCGGGCGCGACGGCAGCGTCCCCGGGCCGCCGGACCGGGCGTAGCGGCGCACCATGAACCACAGCACGACGGTGCCCGCGGCGACCCACAGCACGACCGGGATCGCCCAGGACAGCACCAGCGCCTCGGAGGCGAGCCAGCCGCCCAGCGCGAGCAGCAGCACGATCCGGGTGACCGCGAACGTGCCGTTGCGCCACACCGCGACCCACGGCCGCCCGATGGCGACCATCACGAAGTCGTGGACGACGAACACGCCCCACCCGGCGCAGGTCAGCACCAGCACCAGCAGGCCGAGCCCGAACGAGCCGCCCCCGGCCGCCTCGGCGACCCGGGGCACGAGCGAGCCGTAGACCAGGCCGATCAGGCCGGACAGCGGCATGATCAGCAACAGCGCACCGAAGGTCAGCCGCACCGAGCGCCGGCCGGCGCCGGGCAGCCAGCGCATGAGCGCCAGACCCAGGTTCAGCTGCGCGACCCCGCCGATGAGCTGGAACGCCGAGACGAACTCCGAGGCCCGCCCGACCTCCTCCTGCGGCATGATCCGGGTCGCGATCAGCACGCCGAGCAGCCCGGCGACCGAGCCGAAGCCCGAGCACAGGGTCAGCGCGATGCCGTCGCCGATGCCGCCGTTGCGGTCGTGGCCGCCGCCGTCACCGCCGGCGCCGCCGTCACCGCCGCCGGGCGGCGGGTCCGCGGGCGGCGGAGGGGTCTCCCCCGGTCCGCGCAGCCCGATCACCGGGAGGAACTCGGTGTGCTGCTCGGCGTTGTGTCGCGAGCGCACGCGGGCGTGCGCGGCGGCGAGGCGCTGGGTCGGGGCGTCGACGTCCACCGCGGGCGTCGCCCGGGTGGCGTCGGGCGGGGTCGGGCCGGGCCCCGGCGCAGCCGCTCCGTCGCGGGTGCGCGCCGGCCCGACCGGCCTCACCGGCGCGTCCCGCTCACTGGGCGACCACCGCGTGGCGCAGCAGGAACGGGACCGACAGGAGCGTGACGACGAACAGGGCGACGCCCGGGTACCAGAGGCCGAGGCTGACCATGAGCTGGCCGCCGATGAGCGTGACGGCGGTGCCGACCCCGAGGGTCAGCAGCCACACGTGCGCGGCGGGCGCGCGGCGCAGGAAGCCCGCCGCGGCCCAGCCCGGACCGAGCAGCAGGAAGCCGATGGTGACCAGCAGGCGGAACTCGCCCAGGGCGCCACCGCTGATCCCGGCGAGGTTCATCCCGCAGGCGATGACGCCGGCGACCACGAGGAGGATCGCCACGTACCGTCGCGCGGTCCTCGCCCGGGTCAGCTCTGCTGCGGACTGCACGCTCACCGCGGCTCACTCCTCTGTCTCGGTGGTCGGCCGGCACGGGGCGCCCGCGGGGCGCCGCGCCGGTGGGGGCGGGACCGGCCGGAGCCGGCCGGGGGCGTCAGGACGCCTCTTCCCCCCATGCGTACCGCACGCCGGTCCGCTCGGGACGGCCGGTCCCCTCGCGGTCGGAGCCGCGGTCCGCGCCGACGGACTCGCGCGGGGCCTGCGGCGCCACGGGCTGCGACACCGGCGGGACCGGCGGCGTGGCGGGGCGCGCCGGCTGCTGCGGGCGGTGCGGCGGCAGGGTCGGCGCGTCGCCGTGCGCGGGGCGCGGCGTCGGGCGCGGGCGCTCCGGGGCGGGCGGGACCGGCGGGACGGCCGGCGTGGCCGGGTGCCCGGCCGGCGGCACGACGGCGGCCGGGCCGGCGACGGCGGGCCGGTCGTCGCGACCGGCGCGGCGCCGCTCGGCGGCCAGGGTCCGCAGCACGCGGGTGCCGTCGGCGAAGGTCCGCAGGTTCGTCTCGCCGAACATGCGCTCCTTCTCCACCGAGGGGACCTCGGTGATGGCGAGCCCGGCGGCGGCGACGCGGCAGTTCAGCACGGTCTCGATCTCGAAGCCGTCGCCCCAGTACATCCCGCCGTCCGGGTGCGGGGGCATGTCGACGGCCGGGAGCTCCAGCAGCGGCAGGATGTCGGCCCAGAAGGCGTTGTAGCCGTAGCAGAGGTCGCTGTAGCGGGTGCCGAACAGCGTGTTCGCGATCAGGTTCAGACCGGCGTTGCCACCCTTGCGCAGCAGCGTGATGTCGTCGCTGCCGCCCCCCTTGGTGAACCGGCTGCCCTTGGCGAAGTCGGCGCCCTCGAGCAGCGCCTGCACGAACCGCGGGATCTCCTGCGGGTCGGCGGAGCCGTCGGCGTCGAACATGACGACGACGTCGCCCTCGGCCGCGGCGAAGCCGCAGGCCATCGCGTTGCCCTTGCCCTTGCGGGTCTGGCGGACGATGCGCACGCCCGGCAGGACGCGGCGGGCGGTCTCGACGGTGCCGTCCTTGGAGTCGCCGTCGACGACGATCACCTCGTGCACGGCGGGCCGTACCGCGGCGATGGCCGGCAGGACCACCTCGAGGTTCCGGGCCTCGTTGCGGGTCGGCACGATCACCGACACCCTCGGTCGGCTCGGACGTCGTGGTCCGTGCTCAGGGCGCTTGTTCACCGGTCTCTCCCCCGATTCGATCGGTCCTGGCGCGCGGTTCGGCGAGCAGTACGTGTCCGGTCGTGCCGACGGAGCCGACGACGACCGATCCCGTTACCCCACAACGGGGGTCATTCGGCATATCTCCGCCGCCGTCGCTCGCGTTACGTGACCCGCACCGCAGAGGGCGTCACCCGTACGGGTGACCCGTCGCCGGACTCCCGTTCCGCGGTCCGCCCCCGTGGTCCGGGACGGTCACGTGGACACCCGTCGGATAGTACGGACGCCGCCGCGGCCCCCGCGGTGCGGGACCGCCCGCCCGCCCGTCCCACCCCTCCCGCCCGCTGCACGCCCGGGGGTCGCCCGACGAGCGGTGATCATCGGGCGGCGAGCGGCCCCGGGAACGGCCGGCCGTCACCGTCCGTATCCGTTCCGTCCGGATCGTCGCGACCGTCCCCCGATGGTCCGCGCCGCCGACCACGCCCGTGTGGCGGGCGGGTAGCGTGGGGCGCCGCCCGCTCCGGCGGTGTCCGATCCGACGTCCGATCCGATCCGTCCCTGCGAGGTACCCGATGAGGCCCGGCGGCTTTGTGCCCAGCGTGTCCGTCTGCATCCCGGTCTACAACGGCGAGGCCTACCTCGCCGAGACCATCCGCAGCGTGCTGGAGCAGACCTGGCGGGACTTCGAGCTCGTCCTGCTGGAGAACGACAGCTCCGACGCCAGCTGGGAGATCGCGACCTCGTTCCGCGACCCGCGGATCCGGGTCGAGCGCAACCGCCAGACCCTGCCCCAGGGCGACAACTGGAACCGTGCCGTCGAGCTGTGCCGCGCGCCGCTGGTGAAGCTGGTGTGCGCCGACGACCTGCTCCACCCGCGCTGCCTGGAGCTGCAGGTGCCGCCGATGCGCGACGACCCGTCGCTGTCGGTCGTCGCCTCGCGCCGGCACATGATCGACGAGCAGAGCCGGGTCATCGTGCCGCGCCGCGGCCTGGGCGGCGGCCTGGTCGGGCTGCACTCGGGCAGCGAGGTCGCGCGCCGGGTGATCCGCAACGGCGCCAACCCGATCGGCGAGCCGGGCAACGTGCTGTTCCGCCGCGAGCAGTTCGTGACCGCGGGTGGCTGGCGGCCCGAGCGGCGCTTCATCATGGACCTCGACCTCTGGATGCGCCTGCTGCAGTACGGCGACTTCCTCGGCGTCCCCGAGACGCTGGCCGCCTTCCGGATCGCCCGCGGCTCGGTCTCCGCGGAGTTCGAGCAGCAGATCTCCGACGAGCAGCAGCTGCTGTTCGACGAGCTGGGCGACTCCGGGGTGTTCGACGTGCGCCCCATCGACGTGCGGATCGGCCGGCTGGCGCTGCCGCTGGGCCGCGCCCGGCGCAAGGCGCTGTTCACGGTCTCCCGCATCGCCGCCCGCAAGGACGACAAGCTGCTCGCCGAGCGCGACGAGGCCGAGGCCGCCGAGGCCCGCTGACCCACCGGCCGGGCCACGGCTGCCCGATCGGACGGGGATCTTCCGGACATTCACGACATGCGGTCCGGTTTCTGCTGCCAGCTCTTGGCGGCAGCACGCCACTCGCGTTGAATTCCCTCACCCGGCCGGGTGGCGGCCGGACGTGATCCGGGTCGAGGGGGCGTGATGCACACGCACGCGGTCGCCATGCACATGAGCGACGGGCTGGTGAACGGTCCGACGGCGCTGCTGTTCGCCGTCGTGGCGGGGGTCGCGCTCGCGGTCGCGCTGGTGCGCGCCCGCGCCGACCTCGACGACCGGACCGCACCGATGGCCGGGCTGGTCACGGCGTTCGTCTTCGCCGTCCAGATGATCAACTTCCCGATCCTGCCGGGCGCCAGCGGGCACCTGCTGGGCGGGGCGCTGGTCGCGATCCTCGTCGGTCCCTGGGTGGGGATCGTCTCGATCTCCATCGTGCTGGTCGTGCAGGCCCTGCTCTTCGCCGACGGCGGCATCACCGCGCTCGGGCTGAACATCACGAACATGGCCGTGATCGGTGTGCTCGTCGGCTGGCTCGTGGCCCGGTCGCTGCGCCGGCTCGCGGTGCGCTCGAAGGGCGGGCTGGTCGCCGTCGCGTTCGTGTCCGCGCTGGTCAACACCGTCATCGCCGCGATGGGCTTCGTCCTGGAGTACGCGATCGGCGGCGCGGGCGGCGCCACGACCGGCACCGTGTTCGCCCTGATGGGCGGGCTGCACGTGCTCATCGGGATCGGCGAGGGCGTCATCACCGCGGCCACCGTCGGCGCCGTCGCCGCCGCGCGGCCCGACCTGGTGTACCTGCTCAGGGGGACCGGCACCCCGCTGGCCCGCCGTTCCGCGACCGAGGGGATCGTCCGGTGAGCACCTCCACCCGCCGCCGTCCGCTGCTGTTCTTCGCCGGGTTCCTGATCGTCTCGCTGCTCGTGGCCGGCCTGGTGTCCTACCTGGCCTCCCCCGACCCCGACGGGCTCGACACCGTCGCGCGCAACGGGTGCACCGCGGTGACCGGCGCCGGCGGCGAGGAGGAGCTGCAGGGCACCTGCATCGCCCGCAACGAGACCGACCACGCCATGAGCTCCGGGCCGCTCGCCGGGTACGCCGTCGGAGGCGCCGAGGGCACCACCGGGGTCGCGGGCGTCGCCGGGGTGCTGGTCACCGTCGTCGTCGCGGGCGGGGTGTTCCTGCTGCTGCGCCGCCGGGACGGCTGATGGGGGCCGGGCACTCCCACCCGCTGTACCTGCACCGCGAGTCCCCCGTCCACCGCCTCCCGCCCGAGGTCAAGATCGTCTCGGCGTTCCTGGTCGTGGTGTGCGTGGTCGCCACCCCGCGCGAGGCGTTCGCGGTGTTCGGCGGCTACGCGCTGCTGCTCGCCGCGGTGTGGCTGCTCGCCGGCATCCGGATCGGCTGGATCCTGCGCCGCTCGGTGATCGAGCTGCCGTTCGTCGTCCTGGCCGTGCTGCTGCCGTTCACCGGACCGGCCCCGACCCTGGACTGGCTCGGGCTCACCCTGTCCGAGCCCGGGCTGCTCGGCGCCTGGAACATCCTGGTCAAGGGCACGCTGGGCGTGCTGACCTCGCTCACGCTGGCCGCGACCACGCCGATGCGCGACCTGCTCGTCGGGCTGCAGCGCCTGCACGCCCCCGCGCTGGTCACCACGATCGCGACCCTGATGCTGCGCTACGCCGACGTCATCGCCGGCGAGGCCCGCCGGATGCGGCTGTCGCGGATCTCCCGCGGCCACGACCCGCGCTTCCTGTGGCAGGCCGGGGCCACCGCACGCGGGGTCGGCTCGCTGTTCGTGCGCTCCTACGAGCGCGGCGAGCGGGTCCACCTGGCGATGCTGTCGCGCGGCTGGACCGGGGCCATGCCGCCCTCCGGTGACGCCCCGACGACGTCGCGGCAGTGGCTGGCCGGGCTGTCCGCGGCCGCCGTCGCGCTGCTGCTGGCGGGGTCGGGTTGGATCGTGGCATGAGCACGCCGGCGCCGTCCCTGCGCTGCACCGACCTCGCGTTCGCCTACCCCGACGGGCACCAGGCCCTGTTCGGCGTCGACCTCACACTCGCCCCCGGCGAGCGGGTCGCACTGCTCGGCCCCAACGGGGCCGGCAAGACGACGCTGGTCCTGCACCTCAACGGCATCCTCACCGGAGGCGAGGGGTCGGTCGAGGTCGGCGGCCTGCCGGTGGCGAAGGAGAACCTGCGCGAGATCCGGCGCCGCGTCGGGATCGTCTTCCAGGACCCCGACGACCAGCTGTTCATGCCGACAGTCGCCGAGGACGTCGCGTTCGGTCCGGCGAACTTCGGGCTGCGCGGCGCCGCCCTGCGCGACCGCGTCCGCGACGCGCTGGACGCCGTCGGCATGGCGGGCTTCGCCGACCGCTCCCCGCTGCACCTGTCGGGCGGGCAGCGGCGCCGGGTCGCGCTGGCCACGGTGCTGGCGTGCGACCCGGAGATCCTGGTCCTCGACGAGCCGTCGTCGAACCTGGACCCGGTGGCGCGCCGGGAGCTGGCGCAGGTGCTGCTCGGGCTGGACCGGACGATGCTGATGGTCACCCACGACCTGCCCTACGCCCTGCAGCTGTGCCCGCGCAGCGTCGTGCTCGACGGCGGCACGGTCGTCGCCGACGGGGCGACCCGCGAGCTGCTCGCCGACGACGACCTGCTGTCGCGGCACCGCCTGGAGCTCCCCTACGGCTTCGTCCTGGCCTGAACCGTCCCGGCACCGGACGCCGACGGCGGCCGGCCCCGGGGTCGGGACCGGCCGCCGTCGCGGAGGGTCGTGCGGCTCAGCCGCGCTGCTCCTGCCCGTTGGGCTGCGGGGTGGTGCCCAGGCCCGGGACCTGCCGGGACGTCTCGAGCTGCTGCGGTGCGGCGTCGCCGTTGACCGCGGGGCGCTCCCCCACCGGCGGCACCTCCTTCTGCGCCGCGGCGGTGGCCTCGGCGACCTGGCGGGCGATCTCCGGGTCGGTGGAGGTGTCGAACCAGTCCTTCACCGACTCGTCGTCGTCGGTCGGACGGGAGACGGCACCGTCGTCCGGGCTCGGGGTGTAGCGGAACACCCCGTCCTCGCCCGGGGCGCCCAGCATCCGGGTGAAGCCCTCCAGGGCCTTGCCGAAGTCGCTCGGGACGACCCACATCTTGCTGGCCTCGCCCTGGGCCATCTCCGGCAGCGTCTGCAGGTACTCGTAGGCGAGCAGCTCCGGCGTGGGCCGGCCGGCCTTGATCGCGGCGAACTTCTTCTCGATCGCCTTCGCCTCGCCCTGGGCCTCCAGGTACGCGGCCGCCCGGCGGCCCTGCGCCCGCAGGATCTCCGACTGCCGCTCGGCCTCGGCGCCGAGGATCGCGGCCTGCTTGGCGCCCTCCGCGGTGAGGATCTGGGACTGCTTCTGGCCCTCGGCGCTGCGGATGGCCGACTCCCGCTGCCCCTCCGCGTTGAGGATCATCGCCCGCTTCTCGCGGTCGGCCTTCATCTGCCGCTCCATCGACTCCTGGATCGAGGGCGGCGGGTCGATGGCCTTGATCTCGACGCGGGCGACGCGGATGCCCCACCGCTCGGTGGCCTCGTCGAGCTCACCGCGCAGCATCGTGTTGATCCGGTCGCGGGAGGTGAGCGTCTGCTCCAGGGTCATGCCGCCGACCACGTTGCGCAGCGTCGTGGTGGTGATCTGCTCGACACCGGCGATGTAGTTCGCGATCTCGTACACCGCGGACTTCGCGTCGTTGACCTTGAAGTAGACGACCGTGTCGATGTTGACGGTCAGGTTGTCCTGGGTGATGACCGGCTGCGGCGGGAAGGACACGACCTGCTCGCGCAGGTCGACCCGCTCGCGGGTGCGGTCCACGAACGGCACCAGGATGGCGGGGCCGCCCTCCCGGGTGCTGTGGTAGCGGCCGAGCCGCTCGATGATGTACGCCCACTCCTGCGGGACGATCACGATCGACTTCACGACGATCGTCACCACCAGCACGAGCAGGACGATCCCGATGATGAGACCGGCGTCCATTGCTCTCCCCTCGCCGAGCGCCGGGGTCACCGGCGCCGTGTGCGCCCCGGGCCGTCCCGGGGCGGTTCGCCGACCTGTCCGAGTCCGGTCAGGCCGGCGGCAGTTCCCCCCGACCGGTGACGAGCACCGCCGCCCCGGTCACCTGCAGGATCGTGACGGTGGCGCCCTCCTCGAGGACCTCCAGCCCGTCCATGGACCTGGCCGACCAGACCTCGCGCCCGATCCGCACCCGGCCGCGTTCGCCGTCGACGCGCTGCACGACCTCGGCCGTCGCGCCGACGAAGCGGTCCTGGTGGCGTTCCAGGCTGCCCATGTGCTCCTGCAGCCGCCGCTTGGCGACCGGGCGCACCGCGAGCAGCAGCAGGACCGAGACGACGGCGAACACCCCGGCCGCCGGCAGCAGCGTCAGGCCGAGCGCGGCCCCGGCCGCCGCGGCGAGCGCACCGCCACCGAGCATGACGAGGAACAGCTCCCCGGACACGACCTCGCTGCCGATCAGCACGAGACCGATCAGCAGCCAGATCAGAGCCGGATCCATGGCACCAGGGTGCCAGAATGTCCGATTCCCCGACGGGGATTCGCCGGGAAGGTCCACCCCGCTCGACCAGATCGTTACCGACCGGGGACGGGTGTGTCCGGAACGTGCCGGGGCGTCCGGACCTGCTGCGGCGCAGTCAGGGCGCGGGGTCCTCCACCGCGGTGACGAAGTCGATGAGGCGCTCCACCGCACCGATCATCGGCGTCTCCAGGTCGCGGTAGCTGCGGACCGCGCCGAGCACGCGGCGGGCCCCGTCGGCGGGCTCGCCCCACCGCAGGGCGGCACAGACGCCGGTCTTCCAGTCGGTGCCGCGCGGGATCGTCGGCCACTCCCGGATGCCGACCACCGACGGCTTCACCGCCTGCCACACGTCGACGTAGGGGTGGCCGGTCACGAGCACGTGCTGCTGCGCGGCGCGGGTGGCGCGGTAGGCCTCGCGGGCCTGGCGGGTCTCCTTGGTCCCCTCGACCAGGTGGTCCACGAGGATGCCCAGGCGGCGGTGCGGGCCCGGGTCGAAGTCGCGGACGGCGGCGGCGAGGTCGTCGACGCCGTGCAGCGGCTCCACCACGATGCCCTCGACGCGCAGGTCGTGGCCCCACACCTGCTCGACGAGCGTCGCGTCGTGCAGGCCCTCGACCCAGATCCGGGCGGCCCGCGCGGTGCGTGCCTGCAGGTTGGCGACGTGCACCGACCCGGATGCGGAGAGCCGGCGCCCGGCCGGGGCGGCCTGCGGGCGGACCAGCGTGGCCGGGCGGCCCTCGTGCAGGAAGGCGGCCGGGCGCAGCGGGAAGATCCGCCGGCCGCCGAAGCGGTCCTCCAGCGTCACGTCCGACGCGGTGACGGTGACGACCGCGCCGCAGAAGCCGCTGGCCGGGTCCTCGACCACGAGCCCCGGCTCGGCGGGGACCTCGGCGACCCGGCTGGGCCGCGCGGCGCGGGTCCCGGCGCCGTCGAACAGACCGCGGTAGTCGTGGGTCCGGCTCATGCCCGGAGTATCCGCCGGTGCCCGGTGGTGACCGGGGCACGACACGCCCACCCGATCGTGGTCACGCTGAGCGCGTCGCCGATCGCGGTGCGTCACCCGCGTGCCGGGTGTGTGGCGGACGGGTGGCCGTTAACCTGACCGCCGTGTCCTGTGCCTCCGCGACCCTGGCCGTGTGGGCCTCGGCCTGGCTGGCCGGGTCCGCCGCCCCCGACGACGTCCTCGACGCGCTCGCCCCGTGGTCGGAGGCGCACGACGTGCTGGCCGCCGACGGCGCCGCCGTCGGCGTGACCGGGCTGCCCGGCCCGGCGGCCGCACCGACCTCGACGGCGATGCTGCTCGCCGCGGTGCGGCGCGGGTCACCGCGCGGCCAGGCCCGGCTCGTGCTGCCCGCTCCCGGCGACGTCCGGGGGCTGCCCGGCCCCGGCCCGTTCTCCGACGCCGCGATCACCGCGGGCGAGGGCGTGCTGTTCCCCGACGCCGGGTTCGGCGTCGTCCCCTCACCGGTCGCCGAGGGCGTCGTGCGCTGGACGGTGTACGCGGTGCCCGACCCCGGCCCGGTGCCGGAGTACGTGGCCCTCAACGAGGCCGAACGGGAGCTGCGCGGTCAGGTCCGCGCCGCGGCCGCCGCCCTGACCGACCTCGGCGTCGCCCGGCACCGGCCGGGGGTGCGCGAGGAGATCGCCGCGTCGCTGCGGCGCCGGCCGCAGGCGTTGTGGCCCGGCGGGATGCCGCCGCAGGCGCTGCGGGTGCTGCAGCAGGCCGACGAGGTGGACGCGATCCTGTCCGCCGCGTCCGGTGACGAGCCCGGCGGGGCGCTGTCGGCGTCGGCGGCGATCGCCCGCTCCGACGCGCTGCGGCCGATCGCGGCCGCCGTGCGGGTGGCCCGGCGGGCCGCGGTCGCCGAGGCCGTACGGGTGCTGGTGTCGGTCCCCCGCACCTGAGCGGCTCAGACCCGCTGCAGCAGGGCCGCCAGCAGGGCCCGCGCGGCCGGTCCGGACGGTCCCCCGCCGCGCCACACCAGGTACAGCCGGGTGCGGACCTCCGGGTCGAGCGGCACCGCAACCGGCGGTCGCTCCAGCGCCCGCACCCCGGCCGCACCGAACGCGGGCTCCGGCACGACCGCGACGCCGGCCCCGCGGGCCGCCAGGCGCAGCAGCAGGGTCATGGCACCGGACTCGAACCCGACCCGGCCGGTGAGCCCGTGCGCGGCCAGCGCCGCGTCCAGCGCGGTGCGCAGCCCGTGCCCGCGCGGCAGGCAGATCAGCGGCCGGGTGACCAGCTCGGCCAGCGGGAGGGCCGCGCGACCGGCGAACTCGTCGTCGGGCGCGACGGCCGCGACCAGCGCGGACTCGACGAGCACCCGTCCCGACAGGCCGTCGGGCGGGCCGGTGGGGAACCCGGCGACGGCGACGTCGAGCCCCCCGCTGCGCAGCGCGTCGACGAGCTCGTCGGTGGTGCCCTCGCGCAGCACGACCTCCAGCTGCGGGTGCCCGGCGGCGAAGTCGCCGACCGGGTCGGCCAGGACCGTGTCCGGCAGCGAGGTCGCCATGCCGACCGCGACCCGCCCGCGCAGCAGCCCGTTCAGCGCCGCGACGGCGTCGCGCGCGGCGTCGACGGAGGCCAGCGCGGCCCGCGCGTGCTCCAGCACCGCCCGGCCGACCTCGGTCGGTGTGACCGACCTCGGCCCGCGCTCGAGCAGGGTCGCGCCCAGCTCGCGTTCCAGCTGCCGCAGCTGCGCGCTGACCCCCGGCTGCGCGACGTGCAGCGCGGCCGCGGCCGCGGTCACGGTCCCCTCGTCGACGGCGGCCACGAGGTAGCGCAGCTGACGCAGCTCCATAAGCAGCGATGCTAGCCGGTAGACGAACCAGGTCTTCGACTTATGGCGGCGGGCGGCGCAGGCTCGGTGCCATGACCACCACGCGCAGCTTCCAGACCGGACTGGTCCACGCCCCCACCGTCGTCATCGCCGCCACCGGGCCCGGCGACGTCGCCGCCGCCCTGGCCCTCGCCCGCCGCGACGGCCTGGAGGTCACCGTGCACTCCACGGGCCACGGCCTGTGCCGCCCGTGCCGCGGGGGCCTGCTGCTCGACACCGCGGCGATGGACGCTGTCGCGGTCGACCCGCGCACCGCCACCGTCCGCGCCGGGGCCGGCGCGACCTGGGCCGACGTCACCGCCGCGGCCGCACCGCACGGCCTGCGCCCGCCCTCGGGCAGCGCCCCGTCGGTCGGGGTCGTCGGCTACCTCGCCGGCGGCGGGCTCGGCCTCACGGCGCGTACCGACGGCTGGGCGGCCGACCACGTGCGCGCCGTCGAGCTCGTCGACGGCGGCGGGCCGCGCCGGGTCACCGCGGGGTCGGACCCCGCGGCCTTCGCCCGGCTGCGCGGCACCGGGCCGGAGCCCGGCGAGGTCGTCACCGCCGTCGAGGTCGGGCTGCTGCCCGCGGCCGGGCTCGTCGGCGGCGGGCTGGTGCGGGTGCTCGGCCCGTCCGACGCCCCCGGTGACCCCGCCGCCCTGCACGCCTGGGCGGCGTGGACCGCGGACCTGCCCGGAGCCGTCACGTCCGGGGTGTCGGTCGTGCCCTACCCCGACGCCCCGTTCCTGCCCGCCCACCTGCGCGGACGGCGGGTGCTGCGGGTGGGTGTCGTCAGCACCGCGGGGGCCGGCACCGACGCGCTGCTCGCCCCGCTGCGCGCCGCCGTCGCCTGGGACGACGACACCGTCGGGCCGCTGGACCCGCGCGACACCGCCCGGGTGTACGCCGAGCCGGACTTCCCGCACGCCTACCTGGGCGACGACGTCCTGGTCGGGTCCCTGGACCCGGCCGGGCTGGACGCGGTCGCGGCGCGGACCGGGCCGATGGCCGTCACCGGGATCCGGCACCTGGGCGGCGCGGCCGGGCGGGCACCGGCCGTCGCCGACACCGTCCGCGGCCGGGACGCGGCGTTCCTGGTGAACGTCCTCGCCCCGTTCGACGGCGACGGCGACGGCGACGGCACCGTCGGCGCCGACCGGGCGTGGGCCGCGGTCGACGGGCTCCTCGACGGGTTCGCCGGGCGCGCCGCCGCCGGGGCGGGGCATCCGTCGTTCCGCTACGGGCCGCCGCGCGCGGTCTCCCACCGGCGGTGATCCCCCGGCGTCGTCGACCGGCGGCGCCGGCTGCGCCCGGTCGTCCGGGTCCGCGGTGGCCGGGACGTGGGTCCTCACCGTCGCCACACCGATCCGGCGGCCCGCGCCGGGCTCGAGCGCGACGGCGCGCCGCCGTCCGCCCGCCGGCCCCGACCCGACCGCTGTCCGCGCAGGTCACCGGCTCGTAGGCTCTCGACCCATGACGCCCGCCGCCGCGTACCCGGAGCCGCGCCTGCGGGCGTGGGAGGCCCGCACCGACGTCCCGCTCACGGTGCTCTCGGCCGGGTTCCTGGTCCTCTACGCCTGCGAGGTGCTGCTCACGCGGCCCGGGTCGCCGCTGTGGCAGGGACTGGAGACGGTGCTCTGGGTGCTGTGGGCGGTGTTCGTCGCCGACGTGGCGGTGCGGCTGTGGCTGGCCCGCGACCGGCGGCGCTTCGTCCTGGACAACCCGCTGGACCTGCTGGTCGTGCTGGCGCCGTTCCTGCGGTTCCTGCGCCTGGTCCGGCTGGTCGGCGCGGTGTCGGTGCTGACCCGGACCCTGCGCGACGACCTGCGCGGGCGGGTCAGCAGCTACCTGGTGGTGACGGTGACGCTGCTCGGCTTCGTGGCCGCCCTCGGCGTCTACGAGGCCGAGCGCGACGCCCCCGACGCCACGATCACGACCTTCGGCGACGCCCTGTGGTGGGTCCTGACGACGATCACCACCGTCGGCTACGGCGACCGCTACCCGGTCACGCTGGAGGGACGGCTCGTCGCGGCCGGGCTGATGCTCGCCGGGATCGCCGTGCTGGGCACGGTCACGGCGACGATCGCGAGCTGGTTCACCGAGCAGATCGAGCAGTCACGGGCCCGGGCCGCCCGCGAGGAGCGCGCCGCGGCCCCCGGCGCCCCCGACCCGCAGACGTGGGTCGAGCTGCTGACCGAGATGCGACGGCTGCGGGCCCGGCTCGACGAGCTGGAGCCCGGCCCCGGGCGCCCGCGCGACTAGG
>NZ_JBBJUP010000013.1:0-173586 GCF_037727765.1 Pseudonocardia spirodelae | reverse complement strand
GCGGGCGCTGTGCGCGCTGGGCGCCGCCGCGGCGGCCGCCCGGGCCGTCGCCGCGCGGGGGGCGGGCGCCGGCCGCGCCGGGGAGCACGCCGCGGCGGCCGCGGAGCTCGCGTCCGCCGCCGCGGTGACCGCGGAGAAGGGCCGGCCCCGGGGCACCGGGATCGGCCCGGCGGGGCGGGCCTGGCTGGCCCGGGCGCGCGCGGAGGCCGCCCGCGCCGCGGGCGTCGCGGGGCCCGAGCCGTGGGACGCCGTCGTCGACGCGTTCGCCGCCTACGGCGACGGCTACCGCGCCGCGCACGCCCGCTGGCGGCGGGCGGGGGCGCGGCTGGAGCGCGCCGCGGGGTCCGGCCACGGCGACGACGACCGGCGCGCCGCCGCCGGCGACCTCGCCTCGGCCGCCGCCCAGGCGCGGCGCCTGGGGGCCCGCCCGCTGGCCGACGCCGTCGAGGCGCTGACCCACCGGGCCGGGGACCTCGCGTCGCGGCCCTCCGCCGGTCCCCCCGGCTCACCGCTCACGCCCCGCGAGCAGGCGGTGCTCGAGCAGGTCGCGCGGGGGCTCACCAACCGGGCCGTGGGCGAGCAGCTGTTCATCTCCGAGAAGACCGTCAGCGTCCACCTGTCGCGCGCGATGGCGAAGCTGGACGCGTCGGGACGCGCCGAGGCGGTGGCGGTCGCGGTGGCGCGCGGGCTGGTGGCACCACCCACCTGACCGCGCGCGCACCCGGGCCGCTGTCCCGCCCGGACCCACCCCGGCCCGCACGGGCCGTGACGCGCACCACGGTGCGTACCTAGGGTCGGCCGTGCCGCACCAGCGCGGCGGGAAGGACGGCGACGATGCCGGACACGCAGGCCCGCACCGGGTACCACGGAGGCACCGACGGGATCGACCTGTCGGATCTGGATCACTTCTGGCCCGCGCCCCTGGAGCACCGGGCCGCCGCGTTCGACGCGCTGCGCTCCGCACCGGGTCCGCGCTTCTTCGAGCAGCCGCCCGGCCCCGTCCCCGAGCCGGGCCCCGGCTACTGGGCGCTGACCCGCTACGACGAGGTCGTCCAGGCCTCCCGCGCACCCGGCGTGTTCCGCTCCGGGCCGGGCGCGACGTCGGTCGCGGACATGCCCGACGCGTTCCTCGAGTTCTTCGGATCGATGATCAACACCGACGACCCGCGGCACGCCCGGCTGCGGCGCATCGTCTCGCGCGGGTTCACCCCCCGCCGTCTCGCCGGGCTGCAGGACACCGTGGAGCGCACCGCCCGCGAGATCGTCGACGACCTGCTGGCCGACGGCGAGGTCGAGGGCGTCGAGGCGATCTCCGCGCGGCTCCCGCTGCGGATCATCTGCGAGATGATGGGCGTGCCCGAGAGCCACCACCGCTTCGTCTACGACCGCACCAACGTCATCCTCGGGGCGAGCGACCCGGAGTACGTCCCGGACCGTGCGGACATCGTGACCGCCCTGCTCACCGCGGGCGGCGAGCTGGCGGCGCTGATGCGCGAGCTCGGGGCGGCCCGCCGCGCCGAGCCCACCGACGACGTCACCTCCGCGCTGGTCAACGCCGAGATCGACGGCGAGCGCCTCACCGACGACGAGCTGGCCAGCTTCTTCGTGCTGCTCGTCGTCGCCGGCAACGAGACCACCCGCAACGCCACGAGCTGGGGCCTGCAGCTGCTGACCGAGAACCCGGAGCAGCGCGCCGCCTGGCTGGCCGACCCGGCGGGCGTCACCCCGACCGCGATCGAGGAGATCGTCCGCTGGTCGTCCCCGGTGATCTACATGCGACGGACGCTGTCCGAGCCCACCGTCGTCGGCGGGACCGAGTTGCCCGCCGGGGCCAAGACGGCGCTGTTCTACTGGTCGGCGAACCGGGACCCGGAGCACTTCACCGACCCGGAGGTCTTCGACGTCCGCCGCTCCCCCAACCCGCATCTCGGCTTCGGCGGGCCGGGACCGCACTTCTGCCTGGGCGCGCACCTCGCGCGGCGGCAGCTCGCGACGCTGTTCACCGAGCTCCTGCGGCGGGCGCCCCGGGTGGCCGTCACCGGCGAACCCCGGAGGCTGCGCTCGATGTTCATCAACGGCATCACCCGGCTGCCGGTCGTCGCCGACGGCGGGGCGGGGGTGCTCGCGTGATCGCCCGCTCCCCCGTCGCGGCCCTGGAGGTCCCGGCGCTGCCGGCCACCGCGACGCTGCTCGGCGCGGCCGCGACGTTCGGCGACGCCGTCGTGCTGCACCAGGCCGGGCACGAGGTCACCTTCCGCGGCCTGCTGGCCCGGGCGTCGGCGTTCGCGCACGCACTGCGCGCGGACGGGATCGGGCGCGGCGACGTCGTCGCGCTGCACCTGCCGAACTGCCCGCAGTACGCCGTCGCCTACTGGGGGACGCTGCTCGCGGGGGCGACGGTGACCCCGGCGAACCCGCTGCTCGGCCCGGCCGACCTGGGCGCGCAGCTCGCCGACGCGGGCGCCGCCGTCGTCGTCAGCTGGGAGGCGGCGCTGCCCGCCGTGCTGGCCGCGCGGCCCGCGACCGCGCTGCGCCGGGTGCTCGCCACCGGTGCGCAGGGCGACCCGCAGGACCTGCCGCCGGACGTGACCGGGCTGGGCGCGCACCTGGGCGGGCACCCGGCGACGCCGCCGGACCCCGACCCCGGGCTCGACCCGGACCGCGACCTGGCCCACCTCGCCTACACCGGCGGCACGACCGGCCGGTCCAAGGGTGTGCGGGTCGCGCACCGCCACGTCCTGACCAACGCGCTGCAGTCCGCGTGCTGGGGCACCGGCGCGCGGCCGGGCGTCGTCGACACCCCCCACGGCCCCGGTGTGGTGCTGACCGACCCCGGCCCGGCCGCGGAGTTCCCGACGCCGATCGGCCAGGGCCGGGTCATCGGCATCGCCCCGTGGTTCCACGCGATGGGCACCATCGGCGGGCTGCACGTGCCGCTGCTGACCGGGGCGACGACGATCGTCCACGCCCGCTTCGACCCGCGCGCCTACCTCGCCGACGCCTCCCGCTTCGCGGTCACCTCGCTGTCCGGGGCGCCGCCGGTGTACGCGGCGCTGCTGGCGCACCGCGACGCCGCGGGCGACCTGTCCTCGGTGCGGTCGCTGACCTCCGGGGCGGCGCCGCTGCCGGTGGAGATCATCCGCGCGCTGCGCGACTGGTTCGGCGAGGACCTCGTCGTCTCCGAGGGCTACGGCCTGACCGAGGTGACGATGGCCGCCACGCTCGGCCCGGCGGGGCGCTCGGCCGAGCGCCGGGTGGGCACCGTCGGCCTGCCGGTCGCCGGGACGGAGATCAGGATCTCCGGCCCGGACGGCGAGGAGCTCGACGCGGGCGCCGAGGGCGAGGTGTGGATCCGCGGCCCGCAGGTGACCGGCGGCTACCACCACCGCCCCGACGAGACCGCCGCCGCCTTCGATGACGACGGCTGGCTGCACACCGGCGACGTCGGCGTCCTCGACGGGGACGGCTACCTGCGCATCGTCGACCGGCTCAAGGACATGCTGCTCCACAAGGGCTACAACGTGTACCCGCGCGACCTGGAGGAGCGGCTGATGGGGCTGCCCGGGGTGACCGGTGCCGCGGTCGTCGGGCGCCCGGTGGGGGTGGACGGGGAGCACCCGGTCGCGTTCCTGACCGCGCCCGCCGCCGACGGGGCCGCGGTGCGCGCCGCCGTCGACGGGCTGAACGAGGGCCTGCTGCCCTACCAGCGGCTGCGCGAGGTGTACGTGGTGGAGGCGATCCCGGTCTCCGCGGCGGGCAAGGTGCTCAAGCGCGACCTGCGCGAGCAGCTCCCGACCCCTCCGGCGGAGGTGGCGAAAGGGTGACGGGCGGCGACGCCTGGTGACGACGGGGCGGCCGGGCGGGTAGGACCGTCCCTCCGTCGGGTGGAGTAGTCACTCCGACGGTTGGCGGAACGGGTGACCGGATAACAGGCTGGACGTACGACACGACAGACGGGGCAGAAGCAGGAACCGGCGGCGCGCACCGGATCCCGAGGAAACCCCGTATCGACTCCCCCGAGATCGTGGTGATCGTCATGTCCGCGCCCGCCGTCCGCATCCCCAGCCCGCGTCGCCCCGTCGGCGCCACCGTGCCGCCCGTCCCCGCCCCGCGTGGCGGTGCGGTCGTGCCGGGTGCGGCCGAGGGGCGTCACCGTCGCCGTGAGCAGCACGTGGAGGTGCCGGCGCCGCGCCGCGAGCGCTCGACCTCGCCGCAGGTCCCCGGTGTCCCGGCCCCGCGCCCGGCCTCGCCCGGCTCGGCGGCGCGCCCGGTCCCGCCGGCCGCGGTCCGGCGCCCGGCCCGGTCCGCACCCGTGACGCCCACCGCGCGCCCGGCCCGGCCCGCGCCCGTGACGCCCACCGCGGGCCCGGTCATGCCGCCGGCGCGGTCCACCGGGCGCCCGGTCGCACGGCACGCGTCGCCGCAGCCCTCGGCCGCGGCACGGGCACTGGTCGTGCTCGGCCGGGTCGGCAGCCTCACCACGATCGCGGCGATGCTGGTCGTCTCGGCCGCGCTCGCCGGTCTCACCGACGGCAACCCGCCGACCGGTGCGGCCGCCGACGTCGCCGTCACGACCCTGCGCTGAGCGGGCTCAGGCGGCGTCGGGGCGCGCCGACCGGTCCGGCGGTGTCGCCTTCATGACGTGGTCGACCAGGCCGGCCACCAGCCCGTTGCCGCCGAGGCGGTAACCGAAGTCCTCCCAGCCGAGCAGCTCGCGCGAGATGAGCTCGCCGACCGGGCCGGGGTAGATGCGGGTCGCGCGGAACGCGGCGGCCCGCATCCGCATCTTCTCGTGGTGATCCATGGCAGTGGGCTGGCTCATGCCCTCACCTCCGCGTCGGGGACTGGACTGCGGCGCGTCCTCCGCGCTGAGTGGCCCGCCTGTCCCCATGGTGACGCACGCCCGGCCGTCCGCCACCGGACGTGCGCAGCGTCTCAGCCGCGGTGTCACCGGCCCGTGCACGGCGGGTCACCGCGGTGTTGCCGGGTCGATCACCGGCGCCGGGGCCGCCGGGCGCGGATACGGTGACGGCATGGCCGACCGCACGCGGGACCTGCTCTGGTCCGACGTCGAGACCCTGTACGCCGCGATCCTCGACCACCCGTTCGTCACCGGGCTCACCGACGGCTCCCTGCCGCACGAGACGTTCCGGCACTACATCGTCCAGGACGCGCACTACCTGCGCGGCTACGCGAAGGCGCTCACCGTGTGCGCCGCGAAGGCCCCGACCGACGACGACACCCTGATGTTCGCCGAGCACGCCGCCGGCGCGATCGCCGCGGAGCGGGAGCTGCACGCGGACCTGCTGGGCGCGCTCGGCCTGACCTCCGAGCAGGCCCGCACGCTGCCGGTCGCCCCGGCCACCCGCGCCTACGTCAGCTACCTGCTCGCCGCCGCGTACGGCGGGTCCTACGCCGAGGGCGTCGCCGCCGTGCTGCCCTGCTACTGGATCTACGGCCGGGTCGGCGAGCACCTGGTCGGCGCGGGGTCGCCGGACCCGGTCTACCAGCGCTGGATCGACATGTACGCCGGCGAGGAGTTCCACGACGTCGTCGAGGCGGTGCTCGACGCGACCGACCGGATCGGCGCGACCGCCTCCGACGACGAGCTGGCCCGCATGCGCGAGCACTTCACGACGACCTCGCGCTACGAGTGGATGTTCTGGGACGGGGCCCACCGCCGCGAGACCTGGCCGGTCTGAGCACCGGAGCGGCGGCCGGGCTCAGCGGCCGTCGAACCGGTCCGGGATCACCAGGTGCAGGAAGAACGACACGATCCCGACGACGATCGCGCCCCAGAAGGCGGCCCAGAACCCGTCGACGGCGAACGGCAGGTTCAGCACCGAGGACAGCCAGCCGGTGAGCAGGAACATCAGCGCGTTCACCACGAGCGCGAACAGCCCGAGCGTGAGGACGTAGAGGGGGCAGCCCAGCGTCGCCACGACGGGCTTCACCACGGCGTTGACCAGCCCGAACACCAGGGCCACGCCGATCAGGGTGAGGATCGAGGTGCTCGTCGTGGCGCTCTCCAGCCGGATCCCGCCGACCAGCACCGTCGCCACCCACAGGGCGGCGGCGACGACGAGGGTCCGGATCGTGAAGGCGAGCGCGGGGCTCGGTGGGGTCATCGGTCGGTCACCGCCTGCTGGACCAGCGTCTGGAGCTGGGATCGGATGGGGTAGGTGCTGGAGGGTACGAGCTGGGTCATGAAGACGACGGCGATGTCGTCGACCGGGTCCACCCAGAACGCGGTCGACGCCAGTCCGCCCCAGGCGAACGTGCCCTCGTTGGCGAAGCCCTTGGTCGCGGCGCCGTCGACGACGACGGAGAAGCCGAGCCCGAACCCGACCCCGGCGAACGCGGACTCGGCGAAGATGGGCCGCCCGACGGAGTCGAGGTCGCCGCCGCCGGGCAGGTGGTTGCGGGTGGCGCGGGCCAGCGTGCGCGGGCCGAGGATGCGCACGCCGTCGAGCTCGCCGCCGCGGGCGAGCATCCGGGCGAAGCGCAGGTAGTCCCCCGTGGTGGACAGCAGCCCGCCGCCGCCGGAGAGGAAGGTGGGCTCGCGGGTCGCCGCCCGGGCGAGGACCTTGTTCTCGACCAGCCCGCCGCCGGGCCGGGCGTTGTAGAGGGTCGCGAGCCGCTGCGCCTGCGGCGAGCCCTCGGGCACCGAGAACACGGTGTCGGTCATCCCGAGCGGGCCGGTGATCTCCTCGCGGAGGAACTCGTCGAGCCGGCGTCCGGAGGCGGCCTCGACGACGTGGCCCAGCACGTCGGTGGCCACGGAGTAGTTCCACTCCGTACCGGGCTGGAACAGCAGCGGGAACGACGCGAAGTGCTCGCACGCCGTCGCGAGGTCCATGCCGGAGGGGGCGCCGAACTCGAAGCCCTTCGCGCGGTAGATCTCGTCGACGGGGTGGGCGTGGTGGAAGCCGTAGGTCAGGCCGGCGGTGTGGCTGAGCAGGTGGTGCACCCGCACGGGCTCGCGCGCGGCCTCGGTCCCCGGGTTCTGCGCGGACCCGCCGCGGTAGACGCGCTGCTCGGCGAACGCGGGGATCCAGCGCGACACCGGGTCGGTGAGCTCGAGCGCGCCGCGCTCGGCGAGCATCAGCGCGGCCACCGAGGTGATCGGCTTGGTCATCGAGTAGATGCGCCACAGGGTGTCGTCGGTGACGGGCGTGCCGGAGTCGACGTCGCGCCGGCCGTGGTGCGACAGGTGCACGAGCCGGTCGTGCCGGGCGACGGCGATGGTCCAGCCGGCGAGGCGGCCGTCGTCGACGTAGCGGCGGAAGTGGGTGTCGATCCGGGCGAGCCGGGCGGGGTCGAGACCGACCTCCGCGGGGTCCGCCTCCGGCGTTCCGGCACTCGGGGAGGTCACCTGCGCGACCCTACCCGCGGGCGGCGTCCACAGTTCTGATGATCCGCCGACCCGGCGCGTCACCCGGACGGGGCGCGCTCGTACTACCGGTCGTGCCCTGCGGGGTGCGGACGCCGGCGGGGGCCGGCGCCCGCAGCACGCGCCGTGGCCGCCCGACCGGGGAGCCGGGGCGGGCCACGGCGCGGCCGGGCCGGGCCGGGCTCAGGCCGCGAGGATCTCGTAGCGCGCGAGCCGCTCGCCGCGCAGCGCGGTGGCCCGCAGCGCCGCGGCCAGCGCCCGCGACGGCCGGGGCAGCCGGGCCGCGACGGCCGCGGGCGGGGCGCCGGCGTCGCAGTGGCCGGTCAGGCGCAGCCCCCACGGCTCCAGCTCGTGCGGGTCCTCGCACGTCCAGTCCACGGCCATCTCCCGCAGCGGCCCGGACGCGAGCCGGTCGGCCGCGGCCCGGGAGAGCAGGTCGGTGACCAGCTCGGCCCCGGGCAGCATCCGCGCCGCGGTGAACACGATCCGCTGCACGCCCTGCTCGGGCAGCAGCGTCAGCACCCGGTCGGAGACGACGAGGTGCGGCCCGGGCAGGTCGCGGGCCAGCTCGAGCCAGTCCTCGTCCAGGGCCGAGCCCGCGACGAGGTGGGCCGGCGCGGCGAGCAGCTCGCGGCGCAGCTCGGCCACCCCGGGCAGCTCGACGTCGACCCAGTGCGCGGGCCCCTCGGCGCCCAGCCGCCGGGCCCGGTCGCCCAGGCCCGGCCCGAGCTCGACGACGGTCCCGTCCGGGTGCCGGCGCGCGAAGTCGCGCACCCACTCGTCGAGGACGGCGACCCGCAGCAGGGTGGCGAGGGTGTCGGCGCGGCCGGGGGCGGCGCCCAGGTCGAGGCCGTCGGCGACCTCCGCGGCCACCGGGTCGTTCACGACCGGGTGGCGGCGCCGGGCGTCGCGGGCGCGGGCGTGCGCGGCGGGCAGCGAGGTCGCCTCGATCGCCTGCAACCGCGGACGGCGTCGTTGCGTCACGGTGTCCTTCCCCCTTCCAGCGGGCCGTCGCACGGGCGTCGGTGCTGGTCGCGCGAACGTACTAGGAGCGCGGGGAGGTACCCGACCCGGGAGGCGCCGGGCGGTGGGTGACCGGCGGCCGGTGGCGCGCGAACGGTCCCCGTCCGGGTGGGGCAGGACACCCTGTCGCCGGGCACCGATGACTTCCGGGCACGGGGACGGTCGATCGGGGTGCGGGCGCGTGCCCGCACCGTGCCGACGGGGAGGGGGTGGAGCGATGATCGAGGCCGGGCCGGCGCACACCCGCACCGTCGTCCTCGCCCCCGGTGAGGTCCGGCCGCACGTCGAGGACGAGTGGCGGGGCGCGCTCGTCGTCGTCGACGCGGGCGAGATCGAGCTGTGCTGCGCGGCCGGCGGGAGCCGGACGTTCGCGGCCGGGTCGGTGCTGTGGTTCACCGGGCTGAACCTGGTGCGGGTGCGCAACCCCGGCGGCGCCGACGCGGTGTTCCGCGGGATCACCCGCGGGCCGCCCTGACCCCGCGCCGGTCAGCGGGTCGCGTCGAGCGCCCGCAGCCAGATGCCGTTGCGGGTCGGGACCAGGCCGAGCTCTCGCGGGTCGCCCACGCACACCCCGCGGGTGCGGTGGGCGTCCCACAGCTCGGCGTCGTCGAACACGGCGCCGCAGCCGCCGAAGCGGCGGCAGCAGTGCGCCCGGTCCGGCCCCACCCACTCGGTGCCGCAACAGGACATCCGCATGATCCGCACGGCGGGCAGGCTACGGCGTACCCCCGACAGTTCCGGACGGCGACGGCACCGGGTCCCCGGCGAGCAGCTCGTACCAGACGCCGTCGTCGACGATCTCGTTCGCGAACCCGTGCACGCCGTCGCCGCGCGGGGTCCCCCACAGCCGGAACCCGGCGCGCTCGGCGACGCGGCGGCTGGCGGCGTTGTCCGCGGCGGCGCCGATCTGCAGCCGGTGGCGGCCCATGCCGCCGTCGGCGACCGGGGTGAAGGCGTGGGCCACCAGGCGGCGCACCGCCGCGGACACCGCGCCGCGGCCGCGGGCGTCGGGGTGGGCCCGGTAGCCGATCTCCGCGCCGGTCGGGGTGTAGGGCCGGTCGGTGCCGAACAGCGTCACGACGGCGAGGTAGCGGTCGTCGTCCGGGTCCGCGACCGTCCAGGTGACGGCGGCGCCGAGCGACGGTTCGAGCTGCTGGGCGCGCAGCCAGCGGCGGGCGTCGTCGTCGGTGTACGGGACGGGCAGCGTGGCGCTCCACCAGCGCGCGTCCGGGTCGTTGCAGGACTCGACGTGCCGCGGGAGGTCCGCCGCGCAGGGCGGGCGGAGCCGGACGCCGTCGCCGTCGAGCACCGGGTGCGGCCACCAGGTCGTCGCCGGCTCCCGGTCCGCGACGGGCGTGCCCGGCAGCAGGACGGCCGTCCACGCGTCGACGAGCCCGCCCTCCGCGGGCAGCGCCAGCGTCCGGACGCCGTCGAAGCGGAAGCCGCAGGCGTGCGCGACCCGCCAGGACGCGACGTGCCCGGCGCGGGCGTCCCAGTGCAGCGCGGCGAACCCGGCGACGTCGAAGCCCCAGTCCGCGGCGAGCCGCAGCGCCCGGCTCGCCCACCCGCGGCCACGGGCCCACGGTGCGAGCAGGAACCCCACCGACGGGACCGGGTCGCGGCGCAGGTCGACCGACCCGGCCCAGCGGGGGCGGCCGCCGTCGGCGGCCTCGACCGCCCACACGAACTGCCGGCCACCGGCCCACCGGCGCGCCGACGCGGCGATCCACTCGTGGGCCTCCCGCTCGCCGGAGGCCGGGTCCAGGCTGGTCCAGCGCTGCACGACCGGGTCGCGGTAGGCCTCCAGCATCCCGGGGACGTCGGCGGCGGCCGGGGCGCGCAGGGTCACCGTCCCGTCGGTGAGCACGGGCGCGGTGGCGGGCGGCGCGGGCACGATCGTCTGGCTACCGGGCGTGCACGGTCGGGGCAACCGGGTTCTCCTACGATCGAGGGTGCCCGCAGGGGGTGGGCGAGGGGGAGGTGCGCATGACCGCGCTCACGGAGCGCCTGGTCGACCGTCGGCTCGGTTTCGGCGACGCCGGACCCTACGTGCGCGAGCGCGACCTGCGGGTCCCGCTCTCCGACGGCGTCGTGCTGCTCGCCGACCTCTACCGCGCCCCCGGCCCGCTGCGGCCGCGACCGACGGTGCTGATGCGCACCCCCTACGGCCGCGACGGCCTGGGCTCGATCATCGGGTCGCTGCTGGCCCGGCGCGGGTTCCAGGTGCTCGTGCAGTCCACCCGGGGCACGTTCGGCTCCGGCGGGCAGTTCCGGCCGTTCCTGCACGAGAGCGCCGACGGGCTCGACACCCTGGCCTGGGTGCGTGCCCAGGACTGGTGCGACGGGCAGGTCTCGATGGTCGGGCCGAGCTACGTCGGCCACACCCAGTGGGCGGTCGCCCCCTACGCCGACCCGGGCCTGCGCTCGATGAACGCCGACATCACCGCATCGGAGTTCACCTCCACGTTCTACCCGGGCGGGGCGCCGGGCCTGCTCAACCTCGCCACCTGGGTCAACCAGATCGGCCGCCAGGAGCGCCTGGGCGCGGTCACCGGCTTCCTCGCCACGCCGGTCTTCAGCCGCCGCAAGCGCCGCGCGGTGGCCGCGCAGCCGCTGCAGGCCGCCGACGTCGCCCTGACCGGCGCGCCGGTGATGTTCTGGCGCGACTTCGTCGAGCACGCCGAGTCCCCGCGCGAGTTCTGGGCACCCGCCGAGCACGACGGCTTCGACGCCGCCGCGATGCCCCCGGTGTGCATGGTGACCGGCTGGTGGGACCTGTTCCTCGACCGGCAGCTCGTCGACTTCACCGCGCTGCAGCGCGGCGGCGCGACCGCCCGGATCACGATCGGGCCGTGGACGCACGGCGACCGCGGCTCGCTGCCGACGATCGCGCACGAGATGGTGCACTGGCTCGGGGTCCACCTGCACGGCGACGGGCACGACGGCCGGGCACCCGTGCGGGTGTACGTCCAGCACGCCGACCGCTGGACCGACCTGCCCTGCTGGCCGCCGCCGGAGGCCCGGCCGACCGAGTGGTACCTCGACGCCGGCGGCGGGCTCGGCCCGGACCGCCCGGCCGGTGCCGCGGAGCCGTCGGGCTTCGTCTACGACCCGGACGACCCGACGCCGACCGTCGGCGGGCCGATGCTGCAGCCGCCGTCCAAGCAGCACGACAACCGGGCCGTCGAGGCCCGCCCGGACGTGTGCGTGTGGACCGGACCGGCGCTGGAGTCCGACCTCGACCTGCTCGGCCCGGTGTCGGCGGTGGTCTACGTGCGCACCGGCTCCGGCATCGGGGACGTGTTCGTGCGGCTCTGCGACGTCGCGCCGGACGGGCGGTCGGAGAACGTCACCGACGCGATGCACCGGCTGGTGCCCGGGCGCGAGGCCACCGCACCGGACGGGACGACCGTCGTGCGGATGACGCTCAGCCCGACCGGCTACCGCGTCCGCGCCGGGCACCGGCTGCGCGTGCAGGTCGCGGGTGCGGCGTTCCCGCGCTTCGCCCGCAACCCCGGCACGGGCGAGCGGACGGCGACGGCCGTGCACGGCGCACCGATCCGCTACGAGGTGCTGCACGATTCCGAGCACCCCTCGCACGTGGTGCTGCCGCACCATCCCTGACCCGTACGGGGGTCACCCGGAAAGGCACCCGGGAAAGGCCGGGAAAGGGTCGGAGAATCGGTCCGGACATACGGGAATCCCCCGCTCCGGTCGGAAGAGCGGGGGATTCCCGGAAATGCGGGCCGTGATCCGGGAAGACGGTCCCGGATCGCGGCGGCAGGACTCAGTCCTGGAAGTTCGCCTGGCGGTCGCCCTGCGAGCAGTCGTTGAAGCTGGGGGCGTCCTCGCCGTTGGTGGCCTGGCCACCGAGGATGCCCAGGACGCTGGCGGCGACGTCGGCGCTGTTCAGCGAGCAGCCCAGGACGTTGGCGTTGTTGAGGGCGTTGACGTCGCCCACGTTGACCAGGCCGGTCTGGTTGCCGCTGATGCGGTCCTTCTCCAGGTTGTTGATCTGGTCGGCGTTGACGCGGTCGCCGCCGTGGTGGCCGTGCCCGTGGCCCTTGTCCCAGCCGCCGTCACCCGCGAAGGCCAGCGGGGAGATGGCGAGCAGACCAGCGGTGACGCCGGCGGTCAGGATTCCAGCCTTCTTCAGCACAGTTACTTCTCCGTTGTGTACGGGGTCCGAGTCGGACCGGCGTGTTCGGCGTGGGTTCGGGAGCCCCGCCGATGCACAGAACGCTATCCGGTCGATCCACGATCCGACGAACTTTCTACCACCATCGGACGAGTGGCATTACTGCCCGCGAGGTTATTGCTCTTTTCCGGGATCCGGGCGCCGCCGGAACCGTCGCGTCCGGCCGCACTCCACGACGGACCGTCACCACAGTGGACCCGAACGGACGCGCATCCTTCGCCGATACCACGCTGCGTGACGTGCACTCCGCTCGACCGTGGCGGTGCGCCACCCTGTCGCGTTGCGTCACACGGCCTCCGTCGCCGTCACACAACCCTCACAACGGCGTATCCCGCTCGACCGGGGGATGTCCCTACGATCCGTCCACCCCACGAGCGGAGGCCCCATGAGCGACGCCGACTACCTGGCCCGACGGCAGCTGCGCACCGGCGCCGCGGGCTGGGTCCTGCTCGCCGGTCTCGGCGTGAGCTACGTCGTCTCCGGTGACTACTCGGGCTGGAACTTCGGCCTGGCCCAGGGCGGGTTCGGCGGCCTGCTGGTCGCGGGCGTCGTCATCGCCGCCATGTACTTCGCGATGGTGCTGGGCATGGCCGAGCTGTCCTCGGCGCTGCCCGCGGCCGGCGGCGGCTACACCTTCGCCCGCCGCGCGCTCGGCCCGTGGGGCGGCTTCGCGACCGGCACCGCGATCCTCATCGAGTACGCGATCGCCCCGGCCGCGATCGCCACGTTCATCGGCGCCTACGTCGAGTCGCTCGGCCTGTTCGGCATCACCGACGGCTGGTGGGTCTACCTGGCCGCCTACGTGCTGTTCATCGGCATCCACATCGCCGGGGTCGGCGAGGCCCTCAAGGTCATGTTCGTGATCACCGCGGTCGCGGTGCTCGGCCTGCTGATCTTCGCCGTCGCCGCGGTGCCGCTGTTCGACGCGGCCAACCTGGTCGACATCGCGCCGACCGCGGCGGCGGGCGCCTCGCCGTTCCTGCCCTACGGCTGGCTGGGGATCTGGGCGGCCGTGCCGTTCGCGATCTGGTTCTTCCTCGCGCTGGAGGGGGTGCCGCTGGCCGCCGAGGAGGCCCGCGACCCCGCCCGCAACGTGCCGCGCGGGATCGTCGCGGCGATGCTGGTCCTGCTGGTGACCGGCGCGCTGGTGCTGGTGCTGGCGACCGGGGCGCTGGGCGCGCAGGCGCTGTCGGAGTCGGGGAACCCGCTGGTCGAGGCCCTCGGCGGGTCGGCGGCCGGGGTCGTCGTCAACTACGTCGGGCTCGCCGGTCTCGTCGCGAGCTTCTTCTCCATCATCTACGCCTACTCCCGCCAGACGTTCGCGCTGTCGCGCGCCGGCTACCTGCCGCGCGTGCTGTCGGTGACCAACGGGCGCAAGGCGCCGACGCTCGCCCTGATCGTGCCGGGCGCGGTCGGCTTCCTGCTCTCGCTCACCGGGCAGGGCGACGTGCTGCTGAACATGGCGGTGTTCGGGGCGGCGCTGTCCTACGTGCTGATGATGGTCAGCCACATCGTGCTGCGCCGGACCGCGCCGGAGATGCCGCGGCCGTACCGGACCCCGGGCGGGGTGGCGACGACCGGGTTCGCGCTGGTCGTCGCGGTGCTCGCGGTGATCGCGACCTTCCTCGTCGACCCGGTCGCGGCCGGCGCGACCCTCGGCGCGTTCGCGCTGTTCATGCTGTACTTCGCGCTCTACTCCCGGCACCACCTGGTCGGCGCGGCGCCGGACGAGGAGTTCGCGGCGCTGGCGGCGGCGGAGGAGGAGCTCACGTGACGGTCCGCCGCGCCACCCTCGGGGGCCGCACCCACGAGTTCGCCGACCTGCGGGCGCTGCTGGCCGCGGCCACGCCGCCCCGTTCCGGCGACGTCCTCGCCGGCGTCGCCGCCCGGTCGGAGCAGGAGCGGGTCGCCGCCCAGTCCGTGCTCGCCGACCTCCCGCTGGCGACGTTCCTCGAGGAGCAGGTCGTCCCCTACGACGAGGACGAGGTCACCCGCCTGATCCTCGACTCGCACGACCGCGCGGTGTTCGCGCCGGTCGCGTCGATGACCGTCGGCGAGTTCCGCGAGCACCTGCTCGACCCGGCCGTCGACACCACCGCGCTGGCCGCCGGGCTGACCCCGGAGATGGTGGCGGCGACGTCGAAGCTCATGCGGCTGCAGGACCTGATCACCGTCGGGCGCCGCACGCCGGTCGTGACGGCGTTCCGCTCGACGGTGGGCCTGCCCGGAACGATGGCGACGCGGCTGCAGCCCAACCACCCCACCGACGACCCGGCCGGGGTGACGGCCTCCATCGTGGACGGGCTGCTGCTCGGCTGCGGCGACGCCGTCATCGGCATCAACCCGGCGACGGACTCGGCGCAGCGCACCACCGAGCTGCTGCACCTCATCGACGAGGTCCGCACCCGCTACGACATCCCCACCCAGTCCTGCGTGCTCGCGCACGTCACGACCTCGATCGAGATCATGGAGCGCGGCGCACCGGTGGACCTCGTGTTCCAGTCGATCGCCGGGACCGAGGCCGCGAACTCCGGGTTCGGGGTGACGCTGGCGATGCTGCGCGAGGCGCACGAGGCGGCGCTGTCGCTGGGCCGCGGCACGGTCGGCACGCAGTGCATGTACTTCGAGACCGGGCAGGGCAGCGCGCTGTCCGCCGACGCCCACCACGGCGTCGACCAGCAGACGCTGGAGGTACGCGCCTACGCCGTCGCGCGGGCGTTCGACCCGCTGCTGGTCAACACCGTGGTCGGGTTCATCGGGCCCGAGTACCTGCACGACGGCAAGCAGATCACCCGCGCCGGGCTCGAGGACCACGTGTGCGGGAAGCTGCTGGGCGTCCCGATGGGCGTCGACGTCTGCTACACCAACCACGCCGAGGCCGACGCCGACGACACCGACGCGCTGCTCACCCTGCTCGGCGCCGCCGGCTGCTCGTTCGTCATCTGCGTGCCCGGCGGCGACGACGTGATGCTGCACTACCAGTCGCTGTCGTTCCACGACGCGCTCTACGCCCGTCAGGTGCTCGGGCTGAGGCCCGCGCCGGAGTTCGAGTCCTGGCTGACCGCGATGGACATGCTCGACGGCGACGGACGCCTGCGCGACCTGCCGGCCGGCGCCGTCCGGACCCTGACGGCGGGTGTCCGGTGAACGACCCGCTGGACGTGCTGCGCGCCTCCACCCGCGCCCGGGTCGCGCTGGGCCGGGCCGGGGACGCGCTGCCGACCGCGCGGCTGCTGGAGCTGCGCGCCGCCCACGCGGCGGCCCGCGACGCCGTGCACACCCCGTTGGACGTCGATGCGCTGCGGCCCCGCATCGAGTCCCTGGGGGTGACGACGCTGCGCGCCGCCGGGGCTCCGCGCGACCGCGCCGAGTACCTGACCCGTCCCGACCTGGGACGACGCCTCGCCGAGGGCACCGAGCTGCCGCGCGGGGAGCACGACGTGGTGCTCGTCGTCGCCGACGGGCTCTCGCCGCGCGCGGTCGCCGAGCACGCCCCCGGGATGCTCGCCGAGATCCTCGACCGGCTCGAGGGCTGGCGGGTCGCGCCGGTCGTCGTCGCCACCCAGGCGCGGGTCGCGCTGGGCGACGAGATCGCGACCGCGGTCGGGGCCCGCCACGTCGTGGTGCTCGTCGGGGAACGGCCCGGCATGAGCTCCGTGGACTCGCTGGGGCTCTACTTCACCTACGACGCCCGCCGCGGCCGTCGCGACTCCGAGCGCAACTGCATCTCCAACGTCCGCCCGCCGCACGGCACCGGCTACGCGGCCGCCGCGACGACGCTGGCGATGCTGATGGCCGAGGCACGGCGGCTCAAGCTGTCCGGGGTGGGGCTGAAGGCCGATCCGGCGCTGCCGTCACCCTGATCACGTTCCGGGGCGAAACACCTGTTTCACGGCGCATGCTGGTGGCATGCAGTGGTGGATCGGCGTCCCGGCGGCGCTCGTCGTCGGCTGGGTCGCGCTGGTCGTCGGGCTCTACGTGGGCTCGCGCGGGCGCGACCGGATCGCGCTGACCGACGCCGTGCGGCTGCTGCCCGACCTCGTGCGGCTGCTGCGCCGGCTCGCGGGCGACCCCGCCGTGCCGCGCCGGGTGCGCGTGGTCCTCGGCCTGACGATCGGCTACCTGCTGCTGCCGGTGGACCTGATCCCCGACGTGCTGCCGGTGCTGGGCCAGCTCGACGACGTGGTCGTCGTGGTGCTCGCGCTGCGCGCGGTGGTGCGGGCCGCGGGCCCCGCCGCGCTGGACCGGCACTGGCCGGGCACCCCGGCCGGGCTGGGCGCGCTGCGCCGGGCGGCCGGCCTGCCGACCGGCGGCGACGACGTCGCTCCGGGCGCCGCGCCGGCACCCGCCGGGTGAGGCCGGGGCGCCGCGCCGCCGTCCCGCCCCACCGGCCGGGCGACGCCCGCGGTGCGGGCCGGGCTCAGCGCGCGGTGTCGTCGTCCCGGCGCAGCGCCCGGACCGCCGCCGCGGCGGCGTCGGCCTGACGGGCGTCCTGGCGCACCGCGTACGCGCGGGTGTCCCGGTCGACGGCCAGGCACGTCCAGCCCGGGCCGTCCTCCCCGGACAGGTGCACGAGCAGGGTCCGGCCGTCGTGCTCGACCCGCACCCGGTGGGCGGGGTTGCCCTCCTCGTGCAGGGTCCGGACCGGCGGTTCGGTCCCGGGCGCGACGAACGACGTCCAGCGGCTGCGGTGCGGCATCGGACCAGGATGGCGCAGCCTGCCGAGGCTCGGAGGCCCGCTCACCCGCCACCCGCTGCACCCGCCGAGGAGCGGATCCGGCACTGCGCCGGCGGAGTCCGACCGTTCCGCCTAGGCCTGCGCGCCGTCGCCGGGCACGTAGAACGCGGTGGTGGCCTCGACCGCGGCCGCGACCCGGCCGGGTTCACCACCACCGGCCAGGTGGGCCTCACCCCAGGCGACGGCGCTGCGGCGGCTGAACTCCCGGCCCGCCGGCGAGGCCTGGAACCGCTCGTGGTCGAGGGTCCCGCCGTCGCCCAGGAACCCGGCGAGGGCGAGAAGGTGCAGGTCCCACCCGACGCCACCGGCGCCGGGACCGTAGGTCGGGAACATGGGCTCCCCGACGGCGGCGGAGTGGACCAGCTCGAACTCGGTGTCCCCGGCGGGGCCGGGTGACAGACGCACCTCGACCTCGCTCGTGCCCGGCCACGCGTCGGCCTCCGGCCCGAACATCCAGGACACCCGGAGCAGGTGCGGCGGGTCGCACCGCAGGATCTCGCCGTGCTCGCCGCCGTCCAGCTCGAACGTCCCGCCGAGGCGCAGGTCGCCGGTGACCGGCTTCATCCAGCGGCTCAGGCGCTCGGGGCTGGTGATGGCGTCCCACACGTCGTCGGGGTCCGCGTCGTACCGACGCCGCAGCTCGATGGTGTAGGCCTCACCGGCGGGCAGCGTCGCCGTCCCCATCCTCCGGCGGGCGGCGGCCAGTTCGTCGAGTACGTCCTTCATCGTCAGGTCCCCTTCGTCGATGATCCGGTCGCGTCCGGGTCGGTGCCGTGCTCGTCCGGCCGGCCGGGTCGCCGGCCCGTCGGACGGCCGGCTGCACGCCTGCCCCGCGCGAGCTCGGTCCCCAGGGCGTCGAGGCGCTGGTCCCACAGCCGGCGGAAGCGGTCCAGCCAGGCGTCGATCTCGCTCAGCGGAGCGGACTCCACGGCATAGAACCGGCGTGCGCCCGCGGGCCGCACCGACGCGAACCCGCTGTCACGCAGCACGCGCAGATGCTGCGAGACGGCCGGCTGGGACAGCCCGAACTCGGCCCGGATGACGTCGGTGATCGCGCCGGAGGTCCGCTCACCGTCGGCCAGCAGCTCCAGGATGCGCCGGCGAACCGGGTCGCCGAGGACGTCGAACGCGTGCACGGGCGCCGAATCTAGTAGGTCGTACTTATATAAGTCAATACCGGTATGACGGGGCGGGCCTCCGCCCCCGGGAGGGGCTCGGCGGTTCGAGATCGCGTCCGTGGACACCCGTGGGCCGGGACGGGCCCGGACGACGAAAAAGACCCCCGGCACCGGCGTTTCCGCTGGTCGGGGGTCTCTTTCACCTGCTGTGGCTGGTCCAGGATTCGAACCTGGGAAGGCTACGCCGACGGATTTACAGTCCGCTCCCTTTGGCCGCTCGGGCAACCAGCCGGGGTGCATCTCGGTCTCGCTGAGTGCGTGAACGAGGATACGACACGACCTGAACGACCCCGACGAGGGGTCCCCGACCGATCCGGAGGAGAGACCGATGGCCGACCCGTCGTTCGACGTCGTGAGCAAGGTGGACCGCCAGGAGGTCGACAACGCGCTGAACCAGGCGGCCAAGGAGCTGTCGCAGCGCTTCGACTTCCGCGGCACCAACACCACCGTGTCCTGGGCCGGCGAGGAGTCCCTGACCTTCGAGTCCGAGACCGAGGAACGCCTGCTCGCCGGGATCGAGGTCTTCAAGGAGAAGCTGATCAAGCGCCAGATCAGCCTCAAGGCGTTCGAGGCCGACGAGCCGCAGATCTCCGGCAAGACCTACCGGGCCGGCGGCAAGATCCTGCAGGGCATCGCGCAGGACAAGGCCAAGGAGATCAGCAAGGCCATCCGCGACGAGAAGCTGAAGGGCGTCCAGGCGCAGATCCAGGGGGACCAGCTGCGCGTCTCGGGCAAGAAGAAGGACGACCTGCAGGCCGTCATCGCACTGCTCAAGTCGAAGGACTTCGGGATCGCGCTGCAGTTCACGAACTACCGGTAGCCGACCGCCGGGTGCCGCGTGGACCGCGGCCCCACGTCACCGACGTCACCGACGTCAAGAATTCTTGACACACCCCGGGCGCCCGCCCTACGGTGGCGATGTCAATAATTCTTGACATCGGGGGCGTCGTGACCTTCACCGAGCGCTACACGTGGGCGGGCCTCGCCATCAGCCTGGCGACGTTCGTCGGGTACTGGAGCGTCGTCGTCGCACGCGCCGTCACCGACGGGCTCCCGCTCGTCGACGTCGCGTGGCGGGGCCCGATGCTGTGGTCCCTCGTCCTGGGCGGCGGCCTGTACGCCGTGGTGATGCCGGCGCTGTGGCTGCGCGGTCGCGGCGAGGCGCTCACCGACGTGCGGGACCAGGAGATCGAGCGGTACGCCGAGACCGCGGGCGCCCGGATCGTCGGGCTCGCCGTGCCGGCAGCACTGGTCGTGCTCGCGCTCGACGTGCCGCCGTTCTGGACGGCGACGGTGCTCTTCACGGGCTCGTTCCTCGGCGCGCTCACCAGCACGGGCGTCGCCCTCGTCGCCTACCGCCGGGGGCTGTGATGGTCGGCCACAAACCCACCCGGGTCACCAACCGCATCCGCGACCTGCGCACGGAGCGCTCACTCACCCAGGCGCAGCTCGCGACCGCCCTCGGCGTCACCCGCCAGACCGTCATCGCCGTCGAGCAGGGCCGCTACTCGCCGTCGCTGGAGATGGCCTTCCAGATCGCGCATGCGCTCCGCCTCCCGCTCGACGAGGTCTTCTCCTACACCCCCGCCGACCCGGACTGACCCGCGCGGGTTCCGCACCACCACGCCCCGCCCTCACCAGGGGTTCGTCTCCACGGAGCCGGACCTCCCCTCCGCACGCCTTCTCGGAGTCCTCATGCGCGCACTTCTCCGACCCGTCCACGGCGAGGCCGACAGGCTCGCGGTGGGCGAGGTGTCCGCCCCCGTCCCGGGCCGGGGCCAGGTCCCCGTCCGGGTCGCCGCGGCGTCCGTCACCGCCGCCGACGGGCCCGTCCGGCCGGGACACGGGCTGCGGTGCCCGGCGCGGCGGCGGCTCGGCCCGGACCTGGCGGGCGTCGTCGCCGACGCCGGCCCCGGTGTGACCCGCCGGCCGGTCGGTGACGCCGTGTTCGTGCACGGCGTCGACACCGGACACGCGCGCCTGCGGTTCCCGACCGTCACCACGGAGACCGTCACCGAGCCGGGGCGGCTGCTCGCCGACGGACGGCTCCGCCCGCTGGTGGACGCGGCGGGCCCCCCGGAGCACGCGCCGGAGGCCCCGGCCCGGGCGGGCACCTGCCGCGCCCGGGGAGAGGTGATCGTCACCGCCTCCCCCGGCGTCGGCGCCCGGCACGACCACGACCGGACGGACGGCCCGGCCCAGGAAGGAACCTCATGAGCAGCGAGACGGCGTCCACGCACCGCACACGTGAGTGGCGGATCCCGGCGGTCCTGCTGGCGCTCACGTTCGTCCCGGCCGCGAACGGGGTCCTCCGGCTGGCCGACCTCGCCGGGCCCGCCTCGGTCGAGAGCGCACGGTTCCACGCGAGCCCGATCCCGATCGCGGCCCACGCCATCGGGGGGATCGTCTTCTGCGGGCTCGGCGCGTTCCAGTTCATGCCGAGCCTGCGCCTCCGCCACCCGCGGTACCACCGGATCGCGGGACGGATCGTGCTGACGGCCGGGCTGGCGATGGCACTGAGCGCACTGTGGATGACCCAGGTGTACGACATCGTCCCCGAGCAGAGCCCGCAGGTGTACGCCGTCCGCATGCTCGTCGGTGCCGCCACGACCGTCGGCCTCGTCCTGGCCCTCGCAGCGATCCTGCGGCGCGACGTGCCGGCCCACCGCTCGTGGATGCTCCGGTCCTACGCCCTCGGTCTGGGGGCGGCGACCCAGTCGCTCATCGGTCTCCCCGTCGCCGCGGTCGTCGGGCTCGACCAGCTGCTCGCCCCCGCGGTCCACGTCACGGTCCTGAGCGCGGGATGGGGGATCAACGCACTGGTCGCCGAGTGGATCGTCCGGCGCCGCCCGCGCGGTGCGCCGGAGGTCGTCCCGGTCCCGTAGACCCCGCCGGCCGGCGTCCGCGTCACGCCGCCGGGGAGCGTCCGGGTCTCCACCAGGTCCACCCGCCGGTCCAGGGCGGTGAGGAACCGGATCCCCCCGCCGACCAGGACCGGGGTGGATGACGACCAGCTACTCGTCGATCAGCCCGGCCGGCCGTTCCCCCGACCGGGGTGGACGCGGATGCGCGGGGATGCGGCTGCCGCGCTAGAGACCCGACGCCAGGGCGAGGATCACGGTCCCGTGCGTCACCGTCGACGCGAGCACCCCGTGCCGGTGCCGCACCGCGGCGCACAGCACACCCTCGGCGAGCGTGAACGCCAGGACCGGCCACCCCAGGTCGGTGACGGTCGTGGCCAGGAACACGTGCCCGGCTGCGAACAACAGCCCCGACGCGAGGACCGCGCGCACGGCCCCGAGCCCGAGCGGCCCCGTCAGGTGTCCCTGCAGGAGCCCGCGGAACAGCACCTCCTCCAGCAGGTTGCCGCCGAACACGAGCACCGCCAGCGCGGGGAGCGACGTGACGGCGACCGCGCCGCCGCGCAGCTCCGGCGGCACCGGGCGCAGCGCCGCGAGCAGCGGCACGACGAGCAGCGCGGCGGCCCCGAGTGCGGTGAGCAGCGCCCGGGGCCCGAGCCGGCCCCACACCACGAGCCCGCGCAGGTCCCGCGGCCCGTACGCGGCGGCGAGCGCGGCCACCGCACCGGCCGTCCCGACGGCGGTGAGCACGACCGGGTCCGGCGGGAAGCGCAGCCACAGCAGGCCGTGCGGCGCCGGTCCGAGCGACCAGAGCCCGAGCGGGGTCATCGCGTCGCGCACGAGGACGAACCCGAGCACGAGCAGCACGATCCGCAGCAGCGGCGACGACCGTCCGACCACGACGGACGCGGCGCCGAGCACGATCACCCCGGGCAGCACGCGCAGCGACAGGTCGAGCAGGACGGTGCTGGTCACCACCTCAGCGTTCGTGGTCGGATGGGCCCGGACAACTCGCGTACGGCGACCCGCGGGAGGAGGCCGGACGTGCGCAGGACCCCACGTCAGGAGCGGTCCCGGGCCACCGTCGGGTTCCTGCTCACCGCGGCTGCTCAGGTCTTCGCCCGCGAGGGCCTCGCCGCGACCACCAACCGGATCGCCGCGCGCGCCGGGGTCTCGGTCGGCTCGCTCTACCAGTACTTCCCCGACAAGCAGGCACTGCTCGACGCGCTCGTCGCCCGGCACGTCACCGAGGCGCGGTCCACCCTGGACGCGGTGTTCGCGGCGCTGCGGGCCGACCCGCCGGACCCGGTGACGGCGGTGCTGCGGATCGCCGACACCGCGGTGGACCTGCACGCCGACCACCCGCACCTGCACGCGCTGCTCGCCGGGTTCGCCTCCCGCACGCCCACGGGCGTCGCCGCCGTCGCCGCGCTGCGGGAGGACTGCGTGCGTGAGGTCGCGTTCCACCTGGGCCGCCGCGCCGGCGACGACGCCCGGGAGCGGGCCCGGCTCGTCGTCCACGCCGTCGACGGACTGCTTCACCACGCCCCGGCCGACGCCGCGACGCAGCGCGCGCGGGTCCGCCTGCTGCTCGACGACCGCTAGAGCGGCGGGCGCAGGTGCGCCCAGGGCCGGGCACGCTCGAGCTGCGCGGCCAGCGCGAGCAGCTGCGGTTCCGCCCCGGGACGCCCGACGAACTGGACGCCGAGCGGCAGCCCGTCCGCCGTCCGGTACAGCGGCACCGACGACGCCGGACGCCCGGTCAGGTTCGCCAGCTGGGTGTAGGGCACCGGGGCGAAGTTGGCGTCGACCAGGCCCTCGACCAGCCCGAGCCGTCCGAACAGCCCGGACGCCCGGGCCCGCAGCAGGGCCTGCGCGCCGAGCCGGGCGGGGGTGGGCAGGGACAGCTCGCCGGTCGGCCACGGCGGCCGGGCCAGGGTCGGGGTCAGCAGCAGGTCGTAGCGCTCGTGGAACGCGGCCAGCGCCCGCGTGTGCTCCTGGCGCCCGGCCAGCGCGGCGAGGTAGCGCGGCGCGGGCGTCGCGCGCCCGATCGCCGCCATCACCCGGGTCTCGATCTCGAACGCGTCGTCGGCGCAGCCGGTGAGCGTCCGCGCCGAGTCGACCTGCGCGGCGATCATCGCGAACCACGTGGTCAGGAAGTCGGTGGCCAGCGCCCGCCCGTCGACCGCCGGCGCGGACTCCTCCACGACGTGGCCGAGCGAGGTGAGCAGGTCCGCGGCGTCGCGGGCGGCCGCCACCGCCTCCGGGTCGACGGCGGTCCCCAGTGGCGAGGCCGTCGCCAGCCCGATCCGCAGCGGCGCCGGGTCCTCGCGGACCGCCTCTGCGCAGGGCCGCTCGAACGGGCGGACGACGTAGGGCCCCTCGGGCTCCGGACCGGCCATGACGTCGAGCAGCGCGGCCGAGTCCCGCACGGTGCGCGACAGGACGCCCTGCACCGAGGCGCCGTGGAAGCCCTCGGCGACGTCCGGCCCGGACGGTGTCACGCCCCGGCCCGGCTTGAGCCCGAAGAGCCCGCAGGCCGCGGCGGGGATGCGGATGGAGCCGCCGCCGTCGCTCGCCCCGGCGGCGGGCACGATGCCGGCCGCGACCGCCGCGGCGGAGCCGCCGGAGCTGCCGCCGGGGGTCCGCGACGGGTCCCACGGGTTGCGGGTCGGGCCGCCCAGCACCGGCTCGGTGACCGCGCGCGCCCCGAACTCCGGGGTCGCCGTGCGCCCGAACACGACCAGCCCGGCGTCGGTCCAGCGGCGGACCACGGTGGACGTCTCGGGCCGCGGGTACCCGGCGAGCGCGCGCGAGCCCGACGCCGTCGGCACGCCCGCGACGTGCTGGGCGAGGTCCTTCACCAGGAAGGGGACGCCCGCGAACGGGCCGGAGAGCGGCCCGCCCGCCCGGGCGCGTGCGGCGTCGTCCATCCGGTACCGGATCGCGTTGGTCGTCGGCTCGACCGCGTCGGCCCGCGCGACGGCGGCGTCCAGCAGCTCGGCCGGGCTCACCTCACCGCCGGCGACGAGTGCGGCCAGCCCGACGGCGTCGTGGCCGCGGTAGTCCTCCCAGGAGATCCCCACGGCGGGGATACAAGCAGACGGCTACGGCGTGGACACCGGGGCGGGGCCCGCGGCCGACGACGCGTCCGGGATGCCGGACACCCCGGCGGCGACGCCCAGGGCCAGGACCAGCGCGGTCGCCGCCCCCAGGACGACCGGCAGCACCGGCCGGGTGCGGGCGGGGAAGTCGGGCAGCCGGAACCCGCCGGAGGCCCGCGCCCCCGGGGCGGCGGCCGGCAGCGGGGCCGGGCGGAACGGCTCGGGGAGCCGGTCCACGGCCGTCGCCCACGGCGGGCCCGGGACGTGCCCCGCGGGTGCGGACGGCGGACGGTGGCCGGTCGGGACGTGACCGGGCACGTGACCGTGGCCGGGCGCCCGGCCGGGCACCGGGCCGTGGCCGGGCACGGCGCGGTGGCCCGGGCCGTACGGCACCGTGGCCGGGCGCCCGAGCGGTGCCACGGGCCGCCGCGGTCCGGTACCCGCCGCCTCGCGGGGACGCGGCACGACCGGCAGCGCGCGGGTGGGCGCGTCGTCGTCCGGCTCCGCGTGGGTCTCCGTGCGGTGCTCCGCGGCACCCGTTCCGTCCACCGGACCGTCGACGGCGTCCGGCGACGCCGACGGCGCGGGCACCGCGGGCCGCTGCTCCGCCGCGGGGGCGAGGTCGTCCCCGGCACGGGCCGGCTGCGGCACCTCGACCGGTCCGCCCTGGGCCGGCACCGACGGCGTCGCACCGCTGCCGGTCAGCGCGTGGCGGGGCTTCTGGGACGGGGTCTCGCTCATGGGTCCTCTTCCGCAGGGGGAGCTCTGCTGCCCTGTCATCGCTCCCCGACCCCCGAACCGTTACGCAACAGCGATCCGCGGCCGGGCAACCGGACCGGTCAGCGGCCCGCCATCTGCTGCAACCGGGCGATCCGGTCCTCGATCGGCGGGTGCGTGGAGAACCAGCGCGCCATCCGCTCGCCGGGGCGGAACGGGTTGGCGATCATCAGGTGCGACTGGGCGGTCAGCCGCGGGTCGGGCGGCAGCGGGGCGGCGGCGGTGCCGTACTGCAGCTTGTGCAGCGCCGACGCCAGCCCCAGCGGGTCGCCGGTCAGCTCGGCGCCCGAGGCGTCGGCCTGGTACTCCCGGGAGCGGCTGACGGCCATCTGCACCACGCCGGCGGCGATCGGCCCGAGCAGCGCGACCAGGATGATCGCGATCGGGTTCGGGCGGTCCTCGTCGCCGCCGCCGAACAGCGAGGCGAACATCGCGAAGTTGGCGAGGAACGACACCGCGGTGGCCAGCGCGCCCGCGATCGAGGAGATGAGGATGTCGCGGTTGTAGACGTGGCTGAGCTCGTGACCGATGACGGCGCGCAGCTCGCGCTCGTCGAGCAGCCGCAGCAGGCCGGTCGTCACGCAGACGGCGGCGTGGCGCGGGTTGCGCCCGGTGGCGAACGCGTTGGGCGCGTCGGTCGGGCTGATGTGCAGCGACGGCATCGGCTGGCGGGCGCGCTGGCTGAGCTCGCGGACGATGCGGAACAGCTGCGGGTACTCGGCCTCGGTCACCGGCTGCGCGTGCATGGAGCGCAGCGCCGTCGTCGCGGAGTTGAAGTAGGCCCAGCCGTTCACCGCGAAGGCGATGACGAGTGCGATCACCAGCCCGCCGCGGCCGCCGACGACCCCGCCGACGGCGAGGATGAGGGCGCTCATCGCGCCGAGGAGCACGGCCGTCTTCAGGCCGTTCATGTGGCTGTGCACGCCGGGATCCCTCTCCGTGCGGTCCTGCGGGGGTTCGTCCGGTCCAACGGACGACGCGGCCGGCGCGTTCCCGGGTGTGACCGAGGGTGTGACCGACCGCGGCGGCGTGGAAGAGTCCCCGCCATGAGCGAGAGCACGGCCACCACCGAGGTCCGGACCGAGATCACCGACGGCGTCGCGGTGCTCACCGTGTCGAACCCGGCACGGCGCAACGCACTGAACCTGGATCTGTCGCAGAAGCTCGTCGCGGCCGTGGACGCCGCGAACGCCGACGACTCCGTCGGCGCGATCGTGGTGACCGGCGAGGCGCCCGCGTTCTGCGCCGGCGGCGACCTGGCCGAGCTGCAGAAGGCCGACCCGGCCACCCTCAAGCGCGTCTACTCCGGGTTCCTGGCGATCGCGGCGTCGCCGCTGCCGACCCTGGCCGCGGTCAACGGTGCCGCGGTCGGCGCCGGGATCAACCTGGCCCTGGCCTGCGACGTGCGCCTGGCCGGCCCGACCGCGCGGTTCGACGTGCGCTTCATGCAGCTCGGACTGCACCCCGGCGGCGGCTTCACCTGGATGGCGCACCGCGCGCTGGGCGCCCAGGGCACCGCGGCGATGACGCTGTTCGGCGACGTCCTCGACGCCCGCGAGGCCGAGCGGGTCGGCCTCGCGTGGCGGGCCTACGACAGCGACGAGGAGCTCCTCGCCGGGGCCCGCGAGCTGGCCGGGCGGGCCGCTGCCGCGCCGCGCGACCTGATCGTCACCACGAAGGAGACGATGCGGGTGACCGCGCGGCTCGACGCGCACGCCGACGCCACCGACATCGAGGTCCGCGCGCAGGCCGAGTCCGTCCACTCCGACGCGTTCGCCGAGCGGGTGGCGGCCCTGCAGCGGAAGATCAGCCGGAAGTGATCCGGCCCACGAACGTAACCCTGGTTATGTGACGTGGCTCCGGGTCGACGGACAGGGCCTCCGACCGGGAGTTAACCTCGACGTATCGCAGGACAAGTCGACGCGGAACCGGAGCCCATCAGCCCATGACGACCAGCGACACCCCCGTCGAGGCACATGACTCCGAGGTCGTCCAGCGCGACCGGGTGGTCATCCGGTTCGCGGGCGACTCCGGCGACGGTATGCAGCTGACCGGGGACCGGTTCACCTCCGAGACGGCGAACTTCGGCAACGACCTGTCCACGCTGCCGAACTTCCCCGCCGAGATCCGGGCCCCCGCCGGGACCCTGCCGGGGGTGTCGTCGTTCCAGCTGCACTTCGCCAACTACGACATCCTCACCCCCGGCGACCGCCCCGACGTGCTCGTCGCGATGAACCCTGCCGCGCTCAAGGCCAACATCGCCGACCTGCCCCACGGCGGCGTCCTGATCGTCAACACCGACGAGTTCACCAAGCGCAACCTGGCCAAGGTCGGCTACGAGTCCAACCCCCTCGAGGACGACTCCCTGCAGCCCTACGCCGTGCACGGCGTCGCGATGGCCACCCTGACCCGCGGCGCGCTGGCCGAGACCGGCCTGTCCAAGAAGGACGCCGAACGCGCGAAGAACATGTTCGCCCTCGGCCTGCTGTCCTGGATGTACCACCGGCCCAGCGAGTCCACCGAGCGGTTCCTGCGCGAGAAGTTCGCCACGAAGCCCGACATCGCCGAGGCCAACATCCTGGCCTTCCGCGCCGGGCACGCCTACGGCGAGACCACCGAGGCCTTCGCGGTCACCTACGAGGTCGCCCCCGCCCGCCTCGCCCCGGGCACCTACCGCCAGATCACCGGCAACGCCGCCCTGGCCTACGGCGTCATCGCCGCCGGACGCACCACGAACCTGCCGGTGTTCCTGGGCACCTACCCGATCACCCCCGCCTCGGACATCCTCCACGAACTGTCCAAGCACAAGGCCTTCGGCGTCACCACCTTCCAGGCCGAGGACGAGATCTCCGGCGTCGGCGCCGCGCTCGGCGCGGCCTTCGGCGGCGCGCTCGGGGTCACCACCACCTCCGGCCCCGGCGTCGCACTCAAGTCCGAGACCGTCGGCCTCGCCGTCGCCCTGGAACTGCCCCTGCTGGTCATCGACGTCCAACGCGGCGGACCCTCCACCGGGCTGCCCACCAAGACCGAACAGGCCGACCTGCTCCAGGCCCTGCACGGCCGCAACGGCGAGGCCCCGCTACCGGTGATCGCCCCCTGCACCCCGGGCGACTGCTTCTCCGCCGCCGTCGAGGCCGCCGCGATCGCGGTCCGGTACCGGACCCCGGTCATGCTGCTCTCCGACGGCGCACTGGCCAACGGCTCCGAACCGTGGCGAATCCCCTCGGTGGCCGACCTGCCCACCGTCGACCCCGGCTTCGCCACCGAACCCAACGCCCCCGACGGCTCCGGCGAGTTCTGGCCCTACCTGCGCGACACCGACACCCTCGCCCGCCCCTGGGCCATCCCCGGCACCCCCGGCCTGGAACACCGCATCGGCGGCCTGGAGAAGGCCGACGGGCGCGGCTCGATCTCCTACGACCCCGACAACCACGACCGCATGGTCCGGCTGCGCCAGGCCAAGATCGACGGCATCGAGGTCCCCGACCTCGTCGTCAACGACCCCGACGGCGACGCCGAGACCCTGGTGATCGGCTGGGGTTCGACGTACGGCCCGATCAACGCCGCGGCGCGCCGCGTGCGCAAGCTCGGCCACTCGGTCGCCACCGTCCACGTGCGCAACCTCAACCCGCTGCCGGCCAACCTCGGCGAGGTGCTGGGCAGCTACCGCACCGTGCTGTGCCCGGAGATGAACCTGGGCCAGCTCGCGATGCTGCTGCGCGCGCGGTACCTGGTCGACGTCAAGAGCTACACCAAGGTGGCCGGGCTGCCGTTCGGGGCCGAGGAGCTGCAGGACGTGCTGCTCGACTACCTGACCGGATCCCACCCCGAGTCCGCCGCCGAGATCACGGGAGCACAGGCATGACCGCCACCGACCTGGGCCTGCCCACCATCGGTGGTCTGGACGGCGTCCCGACCACCGACGCCAAGCAGACCGCCAAGGACTACACCTCCGACCAGGAGGTCCGCTGGTGCCCCGGCTGCGGCGACTACGCCGTGCTCGCCGCCGTCCGCCAGTTCCTGCCCACCCTGGGCATCAAGCGCGAGAACACCGTCTTCGTCTCCGGCATCGGCTGCAGCTCCCGGTTCCCCTACTACCTCAACACCTACGGGATGCACTCCATCCACGGCCGCGCCCCCACCATCGCCACCGGCCTCGCCACCACCCGCGAGGACCTCAGCGTCTGGGTCGTGACCGGCGACGGCGACGCGCTGTCCATCGGCGGCAACCACCTCATCCACGCGCTGCGCCGCAACGTCAACATCACGATCCTGCTGTTCAACAACCGGATCTACGGCCTCACCAAGGGCCAGTACAGCCCCACCTCCGAGGTCGGGAAGGTCACCAAGTCCACCCCCATGGGCTCGCTCGACCACCCCTTCAACCCGATCTCGCTGGCGCTCGGGGCCGAAGCCTCCTTCGTCGGCCGCGCCCTGGACAGCGACCGCAACAGCCTCAAGACCGTCCTGCAGGCCGCCGCCGAGCACCGCGGGTCGGCCCTGGTCGAGATCTTCCAGGACTGCCCCATCTTCAACGACGGCAGCTTCGACGTCCTGCGCCGCGGCGACAGCGAGAACCGCCTCATCCCGCTGACCCACGGCGAGCCCATCGTCTTCGGAGCCGAGGGATCGCACGCCGTCGTGCAGGACGGGTTCAAGCTGAAGGTCGTCGAGACCGCCTCGGTCGACCCGTCGCAGATCGTGGTCCACGACCAGGCCGACCACGAACTCGCCTTCGCCCTGTCCCGGCTCTCCGACCAGGACCTCACCCACACCGTCACCGGCGTGTTCCGCAACGCCCCCCGCGGCACCTACGACGACGCCGCCCGCGCCCAGGTGCAGGCGGCCAAGGACGCCAAGCCCGACGCGGACCTGCAGTCCCTGCTCAACGGCCGCGACACCTGGACCATCGTCTAGGCCCCGCCCGCACGGCGACGGCCCCGGTGCTCGGCGAGCACCGGGGCCGTCGTCGTGTGCGAGCCTCAGCGGGCGCCGGGGCGCTCGTGCCAGGCGATGAACCCGGCCGCGCGGGCCGTGCCCTCGGCGGTGAAGTACAGGTCGGCCCGTGTCCGGACGTAGTACGGCGAGTCGGGCGTGTGGAACCGGCGCGAGCCGCTGTGCACCTTCACCCGGTGGGTGTCCGGCGGGTCGCCGCCGTCGGACGGGGCGAGGACCGAGTCCGCGTAGGGCCCGGGGCGCACACCGGGTGGCAGCGGCGCGGACACCGCCGCCGGTCCGATGAGCCGCGAGTCCAGCGCCGCCAGCGCCGACCCGCCCGTCGACGGACGGGCGCGCGACGGGATCGCCAGCGGCTCGGGCGGTCCGTCCGCGGACACCGGTCCCGGCTCGGGCAGCGGCGCGGGTGCGACGCCGTCGCGGAGCGCGTGCCGGCCGGAGGGCTCGTCGTCGGTGCCGTCGGTGTCGTCCGCACCCTCGGCGGCCGCGGTGGTCCCGCCGGCGCCGGGAGCGGTCTCGGTACGGGGCTGCGGGACGGCCGGGGGCTCCCCCGCCGCGTCGCTCCCGGGCGTGCCCGGACCCGTGGCGGCGGCCCCGCCGGCCGCGCTCGCCGCCGCCGTGGGCGTCCGGCTGCTCCCGGCACCGTCCGACGGGGCGTCGGTCATGGAGTCCGCGTGCCCGGACTCGGACCCGCCGGACGAGGCCACGGCATCGGTCGTGCCGTCCGTGTCCCCGGGCGCGGCCCCGTCGGAGGGTGCCCCGGCGACGCCCGTGCCCGCGGGGTCGGTGGGGGCGGTACCGGCGGGGGTCGTCCCGTCCGCCGGGTCGGTGGCCGCGACCGTGCCGGACGGGTCCGGCTCGGTCACGGGCCCGGCCCCGGACGTATCCGGGTCGTCGGTCGCGGCCGCCGGCGTGCCCGCCTCGGCGGCGGTGTCGGCGGCGGTGTCGGCAGTGGTCCCCCGGTCCGGGTCGGACGCGGCGGACCCGGTCGTCTCCGCCCGTTCGGCCGGCTCCGTCCCGCCGGTCGGCTCCGTCCCGCCGGTCGCGTCGGTCCCGGCGCCCGTCGGTTCCGCGGGCGACGGCTCCGCCCCGGCCGGGGCGTCCCCTCCCGGCTGCGGTGCCTCCGCGTCCGGCTGCGGTGCCTCCGCGTCCGCGTCGGGCGACGGGGTGTGTGCACCCGCGGCGGCGGCCGACGGGTCGACCGCCCCGGCGGTGTCGAACAACCCGGCCGCCTCGGGCTCACGGGGCCGGTCGGGAACCTCCAGGGCCCCCGCGGCGTCGAGCGCTCCCCCCGTGCCCGGTGCCTCCTCGACGGACCGCTCGCGGCGTCGCGCCACCAGCACCCCCGCCACCACGAGGACCACCAGCACCACCAGCAGTGCCCACATCCAGCCCATGCCGGACCTCCGTCCGCCCGGGACCGCCCCGGACCACTGTCGCCGTGCTTGGTATCACGGATCGTGCACGCCCGACGAGGTCTCGCGCGCCGGCACACCCGTACCGGATCATCGTGCCCGTGAAGGACCACCCCGGGCGACCGTCGTGACGGCCCGTTCCCCCGAACGAACCACCCTCGAACGGAACGAACGGAGCCCGGCCGGACTGGCCGCGGGCGTCGGCGCGTACGTGCTGTGGGGCATGTTCCCGGCGTTCTGGCCGCTGCTGGACCCGGCCGCGCCGCTCGAGGTGCTCGCGCACCGGGTCGTCTGGACCGCGGTGCTCATGTCCGTGGTGCTGACGCTGCTGCGGGGATGGCCGGAGGTGCGGCGTCTCGGCGTGCGCGGCTGGCTCGTGACGGCGGCGGCCGCGGTGTTCATCGCCGTGAACTGGGGCCTGTTCATCTGGGGCGTCTCGGTCGGGATGGTCGTCGAGGCCGCCCTGGGCTATTACATGACACCCCTGGTCGGGGTGCTGTTCGGCGTGCTCGTGCTGCGGGAGCGGCTGCGCCCGGCCCAGTGGACGGCGCTCGGGCTGGCCGCGACGGCGGTCGTCGTGATCGCCGTGGGGAACGGGACGGTGCCCTGGCTGTCGATCGCCCTGGCCGGCTCGTTCGGCGTCTACGGGCTGTTCAAGGCGACCGCACCGCTGTCCGCGGCGGCCGGTCTGACGGCGGAGGGGCTGGTCCTCGTCGTCCCGGCAGCTGTGTTCCTGCTCGTGCTGGAGTCGGCCGGTGCCGGCACGTTCGTCGACCACGGGCCGTGGCACCTGCTGCTCATGCTCGCCGCCGGCCCGGCCACGGCGCTGCCGCTGCTGCTCTACGGCTCCGCCGCCCGGCGGCTGCCGCTGACGACGCTCGGGGTGCTGCTCTACATCAACCCCACGCTGCAGTTCCTGTGGGGCGTGCTCGTGGTCGGCGAGACGATGGCCCCCGCCCGGTGGGCCGGGTTCGCCCTCGTCTGGGTGGCCCTGCTCGTCTTCACCGCGGACCTGGTGCGCCCACGCCGCCCGCGAGCACTCTCCGGGGCCGCCTAGCTGTCACGACACCTACCCGACGCGCTCCACGGTGTAGTCGGTCAGCGTCCGCAGCGCCGCGATCGCGGGGCAGTCCGGCAGGACGTCGAGCTCCGCGCGGGCGCGGTCGGCGTACCCGGCGAGGGTCTCGCGGGCCTGGACCAGCCCGTCCCCGGCCCGCAGCAGCTCCAGTGCCTCGGCCACCTCGGCGTCGTCGCTGATCGGGGCGGCCAGCAGCTGCCGCAGCCGGCGCGCGTCGGCGGAGTCGCCGCCGTCGCGCAGGGCGTAGAGCATCGGCAGGGTGTGGACGCCCTCGCGCAGATCGGTGCCCGGGGTCTTGCCCGAGTCGTCGGACGGCGAGGCGATGTCGATGATGTCGTCGGAGATCTGGAACGCCGTCCCGATGACCTCGCCGTAGGTGCGCAGCGCCTCGACGTGCTCGGCGGGTGCGCCGGAGAACATCCCGCCGTAGCGGCCGGACGTCGCGATCAGCGACCCGGTCTTCTCCGCCGCGACCCGCAGGTAGTGCTCGATCGGGTCGTCGGTCGCCTTCGGCCCGCGGGTCTCGCGCATCTGCCCGGTGACCAGCAGCGCGAAGGTCTCCGCGATGATCCGGACCGCGTCCGGCCCCAGGTCGGCGACCAGCCGCGAGGCGTGCGCGAACAGGAAGTCCCCGGTCAGGATCGCGATGGAGTTGTCCCAGCGGGAGTTCGCGGACTCCGTGCCGCGGCGCATCGCGGCCTCGTCCATCACGTCGTCGTGGTAGAGCGTCGCCAGGTGGATCAGCTCCACCACGGCGGCCGCGGTCACCACCTCGTCGCGCTCCGGGTGCGGGCCGACCTGCGCGGCGAGCAGCGTGAACAGCGGCCGGAACCGCTTGCCGCCCGCCTCGATGAGGTGCAACGACGTCTCGGTGACGAACTCGTAGTCGCTGTGCACCTCGCGGTGCAGCAGATCCTCGACCCGCTTCAGCCCGTCCGCCGTGGCCTCGGCCAGGACCGGATCGGCCATCCGGACCCCGGCCACACTTTGTGTCTCCACCCCCACAGCGTACGAACGTCAGCCCGCGAATGCGCCGCTGGCGGCCCATTCGAGGACGGGTGTGGGGAGAATCCCGAGAACGAGGGTCGCCAGCGTGCCCAGCGTGATGGCCACGGTGGTGAACGCACCCGGCACGACGACGGCCGGGCCGTCCTCCGCGGGCTCGGAGAAGTACATGAGCACGACGATGCGCAGGTAGAAGAACGCCGCGACGGCCGAGGCCACCAGCGCGATCACCACCAGCGGCACCATCCCGTCCGCCGAGGCCGCCGAGAACACGGCGAACTTGGCGGTGAACCCGCTGGTGAGCGGGATGCCCGCCAGGGCGAGCAGCAGGAACGTCATGATCCCCGCGACGAGCGGGGACCGCTTCGCGAGCCCGGCCCAGGCCGCGAGGTCGGACGCCTCGCCGTCGCTGGTGCGGACGAGCGAGACGATGCCGAACACCGCGACCGTGGTGAAGCCGTAGGCCAGCAGGTAGAACAGCAGCCCGGCCGTGCCCTGCGGGGTCAGCGCCATCGCGCCGAGCAGGATGAACCCGGCGTGCGCGATCGAGGAGTAGGCGATCATGCGCTTCACGTCGGTCTGGGTCAGACCCAGCACCGCGCCGACGACCATCGACACGACCGCGACGACCCACAGCACGCCGCGCCACTCCCACACGGTGCTGCCGAAGGCGACGTAGAGCACCCGGGCGATCGCGCCGAACGCGGCGACCTTCGTGCAGGCCGCCATGAACGCGGTGACCGGCGTCGGCGCGCCCTGGTACACGTCGGGCGTCCAGGTGTGGAACGGGGCGACGGAGCCCTTGAACAGCAGCCCGACCAGCAGCAGTGCCAGGCCGGCGAACAGCAGCGTGTCCGAGGCCAGGGTGCCCGCGGTGGCCTGCGAGATCGCCGAGAGCCGGACGGAGCCCGCGTAGCCGTAGAGCAGCGCGATGCCGTAGAGGAAGAACGCCGAGCCGAACGCACCGAGCAGGAAGTACTTGACCGCGGACTCCTGCGACAGCAGGCGACGGCGCCGGGCCAGCCCGCACATCAGGTAGAGCGGCAGCGACAGCACCTCGAGCGCGATGAACATCGTCAGCAGGTCGTTGGCGGCGACGAACGCCATCATCCCGCCGAGGGCGAACAGCACGAACGGGAACGGCTCGGTCTGCATCGTCGGGGCCTCGTCGGGCGCCCCGTAGGAGCGGTCGACGTGCTCCGGCGGCCCGCCGGCCGCCGGCGAGGACCCGCCGCCGGTGCGGGCGGCGGCGCGCTCGGCGGCCGAGGCGACGAACACCCCGCCCGGCTCGACCGACCGGTCCGCGATGAGCAGCAGGCTGGGGATCGCCAGCACGATCAGCGTGCCCCACAGGAACAGCGACGGGGAGTCCACCGACAGCGCGGAGCCGAACGTCAGCACCGCCGCCGGGCCGGACAGGGCGTACCCGGCCAGCGCGAGCAGCGCCGCGACCAGGGTCAGCCCGGTCACGAGCACCTGGACCGGCCAGCGCTGGTGACGCGGCAGGAACGCCTCCAGCAGCACCGACACGCAGGCACCGGTGAACACGATCCACAGCGGCGCGGTCGCCGCCCAGTCGATCGCCGGCATCTCGATCGGCGTGACCTGTGCGAGCACGCTCATCGGGGGATCCCTCCAGCCATGACCGGGTCGGGCAGGCCGAGCTCGGTCATCGTCGCCGTCACCGACGGGTTGATCAGGTCGAGCACCGGGCCCGGGTAGAAGCCGAGCACCACGATCGCGACGATCAGCGGCGCGAGCACGCCGATCTCGCGGCCGGTGAGGTCGGGGAAGCCGGAGCCCTTGCGCTGCGCGGCGACCGCCGGGTCGATCATCGACCCGGGTCCGCCCGCTCCGCCGCGCTCCAGCGCGGCCATCACGGCGGTGCCGCGGACCGGGCCCTGCATCGTGCGCTGGTAGAACCACAGCACGTAGAGCGCGGCGAAGATGATGCCGACGGTGGCGACCACCGTGAACACCGGGCGGTTCGGGAACGAGCCGAGCAGCACCAGGAACTCCGAGACGAACGAGTTCGTGCCCGGCAGCGCCAGCGAGCTCATCCCGGCCAGCAGCAGGCAGCCCGCCATCACCGGGGCGAGCTTGGCGACGCCGCCGTAGTCGGCGATGAGCCGGGAGCCGCCGCGGCTGATCAGCACGCCGACCATCACGAACAGCATCCCGGTCGAGAGGCCGTGGTTGACCATGTAGAGCGTCGCGCCGGCGAAGGCCTGGCTGGAGAACGCGAACACCCCGAGCGCGATGAACCCGAAGTGCGCCACCGAGGTGTAGGCGACGAAGCGGCCCATGTCGGTCTGGGAGACCGCCAGCAGCGCCGCGTAGAGGATCCCGGCGACGGCGAGCACCAGCACCAGCGGCGCCAGGGTCTGCGACGCCTGCGGGAACAGCGGCAGCAGGTAGCGCAGGAAGCCGTAGGTCCCGACCTTGTCCAGCACGCCGACCAGCAGCACCGCCCCGACGATCGGGGCCTCGGCGCCCGCGTCGGGCAGCCAGGTGTGGAACGGCACCAGCGGCGCCTTGATCGCGAAGGCGACGAAGAAGCCGAGGAACAGCCAGATCTGGGTGGACTCCGGCACGCTCGACGCCATCGCCTGCAGGTCGGCCCAGGTGAACGTGCCCTGCCCGAGCTGCTGCTCGGAGACCACGAACAGCCCGATCAGCGACGCCAGCATGATCAGGCCGCCGAGCAGCGAGTACAGGAAGAACTTGACCGCCGCGTACTGCCGCTGCGGCCCGCCGAAGCGGCCGATGAGGAAGTACATCGGGACCAGCATGGCCTCGAAGAACACGTAGAACAGGAAGACGTCGGTGGCGGCGAAGACGCCGACGAGCGTCGCCTGGGTGGCCAGCAGCAGCGCGAAGTACCCGGCGGCCGAGCGGCCCTCGGGCAGCTTCTCCGCCCACGCGAACAGCATCAGCCCGGGCACGAGGAACGCGGTCAGCCCGATCAGCGCGAGGGAGATGCCGTCCACGCCGAAGGCGATGTGCGTGCCGAACGCGGGGATCCAGGACGCCGAGAACTCGAGCTGGAACCGGGTGCCGGCCTGCGCGGCGGGGATCGAGTACAGCGCCCAGGCGACGACGACGAGCACGAGCTCCAGCAGGGCCGTGGCCATCGCGACCGCCTTGGCGGCCCCGGTGTTGCGGCGCAGCGGGTACATGACCAGCGCGCCGGCCACCGGCACGAGCAGCAGCACCAGCAGGAACGGGTTGCCCCCGGATCCGGGGACGATCGGGTCGATCATGAGACGAACCTCACCGCCAGCATCGCGGCGACGACGATGACCGCCCCGCCGAGCATCGAGAGTGCGTAGGACCGGACGAAGCCGGTCTGGAGCCGGCGCAGCCGGCCCGAGCCACCGCCGAACGCGGCCGCGGTGCCGTTGACGGCGCCGTCGATCCCGCGGTCGTCGAACCAGGTGAGCAGCCGGGTGAGCGCGATGCCGGGCCGCTCGATGAACGCCTCGTTGAAGGCGTTCGCGCCGAGGTCGGCCCGGGCCGCGGCGACCACCGCGGACACCTTCTGCGGGCGCTCGACCGGCACCGGGGAGCGGCCGACGAACAGGTACGCGGCCAGCACGCCCAGCGCGGAGAGGCCGACCACCAGCCACGGGACGACCGCGTGCGGCAGCGCACCGCCCTCCAGCTCGACCCGCTCCCCGACCGACGGGGCGAGCCACTCGGGGATCATCCCGTAGAGCACGAACCCGCCGAAGACCGAGCCGAACGCCAGCACGATCATCGGGACGGTCATCGTCGCCGGGGACTCGTGCGGGTGGTACTCGCGCCCGTCGGTGGACGGCACCCGGCGCCAGCGCTCCTCGCCGAGGAACGTCATGATCATCAGGCGGGTCATGTAGAACGCGGTGAGCCCGGCCGCCAGCGTCGCGAACCCGCCGAACACCCAGCCCTGCCAGCCCTCCTGGGCGAACGCGGCCTCGATGATCGCGTCCTTGGAGAAGTAGCCGGACAGGAACGGGAACCCGATCAGCGCCAGGTAGCCCAGCCCGAAGGTCGCGAAGGTGACCGGCATCTTGCGCCACAGGCCGCCGAATCGGCGCATGTCGACGTCGTCGTTCATGGCGTGCATGACCGACCCGGCGCCGAGGAAGAGCCCCGCCTTGAAGAAGCCGTGCGTGAGCAGGTGCAGGATGCCCAGCGCGTACCCGGCCGGCCCGAGCCCGACGGCGAGGATCATGTAGCCGATCTGGCTGACCGTGGAGTAGGCCAGGACCTTCTTGATGTCGTCGTAGGCGCAGCCGACGATCGCGCCGATCATCAGCGTGACCACGCCGATCAGCGCGACGACCAGCCGTCCGGTCGGCGACAGGTCGTAGATCGGCGAGGCGCGGGCGATCAGGTAGACGCCCGCGGTGACCATCGTGGCCGCGTGGATCAGCGCGGAGACCGGGGTGGGGCCCTCCATCGCGTCCGGGAGCCAGGCCTGCAGCGGGAACTGGCCGGACTTGCCGCACGCCCCGAGCAGGAGCAGCAGCGTGATCGCCAGCACCGTGCCGCCGCCGACCTCGCCGATGCGGGCGAAGACCTCGGTGTACTGCAGGGTCCCGAGCTCCAGCCAGAGCAGGAAGATCGCGATCGCCAGGCCGACGTCACCGACCCGGTTCATCAGGAACGCCTTCTTCGCGGCGGTCGCCGCGGCCGGGCGGTCCTGGTAGAAGCCGATCAGCAGGTAGGACGCCAGGCCGACGCCCTCCCAGCCGAGGTAGAGCATCACGAAGTTGTTGCCCAGCACCAGCACCAGCATCGCGGCGACGAACAGGTTGAGCTGCGCGAAGAACCGGCGCCGGTTCGGGTCGTGGCTCATGTAGCCCACCGAGTAGAGGTGGATGAGCGCGCCGACGCCGGTGATCAGCAGGACGAACGTGAGGGACAGCGTGTCGATCCGCAGCCCGAAGTCCACGCTCAGCGAGCCCGAGGACATCCACGACCACAGCGACTGCTCCTGCAGGCGCTCGTCGGCCGGCAGCCCGAGGGCCTGCAGGAAGATCGACAGTCCGACGACGAACGACCCGGCGACGGTGGCGACACCGAGCCAGTGGCCCCAGGCGTCGGCCCGCCGTCCGGCGAGGAAGAGCACCAGGGCACCGGCCGCGGGGAGCGCGATCAGCAACCAGGCCAGCGACGCGGCGCCGGTCGCCTGGGGGGCGGCCTGTGCGAGGACGGGGTTCACGCGCGCACGCTCCTAGTACTTCAGAAGGTTCGCGTCGTCCACCGAGGACGACTGGCGGGTGCGGAAGATCGCCGTGATGATCGCGAGGCCGACGACGACCTCGCAGGCGGCGACCACCATCACGAACAGGGCCATGACCTGGCCGTCGAGGTTGCCGTTGATCCGCGAGAACGTGACCAGGGTCAGGTTCACCGCGTTCAGCATCAGCTCGATGCACATGAACACCACGACGGCGTTGCGGCGGACCAGCACACCGACCGCGCCGATGGTGAACAGCAGCGCCGACAGCAGCAGGTAGTACTCGGGCCTCATCGCTCCTCCCCCGTCCGCGGGGCGGTGGCGGCGGACTCGCCGGCGTCGATGGTCCGGTCGGGGGCCGGACGGCCGGTGAGCGCGTGCGCGTCGGGGGTGGTGGTGTCGGGGACGTCCACCGAGACCGACTCGATGATCTCCGAGAGCGACTCGGGGGCGATCGAGCCGTCCGGCAGGATCGCCGGGACGGCCACCGAGTTCGACGTCGCGTAGACGCCGGGGCCGGGCAGCGGCGACACGCGCGCGTGCTCGCCCCGCAGCCGGCGCAGCACCGTCTCGCGCTGGCCGATCTTGGTGTGCCGGCTGCTCTGCGAGCCCGACAGCACCATCGCGCCGAGGGCGGCGACCATCAGCAGCGCCGCGGTCAGCTCGAAGGCCAGCAGGTAGTCGGTGAAGATCAGCCGGCCGAGGCCCGGGACGTTGCCGTTCCACCCGAGCCCGCCGGCGGCAAGCCCGGCCGGGGTGACGCTGGTGAGCCCGCGGGACAGCCCGCCGACCAGCAGCGCGGCCAGGCCGACGCCGAACACCAGGGCCGCGGCGCGCTGCCCGCGCAGGACCTCGATCACCGAGTCCTTGGAGTCGCGCCCGACCAGCATGAGCACGAACAGGAACAGCATCATCACCGCGCCGGTGTAGACGATGATCTGCACGAACCCGAGGAACGGGGCGGACTGCACGAGGTACAGCACCGCGATCGAGAACATCGTCAGCACCAGCAGCAGCGCGGCGTGCACCGCGTGCCGGGCGAAGACCAGGCCCAGTGCGCCGGCCAGTGCCACCGGCCCGAGGATCCAGAACGCGACCGCCTCGCCGGTGCTCACCTCCCCGGCCGCCTGGGCCAGGACCGCGGTCGTCATCGCGCCTGCTCCTTGGTCTGGTCCTGCGCGCTGACCTTCGCGAGCGTGGGGCCGGAGACGTAGTAGTCCTGCTCGTCGTCGCCCAGGCGCATCGGGTGCGGCGGCTGCTCCATGCCCGGCAGCAGCGGGGCCATCAGCTGCTCCTTGGTGTAGATGAGGTCGTGGCGGTTGTCGTCGGCCAGCTCGTAGAAGTTGGTCATGGTGAGCGACCGGGTCGGGCAGGCCTCGATGCACAGGCCGCAGCCGATGCACCGCAGGTAGTTGATCTGGTAGGTCGCGCCGTAGCGCTCACCGGGCGAGTACCGGGCCTCCTCGGTGTTGTCCCCGCCCTCGACGTAGATCGCGTCGGCCGGGCAGGCCCAGGCGCACAGCTCGCAGCCGACGCACTTCTCGAGCCCGTCCGGGTGCCGGTTGAGCTGGTGCCGGCCGTGGTAGCGCGGCGCGGCCGGCGGGAAGTCCTCGGGGTACTCCTCGGTGACGACCTTCTTGAACATCGTCGAGAAGGTGACGCCGAATCCCTTGAAGAAGTCGAACATCTACTGCGCGTCCTTTCCGGCCGTCACGGCCTTCCGACGCTTCGGGGGCGATTCGGGGACCGTCAGGTCCAGCGGCGGGACCGGGTAGTCCGACGCGGGCTCGACCTGCGGTGCCTCGACCTGCCGGTCGGGCAGCAGGAACGCGACCGCCAGGACGACGGCCAGTGCGAACCCGATCAGCGACAGCAGCAGCACGTAGTTGTCCGAGCCGGTGTTGACGAACGCCCGGATGCCGAAGATCGCGACGATCCAGACCAGCATCACCGGGACGAGGACCTTCCAGCCCAGCTTCATGAACTGGTCGTACCGGAACCGGGGCAGTGTGCCGCGCAGCCAGATGAACACGAACAGGAACAGCAGGACCTTGATGATGAAGGCCACGAACTGCAGCCAGCCGTAGGCGTTGAGGAAGCTCAGCGGCCACGGCCACATGCCGCCGCCGAGGAACAGCGTCACCGCCATCGCCGAGACGGTCACCATGTTCACGTACTCGGCCAGGAAGAACAGCGCGAACTTCAGCGACGAGTACTCGGTGTGGAAGCCGCCGACCAGCTCCGACTCGGCCTCGGGGAGGTCGAACGGGGCCCGGTTCGTCTCGCCGACCATCGCGATCACGAAGACCACGAAGCTCGGCAGCAGCAGCCAGAAGTACCAGCCCGACGCCTGCGCCCCGACGATCGTCGCGGTGGACAGCGAGCCGGAGTAGAGCACCACGCCGACGACGGCGAGGCCGAGCGCGATCTCGTAGGAGATCACCTGCGCCGCGGACCGCAGCGCCCCGAGCAGCGAGTACGGCGAGCCCGAGGCCCAGCCGCCGAGCACGATGCCGTACACGCCGATCGACGAGCAGGCCAGCACGACGAGCACGCCGACCGGGACGTCGACGAGCTGCAGCACGGTCTCCTCGCCGAAGATCGTGACCGTGCCGCCGAACGGGATCACCGAGAAGGCGACGAAGGCCGGGATCGTCGAGATGACCGGGGCGATGAAGTAGACCTTCTTGTCGGCCATCGCCGGCATGATGTCTTCCTTGAACGCCAGCTTCAGCCCGTCGGCGAGGCTCTGCAGCCAGCCGCCGGGGCCGGTCCGGTTCGGTCCCGGACGGTGCTGCATCCGGCCGACGACCTTGCGCTCCCAGTTGATCATGAACAGGGTGAGCACGACGCCGAGCGCGAACAGCCCGACGACCTTGATCAGGATCAGCCAGATCGGGTCGTCGGCGAGCAGCTGCTGGGTGTGCGTCAGCTGGTCCACCGGGGTCGGCGGCACCTGGAGCAGGTTCACGACGCACTTCCGTTCCCGGCCGGGCCGACCGTCACGAGGTCACCGTGGCCCACCCCGAGCGTGGGGCGGACGTGCGAGCCGGGCGAGCAGGTGGGCAGCCAGACCACGCCGTCGGGCAGGTCGGTCAGCGCCACCGGCAGGGTGATCGCGCCGCGGGCGGTGCGGACGGTCGCGTCCTCGCCCTCGACCAGGGCGAGCCGCTCGGCGGTCGCGGCGTTGACCTTGACGTAGGGCCGCCGCGCGGTCCCGGCGAGCGCGGGCTCGTCGATCTGCAGGCTGCCGTCGTCGATCATCTGCCGCGAGGTGGCGAGCACGGCCTGGCCGTACCCGGGGCGGCGGGCCTGCCCGGCGGTGTGGTCGGGTGCGGCCCCGCCGGCGCGGCGCGAGCCGAGCCGCTCCAGCTCGCCGGCCGCGGCGGCCGGGGTCTGGGTGAACAGGTCCGCGTCCATCTCCACGCCGAGGGTGTCGAGCACCCGGCAGTCCGGCAGCACGCCGGTGGCGTCGAGCGCGACGCCGAACGGGCGGTGGCGGCCCTCCCAGTTGACGTAGGTCCCGGAGCGCTGGGCGTCCGGCGCGACCGGGAGCACGACGTCGGCGAGCTCGGTCACCGCGGAGGTGTGCATCTCCAGGCTGACCAGGAACCCGACCTCGCGCAGCGCGGTGATCGCGGCCGTCGGGTCGGCCATGTCCTGCGGGTCGACCCCGCCCACGACCAGCGCGGACAGCGTGCCGTTCGCGGCGGCGGCGAGGATGGCGTCGCCGTCGCGGCCGGGGGTGGCCGGGACCGGGGCGCCCCAGGCCTGCTCCAGCTCGGCACGGGCGGCGGCGTCGGTGACCGGACGGCCGCCGGGCAGCAGCGTCGGCAGCGCGCCCGCCTCCAGGGCGCCGCGGTCCCCGGCCCGGCGCGGCAGCCAGCCGATCGCCGCGCCGGTGCGGGCCGCGAGGGCCGACACCGCCGAGTACAGGCCCGGCGACTCCGCGGCGCGGTCGCCGACCAGGATCACCGAGCCCGGCTGCTCCAGCGCCGCGACGACGTCGCCACCCGGGTCGGCGACGACGGCCGCCTCCGCGCCGGGGACGGCGTGCAGCGTGGTGGCGCCGGTCTTCTCCGCGCCGTAGGTGGTGAACGGCCCGACCTGGAAGTGGCGCAGGCCCTTCTTCCGGTACGCCTTGCGCAGGCGCAGGAAGACGATGCCCGACTCCTCCTCGGGGTCGGTGCCGACGGTGAGCACGGCCGGGGCGTTCTCGATCGCCGTGAAGGTGACCGAGTCCTCCGGCGTGCCGCCGACGACGTGCGCGGCGAGGAACTCCAGCTCCTCGTCGGAGTGCGGCCGGGCCCGGAAGTCGACGTCGTTGGTGTGCGCGACGACGCGGGCGAACTTGGCGTAGGCGTAGGCGTCCTCGACGGTCAGCCGCCCGCCGGGCAGCACCCCGATGCCGCCGGCGGCGCGGGCCGCGAGCAGCCCCTCCGCGGCGACGGCGAGCGCCTCGGTCCAGGACGCCTCGGTCAGCGTGCCGTCGGCCCGGCGCACCATCGGCCGGGTGATGCGGCCGGCGCTGCCGGTGTAGCGGAAGGCGAAGCGGCCCTTGTCGCAGAGCCACTCCTCGTTGACCTCCGGGTCGTTGCCCGCGAGGCGGCGCAGCACCACGTCGCGCCGGGAGTCGGTGCGCAGGTCGCAGCCGGAGCTGCAGTGCTCGCAGGTGCCCGCGGTCGAGCGCAGGTCGAACGGGCGCGACCGGAACCGGTAGGCGGCGCTGGTCAGCGCACCGACCGGGCAGATCTGGATCGTGTTGCCCGAGAAGTACGACTGGAACGGCTGGTCCTCGGCGATGCCGATCTGCTGCTTCGCGCCGCGCTCGAGCAGGTCGATGAACGGGTCACCGGCGATCTCCTCGGAGAACCGCGTGCAGCGCTGGCAGAGCACGCAGCGCTCCCGGTCGAGCAGCACCTGCGACGAGATCGGCAGCGGCTTCGGGAACGTCCGCTTGGTCTCGACGAACCGCGAGTCCGACCGGCCGTGCGCCATCGCCTGGTTCTGCAGCGGGCACTCACCGCCCTTGTCGCAGATCGGGCAGTCGAGCGGGTGGTTGATGAGCAGCAGCTCCATCACGCCCTGCTGGGCCTTGTCGGCCCGCTCGGACGTGTGCTGGGTCTTCACCACCATCCCGTCGGCGACGGCCATGGTGCAGCTGGCCTGCGGCTTGGGCATCGGCCGGCCGCCCATCTCGACCTCGACCAGGCACTGGCGGCAGGCGCCGGCCGGGTCGAGGAGCGGGTGGTCGCAGAACCGCGGGACCACGATGCCGAGGCGCTCGCAGGTGCGGATCAGCAGCTCGCCCTTGGGCGCGTCGACGACCTGGCCGTCGATGGTGAGGCGGACGTGGCCCTCGGGGACGGGTGTCTCCTCGGTGGCGTTCCGCTCCGGTGTGAGGGTCATGCGCTCGCTCCGGTCAGTGCGGCCAGCTGCTCCGGGCGGTCCACATCGGGCTGCTCCGCGATGAGGTCCAGGAACTCCTGGCGGAAGTACGTGATGGCGCTGGTGATGGGGCTCGTCGCGCCGTCGCCGAGTGCGCAGAAGGAGCGGCCGAGGATGTTGTCGCAGACGTCGAGCAGGGTGTCGATGTCGGTCGTCGTGCCCTCGCCGCGCACCATCCGCTGCAGCACCTGGGTCAGCCAGTAGGTGCCCTCCCGGCAGGGGGTGCACTTGCCGCAGCTCTCGTGCTTGTAGAACTCGGTCCACTTCATGACCGCCCACGGCACCGAGACGGTCTCGTTGAAGACCTGCACCGCGGTCGTCCCCAGCATGGAGCCGGCCTCGGCGGCGCCCTCGAAGTCCAGCGGGACGTCGAGGTGCTCGGCGGTGAACAGCGGGGTGGACGAGCCGCCCGGCGTCCAGAACTTGAGCGGGATCCCGTCCTTCATGCCGCCGGCGAGCTCCAGGAGCTCGCGCAGCGTGATGCCCAGCGGCGCCTCGTACTGGCCGGGGCGCTCGACGTGGCCGGACACCGAGTAGATCTTCGGCCCGGGCGACTTCTCGCGGCCCATCGAGCGGAACCAGGCGGAGCCGCCGTTGACGATGGCGGGGACGCTGGCGATCGTCTCGACGTTGTTCACCACGGTCGGGCACGCGTAGAGCCCGGCGGTCGCGGGGAACGGGGGCTTGAGCCGCGGCTGGCCGCGACGGCCCTCCAGCGAGTCGAGCAGCGCCGTCTCCTCGCCGCAGATGTAGGCGCCCGCCCCCGCGTGGACGACGATCTCCAGGTCGAACCCGGAGCCGAGGATGTCGCGGCCGAGGTAGCCCCTGGCCTTCGCCTCGCGGACCGCCGCGCGCAGCCGGCGGATGCAGTGCAGGGCCTCGCCGCGCACGTAGATCGCGCAGAAGTTCGCGCGGATCGCGTAGCTGGTGACGATGCAGCCCTCGATGAGCGCGTGCGGGTCGGCCATCATCGTCGGGATGTCCTTGCAGGTGCCCGGCTCGCCCTCGTCGGCGTTGATGACGAGGTACTTGGGCTTGGCGCCCGGGCCGGTCCCGCTGCCGTCGTCCTGCGGGATGAAGCCCCACTTCATCCCGGTCGGGAACCCGGCACCGCCGCGCCCGCGCAGCCCCGAGTCCTTCACCAGCTGGATGAGCTGGTCGGGGTGGGCGGCGAACGCGGTGCGCAGCGAGGTGTAGCCCTCCAGCTGCTCGTAGGTGTCGATCGACCAGGACCGCGGCGACAGCCACCGCCGGGTCAGGACGGGCGTGATCGGGTCCGGCTTGCGCACAGGCTCTGTGGTGCTCATGCGATCACTTCTTCTCCGGTAGCGCGGGCATCGCCGGCGGCTCGTCGGGCAGCGCCGGGGCGGTCCAGCCGTTCTCCTCGGCCATCCGCGCCCCGCGCACCGACTCGACCGCGCCGGACGGGCCCTCGACGCGGGCGGTGGTGTCGACGGTGGAGGCGTCGTCGGTGAACCCGGCCAGCTCCAGCTCGACGGTCCGCAGGTCGGTCAGCGGCGCCCCGCGGGTCGGCTGCGGGCGCTCGCCGCGGCGCAGCGCGTCGACGAGCTCGACCGCGGACCCGACCGTCTGGTTGTCGAAGTACTCGTAGTTGACCTGCAGCACCGGCGCGAGGTCGCAGGCCGCGAGGCACTCGGCGTGCTCGAGGGTGATCGAGCCGGTGCTGCCCGGCTCGCCCACCGTCTCCTCGTGGCCGAGCGGCCGGTCCTCGCTGCCGAGGTGGGTGCGCAGCCGGGCGTAGATGTCGTCGCCGCCCAGCGCCGCGCACAGGGTGTTCGTGCAGACGCTGACCAGGTGCTCACCGCAGGGGGTGCGCTTGTACATCGTGTAGAACGTCGCGACCGCGGAGACCTCGGCGGTGGTGAGGTCCAGCGCCTCGGCGCAGTACCGGATGCCGTCGGGGCTGACGTACCCCTCGACCGACTGCACGAGGTGCAGCAGCGGGAGCAGCGCCGAGCGCGACTCCGGGTACAGGGAGATGATCTCCTTGGTGCGCGTGCGCGTCAGCTCGTCGAACGCGGGCGAGACCGGCGACGGCTCGACCGGCGGGGTGCTGGTCATCGGTCGCAACCTCCCATCACGGGGTCGATCGAGGCGACGGCCGCGATGACGTCGGCGACCTGGCCGCCCTCGCTCATCGCGGGCATCGTCTGCAGGTTCACGAAGCTGGGGTCGCGCAGGTGCACGCGGACCGGGCGGGTGCCGCCGTCGGACACCGCGTGCACGGCGAGCTCGCCGCGCGGGGACTCGACCGCCGCGTACGCCTGCCCCGGCGGGACGTGGAACCCCTCGGTGACCAGCTTGAAGTGGTGGATCAGCGACTCCATCGACTGACCCATGATCTTGCGGACGTGCTCGAGGGTGTTGCCCATGCCGTCGCTGCCGACCGACAGCTGCGCGGGCCAGGCCACCTTCGGGTCGTCGACCATCACGCGGCCGGGGCCGAGCTCGTCGAGCTTCGCCACCGCCTGCTCCATGATCCGCAGCGACTCGTGGATCTCGGCGACGCGCAGCCGGTAGCGGGCGTAGCAGTCGGCCTCGGTCGCCGTCGGGACCTCGAAGTCGTACTGGTCGTAGACCGAGTACGGCATGTGCTTGCGCAGGTCCCAGGCCAGGCCGGCCGAGCGCAGGATCGGGCCGGACGCGCCGAGGGCCAGGCAGCCGTCGACGGGCAGGTAGCCGACGCCCTCCAGGCGCTGGCGCCAGATCGGCTGCCCGGTGAGCAGCCGGTCGTAGTCGGGCAGCCGGGAGTTCATGACCTTCAGGAAGTCACGGACCTTCTCCTGCCAGCCGTCGGGCATGTCCTGGGCGAGGCCGCCCGGGCGGAAGAAGGCGTGGTTCATGCGCAGGCCGGTGAGGAACTCCAGCAGGTGGAGCACCTCCTCGCGCTCGCGGAAGCCCGAGGTCATGCCGGTGAGCGCGCCCAGCTCCATGCCGCCGGTGGCCAGCGCGACGAGGTGCGAGCCGATCCGGTTGAGCTCCCAGAGCAGCACCCGCAGGTGCTCGGCCCGGGCGGGCACCTCGACGCCGAGCAGCTTCTCGACGGCCATGCAGAAGGCGCCCTCGTTGAACAGCGGGGCCAGGTAGTCCGCCCGGGTCACGAAGGTGACGCCCTGGGTCCAGGTCCGGTACTCGCAGTTCTTCTCGATACCGGTGTGCAGGTAGCCGATCACCGCGCGGCCCTGGGTGACGGTCTCGCCCTCCAGCTCCAGCACCAGGCGCAGCACGCCGTGCGTCGACGGGTGCTGCGGGCCCATGTTGATGACGATGCGGTCGTCGTGCTCGGCCTCGAGCAGGTCGTCCCAGTCGCCGCCGGTGACGGTGTAGACCGTGCCCTCGGTGGTCTCCCGGCCGGGCGCGGCGTACGGGTCGGTGGTGGCGTCGGCGGTGGTGGGGTCGGCGTCAGTCGTCACGAGTAGGCCCTCCGCTCATCGGGCGGGGGGATCTCCGCGCCCTTGTACTCCACGGGGATGCCGCCCAGCGGGTAGCTCTTGCGCTGGGGGTGGCCGTCCCAGTCGTCGGGCATGAGGATCCGGGTCAGTGCGGGGTGGCCGTCGAAGACGACGCCGTACATGTCCCAGGTCTCGCGCTCGTGCCAGTCGGCCGTCGGGTACACGTCGACGACGCTGGCCACGTGCGGGTGCTCGATGTCGAGGGCGACCTCCAGGCGCACCCGGCGCCGGTAGGTCATCGACAGCAGGTGGTAGACGACGTGCAGCGGCCGGTCGACCGGCGCGCCGTCGGGCGCCGAGTAGTCCACCCCGGACACCCCGGAGCAGAACTCGAAGCGCAGGGCCGGGTCGTCGCGCAGGGTGCGGGCGACCTCGTGCAGCCGGGCGGGCTCGACGTAGAGGGTCAGCTCGTCGCGGTCGATCGTGACCTGCTCGACCGCGGAGCGCGGGATGCTCCGCTCGTCGAGCGCCGCGCCGAGCTCGTCGGCGAACTCGTCGAACCAGCCGCCGAAGGGTCGCTCGGCCGGCGCGGGCGCCCAGCCCGGCAGGCGCAGACCGCCGTAGCCGGAGGTGTCGCCGGTGCCGCGGACGCCGAACATGCCCGACCGGGTGCGGGTCTCGGTCATCGGCTGCGCGGGGCGGGCGCCCGCGAGCGCGTCGCCGGGGGCGGCGCCGCCCGCGGACTGCTGCTGCAGGGCGGCGTCCCCGCTCTCCTGCGACGACGAGTGCGCGCCACCGGTGGGCTCGGCGTCGTCCTTCGAGGTGCCGGTCGGCTCCGTCGGTCCGGTCACTTCGCCTCACCCCTCGCCGCGTCGGCCAGCGACGGCAGCTCGGCCGCCCGCTCGCCCGCGACCAGCTCGTTCATGGACGGCTTCGGCTGCGCACCCGGCTCCAGGTAGTTCGGGACGTCCTGGGTGCGGGTGTTCTTCAGCGCGCCGAGCTGCTTGTGCTTCGGCGCGAACTTCACCGACGACGGCACCATCGGCGTCCGGTGCCCGGAGGCCGCGAGCTCGGCGGCCCGCTTCGGGCCGAGCGGCTCGTCCATGATCTTGGCGTGGATCTTCAGGATCGCGTCGATGAGCATCTCCGGCCGCGGCGGGCAGCCCGGCAGGTACATGTCCACCGGCACGACGTGGTCGACGCCCTGGACGATCGCGTAGTTGTTGAACATGCCGCCGGAGCTGGCGCAGACGCCCATCGCCAGCACCCAGCGCGGCTCGGGCATCTGGTCGTAGATCTGGCGCAGGACCGGCGCCATCTTGTTGCTCACCCGGCCCGCGACGATCATCAGGTCCGCCTGGCGCGGCGAGGCCCGGAAGACCTCCATGCCGAACCGGGCGAGGTCGTAGCGCGGCGCACCGGTGGTCATCATCTCGATGGCGCAGCAGGCCAGGCCGAACGTGGCGGGCCAGAGCGACGACTTCCGGGTCCAGTTGACCAGCTTCTCGACGTTGGTCAGCAGGACGCCGCTGGGCAGGTTCTCCTCGAGTCCCATGACGGCCTCAGTTCCACTCGAGCCCGCCGCGACGCCATTCGTAGGCGTACGCGAAGGCGATCGTGGCGATGTAGAGCGTGATGGCCACGAACCCGAAGACACCGACCGCGTCGGCGACGACGGCGTACGGGTACATGAACACCAGCTCGATGTCGAACAGGATGAACAGCATCGCCGTGAGGTAGTACGCGACCGGCACACGACCGCCGCCGACGACCGGCTGCGGCGAGGGCTCGATCCCGCACTCGTAGGAATCCAGCTTGGCGCGGTTGAACCGGCGCGGGCCGATCAGTGGCGCGGACGCGACCGAGAACAGCGCGAACCCCGCCGCCAGCACGAACAGCAGGACGAGCGGGAGATAGGGATCGAGCATTCCTGCACCTTCGTAGTCGCGCGGCCACCGCCGTTGGTGGTGATCGACAAGCCGAACGGGGCGACCCTATGTCCGGGGCCCTGTGACGAAGAACCCAGGCGAGCCTTACCTGTGACGGGGTGCGGGTCACATGTGATCCGCATCGGCGCAGGTGGGCGCGCTCCGGGCCGCGTGTCGACCACCACCCTTGTGAAAAAGTTCACGAACTGCGCGAGCAGTGTAGGACGGCGCCGCGATGATCGCGTGTCCGGATCGGCCGGCGTCGCGGAAGTCCTTGCGGCACAACGGCGATCCGGTATCGCGATGAGGGCCCCGCCGGGCGGGGCGGACCGGCCGCGGGCCGGTCGGGGCTCAGGCCGGCTTGGAGGCGCGGTGCAGCGCGACGGCGCCGAAGGTCAGGTTGCGCCAGGCCGGGCGCTCCCAGCCGGCGTCGGCGATCTTCTGCGCCAGGGCGGGCTGGTCGGGCCAGTCGCGGATGGACTCGCTCAGGTACAGGTACGCCTCGGGGTTCGAGGAGACGGCACGCGCGACGGCCGGGATCGCGTGCCCGAGCACGACGTCCTGGTAGAGCGTGCGGAACGGGGCCCAGGTCGGCGTCGAGAACTCGCAGACGACCAGGCGCCCGCCGGGGCGGGTCACCCGGGCCATCTCGCGCAGGCCGGCGACGGTGTCGTTCACGTTGCGCAGGCCGAAGGAGATCGTGACGGCGTCGAAGCTGCCGTCGGCGAAGGGCAGGTGCAGCGCGTCGGCGGCGGCCTTGGGCACGTCGCGGCGGGCGCCGGCGCGCAGCATGCCGAGCGAGAAGTCCGCGGCGACGCACCAGGCGCCGTCCTTCGCCAGCTCCACGGTCGACACCGCCGTGCCCGCGGCCAGGTCGAGGACCCGCTCACCGGGACGCAGGGCCAGCGCGCGGCGGGTCCGGCTCCGCCAGTAGCGGTCCTGCCCCGCCGACAGCGCGGTGTTGGTCAGGTCGTAGCGCCGGGCGACGCCGTCGAACATGCGGGCGACGTCGTGCGGGTTCTTGTCGAGCTCGGCGCGGGACACGCCGCCCAGCCTACCGACCCGCTCCGGCGCTCACCTGCGGCCGAACTGCTCGGCCAGCACCTCCCGCAGCCCCCGGAGGTGGTCGGCCCGCACGCGGGCGGCGACGGCGGGCCACTCCGACGCCGGGGTGCTGACCCCGGTGCCGTCGCCGGTGAAGGCGCGCATGCCGTGCAGCGCGATCCAGCGGTGGTCGTACTCGTGCGGCGCCGTGCGGTCCCAGGCCACGGCCCGCACCGCGGCCCGGCGGACCCGGGCGGGGTCGGCGAACGCCCAGCGGTTCACCGGCCCGCCGAACCGGTCGCGCAGCACCGCGAGCGCCTGGGCGGCGGTGGTGTCGGTGCAGCGGCAGGCGTCGTAGCGGGCCCGCAGCTGGGCCGCGTAGAACCAGCGGGCGGCCTCCGGCATCGCGCCGTGCGCGACGAGGTTCTCCGACAGCGCGAAGAGCACCGGCGGCATCTGGCGGTGCGGCGCGACGAGCACCGCGGCGCGGGCGGTGTCGCGCACCGCGAGGTCGGGGTCGAGCAGGCGACCCATCAGGCGGACGGCGGCGGAGGTGTCGACCGCGGCGAGCTCACCCCGGGGTGCGACGACGATCGTGCGGCTCATGCGCCCACCGTCCCCGCGCGGCGGGCCCCGCGGATCCGCACGACTACGCAGGCCGCCGCCCGCCGCTCACGCGGCGAGGCGGTCCGGGGCGGCGCGCAGCACGTCGCCGTAGTGCGCCAGCAGCTCGTCGCCGACCGCGGTCCAGGTGCGCCGCAGCACCGACTGGCGGGCGGCCTGCCCGAACGCGCGGTTGCGCTCCGGCTCGCACAGCGCCGCGACCGCGGCGACCAGCTCGCGGTCCGCGGCGTCGGTGACCGGGTCGCCCGGCTCACCGCCGTCGGGCCGCGGCGCAACCAGGTAGCCGGTGCGGTCGGGCAGCACCAGGTCGCGCGGGCCGCCGGCGTCCGGCGCGACGACCGGGACGCCGGAGGCCAGCGCCTCCTGCACGGCCTGGCAGAACGTCTCGGACTGCCCGGTGTGGACGAACACGTCGAGGCTGGCGTAGATGCTCGCGAGCTCGTCGCCGCCGCGGTGGCCGAGGAACGCCGCCGACGGCAGCCGCTCGCGCAGCCCGTCCGCGCTCGGCCCGTCGCCGACGACGACCAGCCGCGTCCCGGGCAGGTCACCCAGCACCGCGAGCCGCTCGACCTGCTTCTCCGGGGCGAGCCGGCCCACGAACCCGACGAGCCGCTCGCCGTTCGGGGCGAGCGCGGCGCGCACGGCGTCGCTGCGCCGCGACGGGGTGAACCGGCGGGTGTCGACGCCGCGCGCCCACTGGTGCACCCGCGGCACGCCGCGCTCGCGCAGCGCACCGGTCGCCCAGCTCGACGGCGCGAGGGTGCGGTCGGCCATCGTGTGCAGCCGGCACGTCCAGCGCCAGGCCGCCCGCGCGGTCAGGCCGAGGCCGTAGGAGGAGGCGAAACCGGCCACGTCGGTCTGGTAGATCGCCACCGTCGGCACCCCGAGGCGCCGGGCCGCGGCCAGCCCGCGCGCCCCGACGACGAACGGCGCCGCCAGGTGCACCACGTCCGGCCGGAACCGGCGCAGCGCCGTGAGGATCCGCCGGCTGGGGACCCCGACCGGCATCGAGTTGACCACCGGCAGCTCCACCGCCGGGATCCGGACGACCGGGATCCCGTCGTGGGAGTCGGCCTCCCCGGTGCCCGGGGCGACGACGACCACGTCGTGCCCGGCGGCGCGCAGGTGCTCGCACACCCGCAGCACCGAGTTGGTGACGCCGTTGACCACCGGCAGGAAGCATTCCGAGACGATTGCGACGCGCACACGGCGACAGTGGCCGGGGTGGTACAGCGGGTCCGGTCCGCGGCGTGATCAACCCCCCAACCCTGGGCGAACATCGGGTGGGCGGAGCGCGAGTTGGCACGTCCGGCACGAGGTCGTCACCCGCGTGTCGTCGCCGGGACACCCCCCGCCCGGACACTCGGGCCGTATGACGGCCGTGCCGCGAACCGACCGACCGACCCGCCCGGTGGACCCGGCGCTGCTCTCCCGTGCGCTGGAGACCGCGGGCCGGCTGGCCAACGACGCCGCCGAGGTCATCACCGCGACGCTCGGCCGCGAGCACACCGGCTCGCTCGACGCCACCGCCAAGGCCAACCCGTTCGACTGGGTCACCGACACCGACCGCACCCTGGAGCGCCACACCCGCCGGGTGCTGGCCCAGGAGTTCCCCGGCTGCCCGGTCGTCGGGGAGGAGTTCGGTGCCGACCCGGGCGCCGCGACGGCCCCGCTGCGCTGGGTCGTCGACCCGGTCGACGGCACCGCCAACTACGTCGCGGGCCTGCCGTGGTGCGCCTACAGCCTCGCCCTGGTCGACGCCGACGGCCCGGCCGTCGGGGTGGTCGCCGACCCGGGACGCGGCCAGATCTACGCCGCCGCCCGCGGGCGCGGTTTCCGGGCGAACGGCGTGCCGGTCCCGCCGCGGCGCACCGCACGGGCCGCCGGGTCGCTGGTGTGCGCGGAGGACCCGGAGGCCGGGTTCGTCGAGCGGGCCCGGGCCGCGCACGTCGGCGTGCGGGTGCTCGGCTCGGCCGCGCTCGCGATCACCCAGGTCGCGCTGGGCAACGCCGCCGCCGCCGTGCTCACCAGCTACCACGAGTGGGACGTGGCGGGCGCGCTCTGCCTGGCCTCCGAGGCCGGTGCGCTGGTGCTCGGGCGCGACGGCCGGTGCACACCGCTGCCCGAGGGCGGGCTGCTCGTCACCGCGCCGCAGGTCGCCGCCGAGATCGGCGCGCTCTGGCGGGGCTGACCCGCAGGCCGCCGGCCCGGACGGTGCGGCTCAGACGGTGCCGTGGCGGGCGCGGCGGCGGCGCAGCCACACGACCAGCGGCGCCACCAGCAGCCAGCCGCCCGCGACCAGCCCGGCCACCGGGAGGATCCCGTCGACGGCGGTGCGCCCGGCGACCCGGACGTTCGTCGGGTCGGCGGTGTCGTACTCGACGTAGATGTTCTCCCCGGGGGTGAGCCCCACCGGGTAGGAGACGCCCGAGGCCGGGGTCTGCAGGCGCCCCTGGTCGTCGACGAACCGGACGACCGTGCGCCAGTAGTCCGAGCCGTCGAGCACCGTCGCGGCGGTCGTCCCGCGGTGGCCGTCGATCGCGACGTCGACGGCGAACGCACCGCCCAGGGCGACGAGCGCGACGAGCGTCCACGCCAGCCCGACGGCCAGGACGATCTCGGGGAGGAAGTACCGCGCCCGGCCCAGCAGCCGGGACGCGGCGGCCCGGGTCTCGGTCAGCACATCACCGGTCGGACTGGTCACGGCGCCCGAGTCTAGGAGCGCTGCGTCACCCGGGTGTGTCCGGTACCTCGCACCCTCGCCCCCTCCCCCGCCGGCGATGTTGCCTACTCTCGAAGCGTGACAGTCGCACCGGCCACCACCGCGTTGCGCGTCCGCACCCGCCCGCTCCGTCTCGACGGGCGGCTGCTGGACGTGCTGCCCGGCGACGGCGGCGAGCTGTCCTGGGTGCGCGGCGACGACGGCGTGGTCGGCTGGGGCGAGGTCGCGCGGTTCACCGCGTCGGGCCCCGAGCGGTTCGCCGACGCCGACCGCTGGTGGCGTGGCGTGGTCGACCGGCTCGACGCCGCGAGCAGCCACGACGACGTCCGCCTCCCGGGCACCGGCGCGCTCGCCTTCGCCTCGTTCACCTTCTCCGACGACGGGCCCGGCTCGGTCCTGGTCGTCCCGCGGGTGATCGTCGGGCGGCGCGGGCACCGGGCGTGGGTCACCGAGATCACCCCGGCCGACGTCCCGGCGGCACGGACCCCGCTGCCGGTGCCGTCGCCGGTGCGGCCCGGCGGCCGGCTGTCCTACGCCGACGGCGACGTGCCCGCCCACCGCTACCGGGTCGCCGTCGCCGCGGCGGTCGAGCGGATGCGCGCGGGGCAGCTCGACAAGGCCGTCCTCGCCCACGACCTGCTGGCCCACGCCGACGACCCGCTCGACCCGCGGTTCCTGCTCCGCGGGCTGGCCCGGCGCTACCCGACCTGCTGGAGCTACGCCGTCGACGGCCTGGTCGGGGCCACCCCCGAGCTGCTGCTGCGGCTGCGCGGGCGGACGGTGGAGTCCCGGGTCCTCGCGGGCACGATGTGGCCGGGATCCGGCCCGGCCGCCGACGGCCCGGGCACCGACGCCGACACCGCGACCGCGCTGATCGCCTCGGCCAAGGACCGCCGCGAGCACGCCTACGCCGTCGACTCGCTGGCCGCGTCGCTGCGCCCGCTGGTCGCCGAGCTGCACGTGCCCGACGCGCCGTCGGTGCTGACCCTGCCGAACGTGTCGCACCTGGCCAGCGACGTGCACGCCCGTCTGGACCCCGCGCGGCCCGCGTCGCTGCTCACGCTGATCGGCGCGGTGCACCCGACCGCGGCCGTCGGCGGCACCCCGACCGCGGACGCGACCGCGCTGATCGCCGAGATCGAGGGCCTCGACCGCGGCCGCTACGCCGGCCCGGTCGGCTGGATCGATGCCGACGGTGCCGGGGAGATGGGCATCGCGCTGCGCTGCGCGGAGCTGCACGGGCGCACCGCCCGGCTGTTCGCCGGCTGCGGGATCGTCGCCGACTCCGACCCCGACGCCGAGGTCCGCGAGGCCGCGGCGAAGATGCGCGCGGTCCGCGAGGCCCTGGAGGGCTGAGCCGCCGGGCGCTCAGCCGTCCGGTGCGGCGGTGACGGCGGCCCGCAGCGCGGCGTGGGTGTCGCGCAGCCCGCCCCGGGACGCGGCGACGCGGACGAGGCGGCGCCCGGAGCCGGGGCGCGCGGCGAGCTCGGCCGGGTCCCCCGACCAGTCCGCGGCGGACCAGCCCGCCGCCCGCGCCAGGCCGAGCAGGTCGGCGCCGACCGGGGTGCCGAACACCCGCTCGAAGGCGTGGGCGTGCTCGTCGCCGCCCTGCTCCAGCAGCGAGAAGATGCCGCCGCCGTCGTCGTCGAGGACGACCGTGGTGAGGTCCGGGACGGCCTCGGCGCGCCCGGCGAGCATCCCGGTCGTGTCGTGCAGCAGCGTCAGGTCGCCGAGCAGCAGCGCCGTCGGGCCGCCGCGGTGGGCGAGCGCGGCGCCCGTGGCGGTGGACACGGTGCCGTCGATCCCGGCCACCCCGCGGTTGGACCGCACCGTGAGACCGGCCCGCGGGGCGGCGGCGAGCGCGACGTCGCGCACCGGGTTGGACGAGCCGAGCACCAGCTGCCCGCCGTCGGGCTGGGCGGCGACGACGGCGCGGGCCAGCGCGAGCCCGGGGGCGCCGTCCGCGACACCGCCGTCGAGCGCGCGGTCGAGCGCCGCGGACGCGGCCCGGTCGGCCGCCGCCCACGCGTCGGCGAAGCCCGGCGGCGGGGCCAGCGCGGGCAGGGCCCCGACCGCGCGGACGGTGCCCGGGACGTCGGTCCACGGCGCGCCGTCCGGGCCGGGGTCGGCGTACACCGCGACGTCCGGGTCGGCGAGCAGCCGGGCGACCGCGCGGTGCAGCGTCGGCCGCCCGAGGACCACGACCTGCGCCGGTCGCAGCTCCGCGCGGTCCAGCAGCCAGGGGCCCGCGCGCAGCGCGTGCGCCCACCACGGCGAGGTCGGCTCCGCCACCAGCGGGGCCCCGCCGAGCAGCGCCGGGGCCGCGGCGGGCCCCCCGCCCCCGGCGACGACCAGGGTCGGTGCGGCCGGGTCGAGCGGCAGCGGCGCCGGCGTGCGCACCGGCGGGGCGACGACCGTCCAGGGCCCGCCGTCGTCGCGGCCGGGCGCGACGCCGCCGCCGAGCAGCCCGGCGGTGCCCGAGCCGGGGACGGGCGGGCCGTCGTCGGGGACCAGCGGCTCGGCGTAGGGCAGGTCGAGCTGCACCGGGCCGGGCCCGCCCGCACCGGCCCCCCGCGCCGCGGCCAGCACCCGCGCGAGCGCCGCCCGCCAGCGCCGCGCATCGGCGTCCGTGGCGCGCGACGGCGGGGTGGCCAGGACCGCGGACCCGCGGACCGCGCCGCCGAACAGACCGGTCTGGGCGATCGTCTGGCTGGCGCCGGTGCCGACGAGCTCGGGCGGGCGGTCGGCGGCGAGCACCAGCAGCGGCACCCCGGAGTGCGACGCCTCCAGCACCGCCGGGTGCAGGTTCGCCACGGCCGTCCCGCTGGTGACCGCGACCGGCACCGGGCGGCCCGAGGCCAGCGCCAGGCCGAGCGCGAGGAAGCCCGCGGTGCGCTCGTCGATGCGCACGTGCAGGCGCAGCAGGCCGAGTGTCTCGGCACGGGCCAGCGCGAACGCGAGCGGGGCGTTGCGCGAGCCGGGGCAGAGCACCGCGTCGGCGACGCCGCTGCGCACGAGCTCGTCGACGATCACCCGGGCCTGGGCGGTGGAGCCGTTCACGGTCACCAGCCTAGGAAACGTGACGATCGCCGCCCGCGCGGTCCGGAAGCTCTGCGGCACAGGCGTCGTTGACCTCTCACGGATCTGCATCCGACCGGAAGGAACCCGACCGTGAGCTCCCCGCTCCGTGCCGACAGCCCCCTGCTCGCGCCCGCCCGGGTCGGCGACGTGCCCGTCGCCAACCGGGTCTGGATGGCGCCGCTGACCCGCAACCGCGCCGACGCCGACGGGACCCCGAACGACCTGCAGGCGACCTACTACGCCCAGCGCGCCGGCGCCGGCCTGATCGTCGCCGAGGGCAGCCAGCCCTCCGCCGTCGGGCAGGGCTACCCGAACACCCCGGGCGTGTACACCGACGCCCACCGCGCCGGCTGGGCGCGGATCGCCGAGGCCGTGCACGGCGCCGGCGGCCGCATCGTCGTGCAGCTGATGCACGCCGGGCGCATCTCGCACACCGACAACAACGGCGGCGTCACCCCGGTCTCCTCGACCGCGACCCCGGCCGCCGGCCAGATCTTCACCGCCACCGGCCCGCAGGACCACGCGACGCCGCGCCCGCTGACGGCCGAGGAGGTCCCGGGCGTCGTGCGCGAGTACGCCGACGCCGCCCGCCTCGCCGTCGACGCCGGTCTGGACGGCGTGGAGCTGCACGCCGCGAACGGCTACCTGCTGCACCAGTTCCTCGCCGACGGCGTCAACGACCGCACCGACGGCTACGGCGGCACGGCGGAGAACCGGGCGCGGATCGTCGTCGAGACGGCGCGGGCGACCGTCGAGGCGATCGGCGCCGGCCGCACCGGCATCCGGATCTCCCCCGGGCACCCGTTCAACGACATCTCCGAGACCGACCTGTCGGTCTACGAGACGCTCGTCGCCCAGCTGGCCGAGCTGGACCTGGCCTACCTGCACGTGATCGCCGAGGCCGACGACCCGATCGTCGCCAAGCTGCGCGCGATCTGGCCGAACACCTTCGTGCTCAACACCGGCTTCGGCGCCGAGTCCGACCGCGACGGGCTGGAGCGCCTGCTCGCCGACGGGGTCGCCGACGCCGTCGCGGTGGGCCGCCCGTTCCTGGCCAACCCCGACCTCGTCGCGCGCTGGCGCGCCGGGGCGGAGCTGAACGAGCCCGACCAGGCCACGTTCTACGGCGGCGGCGCCGAGGGCTACACCGACTACCCCGCCCTCTGACCCGCCCGGGTCAGGGACGCAGGTACTCGAACGGGGTGGCCGCGGTGGCGCCGGGCAGGCGCGCCGCGGTCGCCCCGGCCGCCTCGCGCAGGAACGTGGCGGGGTCGGTCATCGGCCCGGCGCCGAGCCCGTCGAGGTAGGCGCGGTGCGCCGAGAGCGAGGCGACGGCGGCGTCGAGGTGGCCGGAGATGTCGACGGCGTGCCGCGACACCGGTGACGCGGCGGCCGCGATCCCGGTGACGCCGTCCCACGCCGGGCCGGTGCCGGGGAACAGCCAGCGGTTGGCCGCGTCGCGGACGGCGTCGACCGTCGCCCGCCCGACGGCGACGTGGTCGGCGTGGTTGGGCGACTCCCCGGCGTCCCAGAACTCCCGGAAGTTGCCGGTGACCACGAGCTGCGGCCGGTGCCGCCGGATCGCGGCGGCGATGTCGCGGCGCAGCGCCACCGAGTACTCGACGAGCCCGTCGGGGTGGTCGAGGAACTCGCACGCGGTGACGCCCACGGCCGCGCAGGCCGCCCGCTGCTCGGCCTCGCGCACCGGCCCGCACTCGGCGGGGTCCAGCCCGTCGATCCCGGCCTCCCCGCGGGTGACGAGCAGGTAGGCGACCTCGCGGCCCTGCGCGGTCCACCGGGCGACGGCGCCGGACCCGCCGTACTCCATGTCGTCGGGGTGGGCGACCACGACCAGGGCGCGGTCGAAGGTCTCGGGCAGCGGCAGCAGGTCGGCCATGGACGCGAGTGTGCCGCCGTCCACACCGCCGGTGTGGCCGGAGCACGTCACGGTCGACTCACGGATGTGGGCGGAACCGGTGAATCGGTCACCCGACCGCATTACCGTCTCCCCACCGACCGCAAGTCTCATCGATGGGGAGAGACCGTGTCCGACACGCACACCGGCGCCACCGCGCCGGGATCCGGGGCGCCGCCGGCGTCCGAGAAGCCGCCCACGCCGATCGCCAAGGTCGTCGCGGGGAGCATGCTGGGCACCACGGTCGAGTGGTACGACTACTTCCTCTACGGCGTCGCCGCCGCCCTGGTGTTCCCGTCGGTCTTCTTCCCGGACTCCGACGGCGCGACGGGCACGCTGCTCTCGCTGGGCACCTTCGCGGTGGGCTTCATCGCGCGGCCGGTCGGCGGGCTCGTCTTCGGCCACTACGGCGACAAGATCGGCCGCAAGAAGCTGCTCGTGCTCTCGCTGATGATGATGGGCGTCTCGACGTTCCTCATCGGCGTGCTGCCCACCTACGCGCAGGTCGGCGTGCTCGCGCCGCTGCTGCTCGTGGTGCTGCGCCTGATCCAGGGCTTCGCCCTCGGCGGCGAGTGGGGCGGCGCGGTGCTCATCGTGTCCGAGCACGGCAGGCCCGAGCACCGCGGCTTCTGGGCGAGCTGGCCGCAGGCCGGCGCCCCGGCCGGGCAGCTGCTCGCCAACGGCCTGCTCGCGATCATGGCGCTCGTCCAGTCCGAGGAGGCCTTCCTGGCCTGGGGCTGGCGGATCCCGTTCCTGCTCTCGGCGGTGCTGGTGCTCATCGGCCTCTACGTGCGGCTCGCCGTCGAGGAGTCGCCGGTGTTCCGTGAGGCCCAGGCGAAGGCGGCCGAGCGGGCCGCGGCCGGGGAGAAGGACACCATGCCGATCCTGGAGGTCCTGCGCAGCTACCCGCGCGAGGTCCTCACCGCGATGGGCGCCCGGTTCGCCGAGAACGTCTCGTACTACATCTTCACGATCGTCATCTCGACCTACGTGAAGGAGCAGTTCGCGCTGCCGTCGTCGTTCGTGCTGGGTGCGGTGCTGATCGGTGCCGCCGTGCACCTGGTGACCACCCCGATGTGGGGTGCGATCTCCGACCGGGTGGGCCGCAAGCCGGTGTACCTGTTCGGGGCGGCCGGGGTCGGCGTGTGGGCGTTCGTGTTCTTCGCCCTGGTCGACACGCAGAGCTTCGCCCTGACCGCGGTCGCGGTCACCGTCGGCCTCGTGCTGCACGGCGCGATGTACGGCCCGCAGGCGGCGTTCCTGTCCGAGCTGTTCGGCACCAAGGTCCGCTACTCGGGCATCTCGATCGGCTACCAGCTGGCCTCGGTGTTCGCCGGCGGTCTCGCGCCGCTCATCGCGGCGTCGCTGCTGGTCGCGACCGGGACCGGCTACGCCATCGCCGCCTACATCGCGGCCGCCTCGGTCGTGACGATCATCGCGGTCGCCACGTACTCCGAGACCCGGACCCGCCGGCTCGACGGCGACGACGCCCTGTCGGCCCGCTGACGATCACCGCGAGCGCCGCGGCTCCCGGGGGCGTAGAACGGGCGGCAGACCCGATCCGACGTCCCCCGGGAGCCGCAGCCGTGCCGCGTACCGACCTGACGATCCCCACCGCCGACGGCGACGCCGCCGCGTCGCTGCACACCCCCGAGGGCGACGGCCCCTGGCCGGGTGTCGTCCTCTACCCCGACGCGGGCGGTGTCCGGCCCGCGCTGCACGACATGGCCGCGCACCTGGCCTCGCTCGGCTACGCGGTGCTGCTGCCCGACGTCTACCACCGCCACGGCGACTGGGCCCCGTTCGACTTCGCCACCGTCTTCTCCGACCCGCCGGAGAAGGAGCGGCTGATGGGGATGCTGTCGTCGCTGACGCCGGACCTCGTCGCGATCGACGCCGAGGCGTGGGTGACCGCGCTGCTGGCCCGCCCGGAGGTAACCGGGCCGAAGCTCGGCGTCACCGGCTACTGCATGGGCGGGGTGATGAGCCTGCGCACCGCGGCGACCCAGCCGGAGCGGGTCGCGGCGGCCGCGTCGTTCCACGGCGGCAACCTCGCCACCGACGACCCCACCAGCGTGCACCGCCTGGCCGACCGGTTCCGGGCCGCGATCTACGTCGCCGGCGCCAGCGACGACAGTTCCTTCCCCGACGAGCAGAAGCAGCGCCTCGACGAGGCCCTGTCCGCGGCCGGGGTGGACTACACGCTGGAGACCTACCCCGCCGCGCACGGTTTCGCCGTGCCGGACGCGCCGGTGCACGACGACGAGGCCGAGCAGCGGCACTGGGACGCCCTGCACCGCCTCTTCGGGGCGAACCTGTAGGGGTAGCGTCTGCGCTCGACATGAGCGCGACCCTGCACGTGACGGACGTGGCCGCGGGCCACGGCGACCGTCCCCTGTTCTCCGGGCTGGACCTCGTCGTCGCACCGGGCGACGTGGTCGGCCTGGTCGGTGCCAACGGCGCCGGCAAGTCCACCCTGCTGCGGATCCTCGCCGGCGAGCGGGCGCCCGACGACGGCCGCGTCGTCGTCGCGCCGCCGGACGCGACCGTCGGGCACCTGGCCCAGGAGCCCGACCGGCGTCCCGGCGAGACGGTCGCGGGGTTCCTCGCGCGCCGCACCGGCGTCGCCGAGGCGCAGGCCGCGATGGACGCCGCCGCCGAGGGCCTGGCGACCGGCGCGGACGGCGCCGACGACGCCTACGCCGCGGCGCTGGACCGCTGGCTCGGCCTCGGCGGCGCCGACCTGGAGGAGCGCACCGGCGAGGTGCTGCGCGAGGTCGGCCTGGACGCGAGCCTCGACGCCGGACCCGACGCGGCGATGACCGGGCTGTCCGGCGGGCAGGCGGCACGGGCGAACCTGGCCGCGCTGCTGCTGTCACGCCACGACGTCCTGCTGCTCGACGAGCCCACCAACGACCTCGACCTCGACGGCCTGGCCCGCCTGGAGGGCTTCGTCGCGGGCCTGGCCCGCCAGGGCACCCCCACCGTGCTGGTCAGCCACGACCGCGAGTTCCTCGCGCGCACCGTGAACCGGGTCGTCGAGCTGGACCTGGCCCAGCAGCTCGTCCGCGTCCACGACGGCGGCTGGGAGTCCTACCGGACCGAGCGGGAGGTCGCCCGCCGGCACGCCCGCGAGGACTACGAGGAGTACGCCGACCGGCTCGGCGCGCTCCGGCAGCGCGCCACCATGCAGCGCAACTGGATGGCCCAGGGCGTGCGCAACGCGCGCCGCAAGACGAAGGACCCGGACAAGAACGTCCGCGCGCAGCGCCAGGAGTCCAGCGAGAAGCAGGCCGCGAAGGCCCGCCAGACCGAGCGCGCGATCGAGCGGCTCGAGGTCGTCGAGGAGCCCCGCAAGGAGTGGGAGCTGCGGATGTCGATCGCCGTCGCGGCGCGCTCGGGCGCGGTCGTCACGCGGGCCGACGGCGCCGTGGTGCGGCGCGGCGACTTCGTGCTGGGTCCGGTGACCGTGCAGGTCGAGTGGGCCGACCGGGTCGTGGTCACCGGCGCGAACGGGGCGGGCAAGTCGACCCTGCTCGCCCTGCTGCTCGGCCGGGTCGCGCCCGGGTCGGGCGCCGCCGGGCTGGGCTCCGGGGTGGTCGTCGGGGAGATCGACCAGGCGCGCGGCACGTTCGCCGGGGACGCGACGCTGCTGCGCGCGTTCGGCGAGCAGGTGCCCGACCACGCCGAGTCCGAGGTGCGGACGCTGCTCGCGAAGTTCGGGCTGACCGCGGACCAGGTGCTGCGGCCCGCGGCGTCGCTGTCACCGGGCGAGCGGACCCGCGCCGGGCTGGCGCTGCTGCAGGCCCGCGGGGTGAACCTGCTGGTGCTCGACGAACCGACCAACCACCTCGACCTGCCCGCGATCGAGCAGCTCGAACAGGCGCTGGACGCCTTCACCGGCACGGTCCTGCTCGTCACCCACGACCGGCGGATGCTCGACACCGTCCGGGCGACCCGGCGGTGGGAGCTGCGGGACGGCGCCGTCCACGAACTCTGAGCGGAACTCCGAGCGCCGCCCCGCGGCCACCGCGGGGTGTGCTCAGGGTCCGTCCGGCGCGTCCTGCGCGACGATCGCGAAGCGCAGCTCCTGCTCGCCGTCGTCGGTCTGCACGGGCTGCACGTCGAGGACCTTGTCGTCGAGCAGCTGCGCCGCGGTGGGCTCCAGGAAGACGGTGACGCCCTCGCCGCGCAGCACGGTGTCGGCCGCGTCCGCGTCCCGGGCCAGCGCCAGCTCCAGTCCCTGCTCGGGGTCGGGTGCGGTGATCCGCAGGCCCCCGGACCCGGGCAGATCGGCGTCGGTGCTCAGGGTCCTGATCGCCTCGGCGGCGTTCTCGGTGATCGCCAACATCGTCCCCACCGTACGGACGCGGGCGCACACGTCCACCGGGCCGGCGGGTGTTCCGGGGCGCGAGGGGGACTCGCGACGCCGTGCCCACCGGATCGTCGCCGGTGTGACTCCGGACACGCGACGGCCCGGCACCCGTGCGGGGACCGGGCCGTCGCGGCGTGCCGGGTGCGGATCAGCCGAAGTCGTCCGGGTCCGGCCCGATGCGCTCGCCGGTGTGCAGCTTCTCGACGGCGGCGCAGTCGTCCTCGCTGAGGGAGAAGTCGAAGATCTCGAAGTTCTCCTGGATGCGGTCGGGGTTGTTCGACTTCGGGAACACGATGTTCCCGAGCTGGATGTGCCAGCGGAGCACGACCTGCGCGGCGGTCTTCCCGGCGCGACGGGCGATCTCGGCGAGCTCGGGCGCGTCCAGCAGGCCCTTGCCCTGGCCGATCGGGCTCCACGCCTCCAGCGCGATGTCGTGCTGCTGCAGGTACTCGCGCAGCTCGCGCTGCACCAGGTGCGGGTGGAACTCGATCTGGTTGATCACCGGCACGGTGGAGGTCTCCGCCGCGAGGCGCTCCAGGTGCGGGACCTGGAAGTTCGAGACGCCGATCGAGCGGGTCTTGCCCGCCTCCCTGGCGTCCTCGAGGCCCTGCCAGGTCTCGACGTAGCGGTCCTCCTTCGGCCGCGGCCAGTGGATCAGGTACAGGTCCACATGGTCGAGGCCGAGCTTGGTGAGGCTCTCGTCGAGCCGCGCGACGGCCTCCTCGCGGCCGTGTCCGTCGTTGTTGAGCTTCGTGGTCACGAACAGCTCGTCACGCGGGATGCCGGAGTCGGCGATGGCCTTGCCGACGCCCTCCTCGTTGCCGTACATCTGCGCGGTGTCGATGTGCCGGTAGCCCACGTCCAGGGCCGCCTTCACCTTCTCCGCGGTGTCGCCCGGCTCGATCTGGAAGACACCGAAACCGAGCTGGGGGATCTCCCGGCCGTCGTTCAGCTTGATGGTGGGAACGGTCATGGGCCTCGGCTACCCGGGCCGTCGCGCCGTCATGCGCGGCCGTGGGATGCGCCTCCGCCGGGAATACGTCAGGAGTCCCAGACCCGGGCGACCCGGGCGACGACGTCGACCGCCTGGGCCCGGCCCGCCCGTGCCGACGCGGCCCGGTGCGCCGGGTCGAGCGGGTTGCGGCCGAACGCGCGGCGCGCCCGCCGGTCCGGCTCGACGAGGGCGACCCGGGCGAGCGCGCCGAGCGCCTCGGCCTGCACCCGCGGCGACGCGGCGCCGCCCAGCCCGCCGGACAGCGGCGCGAGCACCACGACGCGGCCGTACCCGGCGGCGAGGTCGGCGTTGGCCATCGACCGCACCCCGCCGTCGACGAGGCGGGTCGGGCCGACGGTGACCGGCGGCCACACCCCGGGCACGGCGCAGCTGGCCGCGACGGCGGTCGCGACGTCGACGCCGTCGTCGCGGGTCAGGACCCGGAAGTCGCCGGTGTGGGCGTCGACGGCGGTGACCCACAGGTCCCGGTCGGCGGGCCAGCGGGCGTCGCCGAGGCGGGAGCGGATCACCCCGACCCGCTCGGCCTCGGGCACCGTCTCGGTGTCGAGCGCCATGCGCCCGATCCGCGCCCGCACCCGGCGGGCGTCGCGCGGGCCGCGCACCACCGCGGCGCCGACCCGCAGCGCGAGGCGCAGGCCCATGGTCGCGGCGATCTCCCCGGCCGGCGGGGCGAGCTGGGTCCCGTAGAGCTGAGCGGGGTCGCGGCCGGCGGCCAGGTTCGTGCCGACGACCGACCCGGCCGAGGTCCCGACGACGAGGTCGGCGTCGCGCAGGTCGACGCCGTCGGCGAGCAGGCCCGACACCAGCCCGTACATCCAGGCGATGCCGGTCAGCCCGCCGCCGCCCAGCACCAGCGCCCGTCGGTCGTCGGACATGGATCCTCCTCGTCGGCGCGCTGCATGGTCACCACGGACGAGGGGTCCGGTGCCGGGGCCGGCACCGGGCCCCTCGCCGCCGGCGATCACCGTCGCAGGGCGCGGTATGCGATCTGGGCCAGGTGCACCGGTTCCCGTTCCCCGGCCTGGCGGACCTGGGTGCGGCAGGAGTAGCCGTCGGCGAGCAGGTCCACGGACTCGTCGGCGGTGCGCAGCGCGGGCAGCAGGGCCCGCTCGGCGCACGCCATCGACACGTCGTAGTGGCCGTCCTCGAACCCGAAGTTGCCGGCCAGGCCGCAGCAGCCGGAGTCGAGCACGGTGGCGTCGACGCCGAGCGCGGCGAGCACCGCGCGGTCCGGCTCGGAGCCCAGCTCGGCGTGCTGGTGGCAGTGGATCTGCACCAGCGCGGCGCCGTTGCCCTCGCCCGCCGCGGCGGACAGCTCGTCGGCGTGCCGGGCCAGGAGCTCGGCGAAGGTCGAGACCTGCTCCCGCAGCAGCGCCACCCGGGGCTCGTCGGGCAGCAGCTCGGCGGCGTCGCTGCGCAGCGCGGCGGTGCACGAGGGCTCCAGCCCGACGACCGGGATCCCGGCGTCGAGCGCGGGGCCGATCGCGCGCAGGCTGCGCGCCAGCACCCGGCGGGCCGCGGTGACCTGGCCGGTGGAGGTCCAGGTCAGGCCGCAGCACACGTTCCTCGGGGGCAGCTCGACGCGGTAGCCGAGCCCGGTGAGCACGGCGACGGCGTCGGCCGCGATCTCCGGGTCGAAGTGGTCGGTGAAGGTGTCGGTCCACAGCAGCAGCGGGCCGCGGCTGCCCGGCGCGACGCCGAGGTCGGGCACCGCCGACATCGGCAGGCCCTTCGCGGCCTGCGCGGTGTAGGTCTCCCGGGCGATGGGCGGGATGGCGCGGCGGGCGTCGATCCCGCCGGCCTTCTTGGCGACCCTCGCGAGGAAGGGCACCTGCGCCAGCCGGTTGAGCCCGTCGACGGCGGCGGCCGGCAGCGTCCCGACGACCCGCAGCCAGCGGGGCAGCGCGCCCATCGAGTAGTGCGAGCGCGGCCGCAGCTTCCGGTGGTAGCGGTTCGCGAGGAACTCGGTCTTGTAGGAGGCCATGTCGACCCCGACCGGGCAGTCGGACTTGCAGCCCTTGCAGGACAGGCAGAGGTCGAGGGACTCGGCGACCTCGTCGGACTGCCAGCCGTCGGTGATGATCTCGCCGTTGGCCATCTCGAACAGCAGCCGGGCGCGCCCGCGGGTGGAGTGCTTCTCCTCCTTGGTGACGTTCCAGCTGGGGCACATGACGCCGGAGCCGGTGTCGATCGCGCACTTGCCGACGCCCAGGCAGCGCCGGGTCGCGCGGTGGAAGCTGCCGCGGTCGTGGCCGAACGCGAGCTTCGGCTCGTCGGGCATCGTGGGCATGCCGAGCTGGACGCGCAGGTTCTCGTCCATCGTCGCCGGGCGCACGACGCGGCCGGGGTTCATCCGGTCGTCCGGGTCCCAGATCTCCTTGAACCGCTCGAAGGCGGTGATGATCTGCGGCGGGTACATCCGCGGGAGCAGCTCGGCGCGGGCCTGGCCGTCGCCGTGCTCACCGGACAGCGACCCGCCGTGCGCGACGACGAGGTCCGCGGCGGCGATCATGAAGTCGCGGAAGTTCTGGACGCCGGGCTTCGTGAGCAGGTCGAAGTCGATCCGGACGTGCAGGCAGCCGTCGCCGAAGTGGCCGTAGTAGATGCCCTTGCGGCCGTGGGACTCCAGGACCTTGTCGAACTCGCGCAGGTAGGCGCCGAAGCGCTCCGGCGGGACGGCCGCGTCCTCCCAGCCGGGCCATGCCTCGCCGCCGTCGGGCGAGCGGGTCAGCAGCCCGGCGCCCTCCTCGCGGACCTTCCACAGCGCGGCCATCCGCTTCGGCTCGCCGACGACGACCGCGCCGGTCGTGTAGGCCTTCATCGCGTCGACGACGGCCTGCGCGGCGGCCTCGGCCTCGGCGCGGGTGGCGCCACCGGTCTCGACGTAGAGCCAGCCCTTGCCCTCGGGCAGCATCCGGCTGGTCGTCTCGTCCGGGCGCAGGGCGCGCAGCGAGGCGATCAGGCCGGCGTCCATCCCCTCGATGGTCAGCGGGTTCTGCTCGCGGACGATCATCACGTTGTCCGCGGCGTGGTAGGCGTCGGGGAAGCCGAGCACGGCCAGCGCGCGGGCGGGCGGGGACTCGACCAGGTCCACGGTCGCGGACAGGATCGTGGCGCAGGTGCCCTCGGTGCCGACCAGCGCCTTCGCCAGATTCACATTCCCGGGCACGAGCTGGTCGAGGTTGTAGCCCGACACCCGCCGCGTCAGCTCCGGCACGTGCTTCTCGACGTCGCCGGCGACCCCGGTGCCCAGCGCGCGCAGCGCGTCCGGGATCGCGCCGGTCTCGGTGCCGTCGCCGCCGAGGACGATCCGCTCGCCGCGGTAGGTGAGGACCTCCAGCGACGAGACGTTGTCGACGGTCTTGCCCCAGGCCACCGAGTGCGACCCGCAGGCGTTGTTGCCGATCATGCCGCCGATCGAGCAGCGGTTGTGCGTCGACGGGTCCGGCCCGAAGGTCAGCCCGTGCGGCTTCCCGGCGTCGCGCACCGCGTCGCAGACCGCGCCGGGCTGCACGGTCGCGGTCCGCGCGTCCGGGTCGACGGACAGGATCGCGTCCATGTGGGTGCGGAAGTCCAGCGCGACCGCGGTGTTGACGGCCTGGCCCGCGATGGAGGTGCGGGAGCCGACCGGCAGCACCGGCACGTCGTGGGCGCGGCAGACGGCCATCGCGGCCTCGACGTCGGCGGCGTCGCGCGGGGACACCACGCCGATCGGCACGCCCCGGTAGTTCGACGCGTCCGCCGACCACATCGCGCGGCTGCCGGCGTCGAACCGGACCTCGCCGCCGACGGCGGCGAGCAGGTCGTTCTCCAGGGCGCGGTACGCGGTCGTGGGACGCGCATCCTCGATGGTCACGGGGCTCCTCTCGGCGGTCCGGGGCACCGGTGACGCTACCCGGCCGCGTGCGGGCGCTCCCGGTCAGCGGAACGCGGTTGCGGTGATCCGGATCGCGCCGCCAGGCTGCGCGGATGCCCGGCCCCCACCGCGACGACCTCGCCGCCACCGTCACGGCGCAGTGGGGCGGTCGGGGCGCGGCGTGGCTCGCGGGCCTCGACCGGCTGGTGACCGGGCTGGCCTGCGAGCTGAACCTGGAGCTCGGCCCGGCGCTGCCGCAGTCGTTCCACGCGGTGCGCGCGGTGACCTGCGCCGACGGCACCGCCGCCGTGCTCAAGGCCGGGGTCCCCGACGGCCACCTCGACGCCGAGGTCGCGGCCCTGCGGGCCTGGAACGGCCGCGGCGCCGTACGGCTGCTGTGGAGCGACCCGGCCCGCGGGGTGCTGCTGCTGGAGCGGGCGGTACCCGGCACCGAGGCGGCCGCGGTGCCCGACGACACCGCGCTCGACACGATCGGCTCGCTGCTGGCGACGCTGCACACCGCGCCGGTGCCGGCCGGGCTCGACCCGGTCTCCTGCGAGCGGGCGGCGTTCGACGCGCACCTGGCCCGCCGCGACGAGGTCCTGCCGCGGACGCTGGTGGAGCGCGCCGCCGCGCTCTGGACGGGGCTGTGCGCCGGCGCGGAGCGCGAGGTCCTGCTGCACGGGGACCTGCACCACCACAACGTGCTGGCCGCGACGCGCGAGCCGTGGCTGGCGATCGACCCGCACGGCCGCGTCGGCGACCCCGGCTACGACTGCGGCCAGGTCCTGTACAACCCGCTCGGCGCCGACCCGGACGACCTCGCGCGCCGCGCCCCGGACCGGCTGGCCCGGCTCGCGGGCGCCGTCGGCGTGCCGTGGGACCGCGCCGTCGCCTGGGGGTTCGCGGTGTGCGTGCTGTCGGAGGTGTGGGACGCCGACGGCGACCCCTCGTGGGCCGGCCCCGGCACCGCGCTCGCCGTCGCACGGCGGCTGGCCCCGCTCGTCGCGGACTGAGTCCTTACAGTGCGGCCATGACCGTCTCCGAGACCTTCGACCCGGACGCGTGGACACCGGTCGACGGGTTCGACTTCCGCGACATCACCTACCACCGCGCCCGCTCCACCGGCGCGGTGCGGATCGCGTTCGACCGCCCCGAGGTCCTCAACGCGTTCCGCCCCGGCACCGTCGACGAGCTGTACCGCGCCCTGGAGCACGCCCGCACCAGCGCCGACGTCGGCTGCGTCCTGCTCACCGGGAACGGGCCGTCGCCCAAGGACGGCAAGCGCGCCTTCTGCTCCGGCGGCGACCAGCGCATCCGCGGCCGCACCGGCTACCAGTACGCCTCCGGCGACACCGCCGAGACCGTCGAGCCGGGCCGCGCGGGGCGGCTGCACATCCTCGAGTGCCAGCGGCTGATCCGGTTCATGCCCAAGGTCGTCATCGCCGTCGTCAACGGGTGGGCGGCCGGGGGCGGGCACTCGCTGCACGCCGTCGCCGACCTGACGCTCGCCTCCCGCGAGCACGCGCGGTTCAAGCAGACCGACGCCGACGTCGGCTCCTTCGACGGCGGCTACGGCTCGGCCTACCTCGCCCGGCAGGTCGGGCAGAAGTTCGCGCGGGAGATCTTCTTCCTCGGCCGGACCTACAGCGCCGAGCAGATGCACCACATGGGCGCGGTCAACGCCGTCGTCGACCACGCGGAGCTGGAGGCCGAGGCCCTGCAGTGGGCCACCGAGATCAACGGCAAGTCGCCGCAGGCCCAGCGGATGCTGAAGTACGCCTTCAACCTCGCCGACGACGGCCTCGTCGGCCAGCAGCTGTTCGCCGGCGAGGCGACCCGGATGGCGTACATGACCGACGAGGCGGTCGAGGGGCGGGACTCGTTCCTGGAGAAGCGCGACCCGGACTGGTCGCCCTTCCCCTGGCACTACTGAGCGCGCTGCTCCAGGGCCGGACGCGGCCGCGGGACGGGGACCGGCCGCGGCCGCGGGGCGGGCACCGCGACGACGGGCGCCACCGGCGCCGCCGGCAGGTCGAACGCCAGCGCGGCGAGCTCGCCGGCGACCGCGCGGTGCCCGGACCCGGCGGTCCGGCGGCAGCGCAGGGTGCGCGGGGCGCCGGTCGGGGACGCGTCGGGGACGGCGGTGTGCGGCATGGTGAGCTCCTTCGAACCCGGTGAGCGGCGGGCGGTGCGCCGCCGCTCTCGCCCGGTGCATCGGGGCCCGGCGCCCGCTCGTTGCAGCTCCCTTACACCGTTCCCCGAATCTGATGAAAGACGCCGTTCGGACGCCACCACGAGTTGCGGTCGTCACGGCAGGAGAGGTGGACCGCATGGCGGTGCAGGCACTGGCGGTGGACGGCTCGGCCGGGTCGGTGACCCGGCTGGCGGCGGCGTTGCGCTCCGCGGTCGACGGGAACGGGCCCGCGGTCCTGCCCGTGCGCGACGGCGGGGGGCCGGACCTGCCCGCCCCGGTCGCGCGGGCGGTCGCGCAGGGGGCGCTGCCGGAGGGGCTCGCCGCGGTCGTCGCGACCTCCGGGTCGACCGGGGAGCCGAAGTACGTGGCGCTGACCGCGGGCGCGCTGGCGGCCTCGGCGGCGGCGACGCACGCGCGCCTCGGCGGGCCGGGCGCGTGGCTGCTGGCACTGCCGGCCGAGCACGTCGCGGGCGTGCAGGTGGTGCTGCGGGCGCTGCTCGCGGGTACCCCCTGCGTCGTGCAGGACGTGCGGGAGGGCTTCCGGCCCGACGGGCTGGCCCGGGCGACCGGCCGGATGGCGCACGGCACCCGCCGCTACACCAGCCTGGTCCCGACCCAGCTCGCCCGGGTGCTCGACCACGGCGGCGCCCCGCTGTACGCGCTGGCCGGCTACGACGCGGTGCTCGTCGGCGGGGCGGCGCTGGACCCGCGGCTGCGCGAGCGGGCGCTGTCGCACGGCGTCCGGGTCGTGACGACGTACGGGATGAGCGAGACCTGCGGCGGCTGCGTCTACGACGGCGTCCCGCTCGACGGCGTCGAGGTCACCCTGGAGCCCGGCGACGGGCGGGTCGTGCTGGGCGGGCCGGTCGTCGCGGCCGGGTACCTGGGTGCGCCGCGGGAGACGGCGGCGGTGTTCGGGCCGGGGCCCCGGTTCCGGACCGGTGACCTGGGCGCGCTGGCCCCGGACGGGACGCTGACCGTGCTGGGCCGCGCCGACGACGTCGTCAACACCGGCGGGGAGAAGGTCGCGCCGGCGGCGGTGGAGCGCGCGCTGCTCGCCGTCGACGGGGTGCGGGCGGCCTGCGTGGTCGGCCTGCCCGACGACGAGTGGGGGCAGGTCGTGGCCGCACTCGTCGTCACCGGCCCGGACGCCCCGGACGACGACGCGCTGCGCGCCGCGGTCCGCACGGCCTGCGGGCGGGCCGCCGTCCCGCGGCTGCTGCACCGGGCCGGCGCCGTGCCCGAGCGGGGCATCGGCAAGCCGGACCGCGCCGCCGTCGCCGCGCTGCTCGGCGGGGTCCGGCACGGCTGACCGTCACCCAGCGGATCCGACGGTCACGTTCGGCGACCGGATCGCCGCGCAACGCACGGGATACCGCCACCCGAACTGTGTACACACCTTGGAGTTGGTTCACGCAGCGTGCGTTGCGCGCGCCCCGGAGATCGAGTGTGCTTCGACCACTGGCGGCACAGAGCCCCCTCGAACCACAGGGATCACTGTCGTCACACGAGTCACAGCGATGCAGCGGGGGTTGTCCATGCACAGGATCACGCGGGCCGGGCTGCGGGCCGTCGGTCTGCTCGCCGCGACCGGCGCGCTGTGTGCGGCCACCACGGTCCCGGCGATGGCCGATGAGCCGGGGACGACGTGGCGGCCGGAGCTGTCCGAGGGCAGCGGGAACGGCGTGGTCGTGTCCCCCGACGGGGCCCGCTTCGACCGGTCCACGGCGTTCGGCGCCCCGGCCGGCGACGGCGGCGACACCGAGTCGTCCGCGGACCCGTCCGGCGTCGTCCCGACCGGCCTGCTGACCCTGGCCCCGCGCACCCTGGACGCCCCGACCCGCGAGGTCGACTCGCAGGTCGACGCGGACCTCCCGCCCGGCTCGACCGCCTCGGTCGACGTGCGCGGCAAGCGGCCGGGCGGCGGCTGGACCGAGTGGGTGCCCGCCGAGGGCTCCCGCACCGAGCTGCCCGAGGCCGTCCGCGAGGTGCAGGGACGCCTGGTCCTCACCGCCACCGGCGACGCCGGCCCGACGGTGCGCGGGCTGACCCTGACCGCGACGCCCGGCACCGGCGCCGAGAGCGCGCCCGCCACCGAGGCGGCGCCGCGGAGCTACTCGGTCTTCGCCACCCGCGAGGGCCTCGTCGGCGGCACCACCGCGAACGGCCACAAGATCGTCGACCGGGACCGGTTCGTCGCGCTGCCGTCGCGCCGCGCGCTCTCGGCCAACGGCAAGACCGACTACTCGGTGAAGGTCTGCGCCCCCAACGGCCGCTGCGCGATCGCGCCGGTGTGGGACATCGGCCCGTGGAACACCAAGGACGACTACTGGAACCCGTCGAGCCAGCGCGAGATGTGGAAGGACCTCCCGCAGGGCGTCCCGCAGGCCGCGGCCGCCCGCAACGGCCACAACGGCGGCAAGGACCAGTTCGGCCGCAAGGTCGCCAACCCGGCGGGCATCGACCTGGGCGACGGCATCTTCTGGGACGTCCTCGGCCTGAAGGACAACTCGCAGGTGCAGGTCGACTACCTGTGGACGGGCTCGCAGCGGCTGTCCGCGGTCCGCGCCGAGGGCGGCCCCGACGTACAGATCCTCGCGCGCCCCGAGGCCGGCGCGGAGTCGGTCGGGATCGCCGTCGACGCGACCGAGGTGCCGGTGCAGTGCACCTCCGGCGCGTTCGTGCGGATCGGCGACGGCCAGTACCTCCCGGTGACGGCGTTCACCGCCCTCCCGGGTGACGTCCCGGCCTGCGACGCCGCCCCGGCCCCGGCCGACGCCGCGGCACCGCGGACGCCGGACGGCGCCGCCCCCGCGCCGGTTCCCGCGGCCCCGGACGGCCCCGCGTCGCCCACCGCGCCCACGCCCGCGACGCCCGCCCGGCCCGCCGGGGACGCACCGGACGGCACCGCACCGGACGGCACCGCGCGCACCGGGACCGAGCCGGCGGATGCCGCGCCCTCTGCCGCCGCGCCCTCGGCCGCCGCACCGTCGGGAGCCGCGCCGTCGGGGGCGGGGACCGGCGACCCCGCCGCGCCGGGCACGGACGTCCCGGACGCCGACGCCCAGTCCGCCCCCGCCTCGTCCGGCTCGGCCCGGCGGGCACCGTCGGGGCAGGGCTGACCCCGTCACCCACCGGGATGCGGCCCGGCCCGCGGAGTCGACCTCCACGGCGCCCCGGGCCGCATCCCGGCGCGCGCGCCGGTGCGGTGCCCGCCGCGACGGTGCGCGACAGCGGTTCCGGGCGGGTGGCGCCCCACCGCGCGGGATAGGTTCGACGCCGTGGCCACCACGGCAGAGTGGGTCGAGGGCGCGCGGCCGCGCACCCTGCCCACCGCGATCTCCCCCGTCCTCGTCGGGACCGGCGCCGCGCTCGGCGCGGGTGCCGTCGCCCCCGGCTCCGCGCTGCTCGCGCTCGTCGTGGCCGTCGCGCTGGTGGTCGGGGTGAACTTCGCCAACGACTACTCCGACGGCATCCGCGGCACCGACGACGACCGCGTCGGCCCGCAGCGCCTCGTCGGCTCCCGGGCGGCCGAGCCGGGCGCCGTGCGCGCCGCCGCGTTCGCGTGCTTCGGGGTCGCCGCCGTCGCCGGGCTGGTGCTGACGGCGGTGTCCGGCCAGTGGTGGCTGGTCCTCGTCGGCGCGCTGTGCATCGTCGGGGCCTGGTACTACACCGGTGGCGCGCGCCCCTACGGCTACGCCGGCCTGGGCGAGGTCGCGGTCTTCGTGTTCTTCGGCCCGGTCGCGGTGCTGGGGACGACGCTGACCCAGGCGGGCGCGGTCGACGCCGCCGCCGCCGGGGCCGCGGTCGGCACCGGGCTGCTCACCTGCGCGGTGCTCGTCGCGAACAACCTGCGCGACATCCCGGGCGACCGGGTCGTCGGCAAGCGCACGCTGGCCGTACGGCTCGGGGAGCACGGCACCCGGATGCTCTACCTGGCGCTGGTCCTGGTGCCGTTCGTGATCGCCGTGGGCGTGGCCTTCGACCGCCCGGGCGCGCTGGTGGCGCTGCTCGCGCTGCCGGCCGCCGTCCGGCCGGTGCGGATCGTGCTGGGCGGGGCGCAGGGCCCGGCGCTGATCCCGGTGCTGCGTGACACCGGCCTGCTGCTGCTCGCCTGGGGCATCGCCGTCGCGATCGGGCTCGCGGCGGGCTGACCCACCGGCCGCGGGCGCCGCACCCGCCCGGGCGCTCCGGGCCGGGCGCCGGGCCCGGCGTTCCGCGGGACCGCCGCCCGCGCCGGGCTCAGCGTGGGGCGGGACCGCCGCCCGCGTCGGACGGGCCGGGCTCGTCCGCGGCCGGCCCGGTCCGCGAGGTGCGGTCGTCGCCGGGCGACGTGGCGGGACCGTCCGGGACCGGCGGCGGCCCGACGTCGCCGCGCAGCTGCGCACGCAGCGACGCGCGCTCGGACGAGCGGCGCGCCGTCGACGCCGCGATCGCCCGGTCCAGCCGCGCCCGCAGCCCCCGGAAGAGCACCATCGACAGCGGCAGCGCGACGACGAGCGCCACGAGCAGCGCGACCAGCCACGGCACCCCGACGAGCGTCAGGACGACCGTGATCACCGCGAGCAGGCCGAGCCGGGCGAGCGTGTAGAGCGCCACCGTGGCGGCGAGCCCGGGCTCTCCGGCGCGGGCCCGCGCCGAGGCCTGCGGCGGGGTCGGGGAGGTCATGGTCCCAGGGTACGGACCGTGCCCGCCCGCGCGCCGCTGCCCGGTTCGTGCCCGGCCGCACGTCCCGTCCCGCGCCCCGGACCCCCACTCCTGCCCCGATGTCCGCTTCACGCGGTTCACCGGCTTTGCCCTTTAAGAACCCTTTACTCACACAACACCGTTCGAGTACCCGAGGTCTGTGGTGTCACGATGGCCCGGAAACACCGAGCGGTACCCGGCCGGACGCCTCCGGCGAGCACCGTGAACAGCGACTCCACGTGCCTTTCCGGGAGGAACACCATGGCAGCTCCGACGCAGGCCCCCGAGCGACTGCTCACCCCGGGCGAGGTGGCCACGCTCTTCCGCGTCGACCCCAAGACCGTGACCCGCTGGGCGTCCGCGGGCCGGATCGGCTCGATCCGCACGCCGGGCGGCCACCGCCGGTTCCGCGAGTCCGAGGTCCGCGGCCTGCTCGCCGACCTCACGAGCGAGGCGAACACGGGTCTGCGCTGACCCCACACGCCCACGGGTGAGGGTATCGACTTCACCCGCACGTCAGGCCACCTTCGCTACGCTGGTCAGCGGAGGTGGCCTGATGTTGTTCTTCCTGATCCTGCTCCTCGGCGCGGCCGTGGTCGCGGTGCTGCTCGTCCGGACGCTGCGGTCCGAACAGGTGGTCTCCGACCGTCGTACGCGACCCGATTTCCCCTGGTCGTCCGGGCAGCGGCCCGAGAAGCCCCGCACGACCGGGCCCGACGACGACCCGGACTTCCTGCGCGAGCTGGACGAGAAGGTCCGTAACCAGGAGGACCCGCCCGAGCGTCCGTGACCGGCCGCGCCGGTCCACACCTCCCCAAGACCTCTTTGCCGAAGGGCGGTCCTCCCCACCGGGGGGACCGCCCTTCGGTGTTTCCGGTCACACGAGCGGCGCCGGTCAGACCGGGAAACCGTCGGCGACGGCCGCGGCGAGCTCCAGCAACGCGATCCGGGTGGGCTCCTCGAGGCGCTCCAGGTCGATCTCCGCGCCCTCCTCCAGGTGCGGGTCGAACGGCACCTTGACCACGGCCCGGCACCGTCCCGAGAAGTGCTCGGCGACGCGGTCGAGGTCCACCCCGCCACCGGCCCGCCGGTAGACGGTGTTGATGACGACGACGGCGTTGCGCACCAGCGCGCCGTAGCCGTGGGCGTCGAGCCAGTCCAGCGTCGCCGAGGCGCTGCGTGCACCGTCGATCGACCCCGACGACACGACGACGATCTGGTCGGCCATGCCCAGCACGCCGTACATCGCCGAGTGCATCAGGCCGGTGCCGCAGTCGGTCAGCACGAGGTTGTAGAAGTGCTCCAGCAGGTCCACCGCGCGGCGGTAGTCGTCCTCGCTGAACGCCTCCGACACCGCCGGGTCCTGCTCGCTGGCGAGCACCTCGAGCCGGGACACGCCCTGCGAGGTGTAGGCGCGGACGTCGCTGTAGCGCCGCACCCGGTCGGCGTCTCGCAGCAGGTGGCGGACGGTCGCCGTGGTCTCCAGCGGGATCTTCTGGCTGAGCGTGCCGCGGTCGGGGTTCGCGTCGACCGCGACGACCCGGTCGCCGCGGTGCGAGGCGAACGTCGCACCGAGGGTGGCGGTGACCGTCGTCTTCCCGACCCCGCCCTTCAGGCTCAGCATCGCGATCTTGTGCGAGCTGATCAGCGGCCGGTTCGCCCGCGAGACCAGGTCACGCCGGTGGAGCTCGGCCGGGCCCTCCCCCGGGTTCACCAGGCCGCCGGTCAGGACGTACACCCAGCGGCGCCACCCGCTCGACGGCGGCCGGCTCGTCCCCCGCCCGGCCCGCGACGGCGCCAGGTCCAGCCCGCCGTGCGGCTCGTCGCCACGGCGGTGCTGGGCGGCACGCGCCTCGACGGCCTCCGGCGGGGTCCAGCGGGGGCGCCGCACGCCCGTCTGCGGACGGCCGCGGGCCGGCGTGACGGTGTGCTGCGGCCCGGTGTCGTCGGTGTCCCAGGCGGCCCGCCACGGACGGTCCGACGCCCGGGGGCGGCGGGTGCGCTCGGCGGTCGGGCCCGGGTCCGCGGCGGCCGGGGGCGGCACGGTCCCGTTCCCCGCGGCCCGGTCCCGCGCGCCGGAATCCTCCCCGGGGGCGCCCTCCCCGCCGGAGCCCTGCCCGGCCGGATCCGGCTCGCGCCGGATGCGGTCGGAACGGTCCGGCCGCGGGCGGTCGCGCCCGTCGCGCTCGGGCCCGGGACCTCCCCGCCCGTCCGGGTGCCGCCCGGCGGCGGCCGGGTCGCCCGCGTGCGGCCCGGCCCCGGACGCCGGCCCGGCCGCGTGCGGCTCCCCGGACGACGGCCCGGCATCAGCCGGCCCGCCGTCGGCCGGCCCGCCGTCGGCCGGCGCGGCGGCGGACGGCGCGGCTGCGGACGGCTCCGCGGCGGACGGCTCCGCGGGGCCCACCGGCTCGGTGGCGGGCGCCCCGGCGGCGGACGGGCCGGCGGACGGGGCCACGGCGGGACCGGCGGCTGCGGCCGTGGCCCCGGCCGCGGACGTCTCGGCCCCGTCGGACCCGGTCCCGCGCAGGGCCTCACCGGGGGGCCCGCCTGCCGGCTCCCCGGCCGAGGGTGCGCCCCCGTACCCGAGCGCCGGGGCCGGGGCGTCGGGGGACCGGTCGGCGCGGCGCCAGATGAGGTCGGCGTCCGGGTCGTCCTCCGGTACCGCCGACGACGGCACCGCCCACCACGGCTCCGGGTCGTTCCCCCCGGCGCGGTACAGGCCGGTGTCGTCGGGACCGTGGTCCTGCGCGGCCGGGTCCGGGCCCGGGTCGTCGCGCCGGTGCCGCGGGTCGCCGCCGGTGGCGGGCGCGGCGGGGTCACCGTCCGGGGCGGGCTCGGGGGCGGGCGCGGCGGCACCGGGGGCGCGCAGCGCCGAGAGGTCCAGGCCGTGCGGCGGGGTGGACGGGTCGATCTCGTCGACCAGGTCGTCGTCGATCTCGGGCAGCTCGCTGCCCCAGGCCGACCCCGCGGGCGGGGTCTGCGTCCCGATGCCGGCCCGGCCCGGCGCGGGGGCCGAGGCCGCCCGCTCGGCGGCCGACGGCGGCCGCGGCGGCGTGCCGGAGGGCTCCGCGGGCGGCTCCACTGCGTCGTCGTCGGACGCACGCCTGCGCCGTCCGAACGACCGGCCGGGGGACTCCGCGGCTCCCCAGCGCTCCCGCACGTAGCGGCCCACCGATCCGTCGGGCTGCTCGCCGGAACCGTTCTCACTCACGGGAAACGACGGTAGCCGGGCGGAACCCGGTGGTCGAGGCGCCTCACACCCCCGCGTAGGAGTGCAGTCCGGCGACCACCATGTTGATGAAGAACAGGTTGAACACGATCGTGGCGAAGCCGGCGGTGTTGATCCACGCCGCGGCACCCGAGTTCTTCCATCCGGCGGTGGCCCGCGCGTGCAGGTAGGCGGCGTAGAGGATCCAGGCGACGAACGCGACCGTCTCCTTGGGGTCCCAGCCCCAGAACCGACCCCACGCGGCCTCGGCCCACACCGCGCCGGTGATGATCCCGAAGGTGTAGAGCGGGAACGCGAGCACCGTCACGCGGTAGGCCAGCCGGTCGAGTGACTCCGCCGACGGCAGCTTGGCCGCCCAGGACGCGGGCTTCCCGTGCCGCTTGACCAGGAACAGCAGGCTGGCGACACCCGGGACCAGCAGCAGGCCGGAGGCCAGCGTGATCGTCGTGACGTGGATGATGATCCAGTACGACTGCAGCGCCGGGACGACCGGAGCCGCGTCCAGGTAGAGCACCGTGCCGGTGACGAACATCAGCAGCACGACCGGGGTCAGCACGAACACCCCCGCCGGGCGCAGGCCCGGGTGCCGGCGCACCAGCACCAGCCACGCCCCGACCGCCATCAGGCACAGCGCCGAGGTGAACTCGTACATGTTGCCCAGCGGCCAGCGGTAGGCCGCGAACCCGCGCAGCACGATCGATCCGAGGTGCGTCAGCGCCGCGAGGATCATCAGCGAGACGCCGATGCGGCCGTGCCGGTCGGCGCGGGTGCGGGTCGCGCGGCCGGCGGTCCCGTCGTCGCCCGGCCGGGCGGGCGTCGCCCCGGACGCGCCGACGGCGGCGAGCTCCTCCTGCCGGGCCGCCGCGCGGGCCACGCGCCCCGCCGCGTACTCCAGCGACGCGAACACCAGCGCGAGCAGCAGCACGACGAGCGTCGCCTGGAACAGGCGGTCGCTCCACATCGCGATGGTCGGATCGACGAGCATCGGGTCAACCGTCCTTCGTGTCCGTCGGGTCGAGCAGCTCGGCCGTCAGCCGGTCGAACTCCTCGCCGTAGCCGGCCCGGTCGGTCCGGGCCAGGCCTCCGAGCTGGATGCGGCTGCCGTCGCCGGTCGCCGCGGGGGTGACGCGCACCCAGAACCGGCGCCGGGTCACCGACAGCGACAGCGCGAGGCCGCCGACCATCAGGACCGCCGCCGCGAGCACCCAGGTCTGGCCGGGGTCGTGGCCGACCTGCAGGTTCACCCAGGGGGTGACACCGTCGAACCGGACGACGGTGCCGTCCGGCAGCCGCACGGTGTCCCCGATCCCGAGCCGGGCCGTGGCGACCGAGCGCAGCTCGCCGTCGTCGATCTTCTGCTGGTCCACGCTGAAGATCGACTGGCCGCGGCCGTCGTCGATGCCGAGGTCGCCCAGGAGCACCTCGACGTCGGCGGTCGGGGACCGCAGGTCGGGGTGCACCGAGACCAGCTTCCCCTGCGGGTCGACGGCGCCGGTGGGCGCGAACGTGCCGGTCACCGCGATCTGCGAGGTACGGCGCCGCTCCGGGTCGGTGACGCCGGGGCGCTCGAACTTCGTGGCGCCCTCGGAGAGCTGGGTGCCGGACTGGTCGACCGGGCGCCACTGGATCTCCCCGGTGCGGCTCTGCCCGTCCGGCCAGGTCACCGTGAACTCCGGGGCGTAGCCGTAGCCGGTGAGGTAGACGCGGTCGCCGTCGGTGCGCAGCGGGTGGTTGACCGCGATCTCGTCGGGCCGCCAGGTCGGGACGCCGTCGCGGACGTCCTGCCCGGTCTGGTAGCCGACCGAGGCGCCGAACGTCGAGGGTTGCCCGTTCGGCAGCCACGTCCCGTCGAAGCGGTCGACGCGCACGCAGAACTCGTTGAGGTCGGTGCCGTCGACGCGCAGGCCGGCGCGGAAGCTGTCGTAGCCGAGGATGGAGCTGTTGCAGAACTCGCTGCCGTCGGCGCGCACGATGACGTCGCCCTCGTAGCCGTACATCTTCCCCGCCGCCAGGCCGAGCAGGATCCCGATGAGGCTGAGGTGGAACACGAGGTTGCCGGTCTCGCGCAGGAAGCCCTTCTCCGCCGAGATCGTGCGGGCGCCGTCGTCCTCGGTGCGCTCGGCGCGGCGCCAGCCGCGGAGCAGGTCGCGGGCGCGGGCGAGCTCGTCGTCGGCCGGCGCGGCGGAGACGCCCTCGGCGTGGTGCGGCAGCCGCGCCAGGTTGCGCGGGGTCATCACCGGGGGCTGGCGCACCGATCGCAGGTACTCGGCGGTGCGCGGCAGCACGCAGCCGACCAGCGAGATCATCAGCAGCAGGTAGATCGCGGCGAACCACGGGCTCGCGAACACCTCGAACCCGCCGAGGGCCTCGACGACCGGCGCGAGCGCGGGGTTGTCGCGGTAGAAGTCCTCGACCAGGAACGCGTTCAGCGAGCGCTGCGGCAGCAGCGCACCGGGCAGCGCGGCCAGGGCGAGCAGGAACAGCAGGACCAGCGCGGTGCGCATGCTGGTCAGGCCGCGCCAGGTGTTGCGCAGCAGCGCCAGCACCCGCGACACCGGCCCGGGACGCGACGACGGCGACCCGCCGTCCGGCGTCGTCACGGGCGGCTGGGGCGGGGCGGTGGGCGGCGAGCTCATCAGATCGGCGGCGTGAACCCGGCGATCGAGACCTGCAGCTTCACCAGCCACTGCGACCAGAGCCCGGACACCAGCAGCGCCCCGACCAGGATCAGCAGCACTCCCCCGGCGACCTGGACGGCGCGGGTGTGGCGGCGCAGCCAGCCCAGCGCGCGCACGGCGCGGGTGGCGCCGAGCGCGATGAGCACGAACGGGATCCCGAGCCCGGCGCAGTAGGCGAGGATCAGCACGATCCCGCGCGCCGAGCCACCGCCGGTCCCGGCGGCGACGGCGACGACCCCGGCGAGCGTCGGGCCGATGCACGGCACCCAGCCCAGGCCGAACACCGCGCCGAGCAGCGGCGCGCCGAGCAGGCCGGCGCGGGGCGTCCAGTGCGAGCGGTACTCGCGCTGCAGCGCCGGGATCCACCCGGCGAACGCGAGCCCCATGACGATCATGACGACCCCGCCGGCGCGCTGCAGGAGCGCCTCGTTGTCGATCAGCACGTCGGACAGCCAGACGACGCCCACCATGATCGCGCCGAAGACGACGGTGAACCCCGCGACGAACAGCAGGGCGGCCCCCGCGACGCGCCAGCGGCCGTCGTCGCGGACGGGGGCCGCGGTGGCCGTGCCGGCGGGTGCGCCGGCACCGTCGCGGCGGGCGGCGGCGCGCTCGGTCGCCTCGGCCGGCGTGACCGGCGGGGACTGCGCGCCGACCAGGCCGGCGAGGTAGGCGAGGTAGCCGGGCACGAGCGGCACGACGCACGGCGAGGCGAAGCTGACCAGCCCCGCGGCGAGCGCGACCAGTGCTGCGAGCAGCAACGGTCCCGAGATCGCCAGGGTGGTGGTCGCGTCCATCGCCCTCCAGGGTAGAAGCCCCACCGGCCGCGTCGCGCGGCGGGTTCTACAGCGTGTAGTGCAACCGGCCGGTCACCGGGTGTCAGCCCGCGGCGCCCGACGACGGCTCGGCCGCGAGACGGGTGATCAGCGGCAGGAGGTCGGAGCTGCCGACCGGCACCAGGAACACCGCCGCGACGCGGGCCCGGCGGTCCAGCACGATCGTCGAGGGGACGACGTTGCGCGGGTAGCCGTTGAGCCGGGCCAGGGTGCGACCGGGTGCGTCGAAGATCGAGTCGTAGGTGATGCCGCGGTCGGTGACGAAGTCCTGGGCGGCCTGGCGGTCGTCGCGGACGTCGATGCCCAGGACGACGGCGTCCTCGCGGGCCGCCTCGGCCACCGCCTGCAGCTCCGGCGCCTCGGTCCGGCACGGGCCGCACCACGACCCCCAGATGTTGATCACGCGGACCTTGCCGGGGAAGTCGCCGATCCCGACCTCGGTGCCCGGACGCAGCAGGCTCTCCCCGCGCAGGTCGGTGATCGTCTGACGGCTCTCCGGCGGGTCGTAGGTGATGCGCACCTCACCGCCGGGCGCGACGAACTGGAAGTCCTGCCCGGGTCCGCCGCCGGCCGCGTCGCGCCCGACACCGCAGCCCGCGACGAGCAGCAGCACCCCCAGCAGGCCGAGCAGGACGCGCCTCATGCGCCGGTCACCATCGCGCCGCTGGGGCCGGCCGGCTCGGCGTAGCGCAGGCCGGTCATCCGGGTGCCGGTGAACTCGATGCTGGTCAGCGACGCGAGCGCGCACTGGCGGCGGCGCGGGTCGTGCCACAGCCGCTGCCCCAGCAGGTAGCGGCGCAGCGTCCAGATCGGGAGCTGGTGGGACACGCAGACGACCTCGCGCCCCGGCGCGAGCGCCCGCGCGGCGTGCACGGCGCCGAGCATCCGGTGCGCGATCGCCAGGTACGGCTCGCCCCAGGACGGGGTGAACGGGTCGCGCAGCAGGCGCCACACGTGCGGGCGCTTCAGCGCGCCGTCGCCGACGCCGAACCGCTCGCCCTCGAACAGGTTGCCGGACTCGATCAGGCCCTCGTCGGTGTGGATCGCGACGCCGTGCGCGTCGGCGATCGGGGCGGCCGTCTCCTGCGCGCGCTGCAACGGCGACGCGACGACGGCGGCGACGTCGTTGCCGTCGAGGTGGGCGGCGACGGTCTTGGCCTGGGCCCGTCCGTGGTCGGACAGGTGGTAGCCGGGGATGCGGCCGTAGAGGACGCCCTGCGGGTTGTGCACCTCGCCGTGGCGCAGCACGTGCACCACGGTCACCGGCCCCGACGCGGGCGGGCTGGTCCGGTCCCCCATGCTCAGACCCCGTCCGGACGGGTGGCGGCGGCCGCGGCCCGCGCCGCGGCGGCCAGGCCGGTCTCGATCCGCTCGAACGCCTCGTCGTCGAGCGCGGTGGAGACGAACCAGGCCTCGAAGGCGCTCGGCGGCAGGTAGACGCCGTGGTCGAGCATGGCGTGGAAGAACGCCGGGTAGCGCCAGGTCTCGGCGGCCTTCGCGCCCGCGTAGCCGGTGACCGGCTCCGCGGCGAAGAACGGGGAGAACATCGTGCCCGCGTACTGGATCGTGTGGGCGACGCCCTCCCGGTCCAGAGCCGCGGTGAGCAGGTCGCCGATCCGGTCGGCGTTCGCCTGCAGGGTCGCGTAGACCGCGTCGTCGGCGTGGCGCAGCGTGGTGAGCCCGGCGGCGACGGCGACGGGGTTCCCGGCGAGCGTGCCCGCCTGGTAGACCGGCCCGGCCGGGGCGAGGAAGGACATGTGCTCGGCCGAGCCGCCGAACGCCGCGGCGGGCAGACCGCCGGACATGACCTTGCCGAAGGTGTAGAGGTCCCCGGCGACGCCGTCGCAGCCGTACCAGCCCTGGCGCGAGGCGCGGAAGCCCGTCATGACCTCGTCGATCACCAGCAGCGCGCCGTGGTCGTGGCACAGGTCGCGCAGCGCGGCGTTGAAGCCCTCGGCCGGCGGGACCACGCCCATGTTCCCGGCCGCGGCCTCGGTGATCACGCAGGCGATCTCGGGGCCGCGCTCCGCGAACACGGCGCGGACGGCGTCGAGGTCGTTGTAGGGCAGCACCACGGTGTCCGCGGCCTGGGCGCCGGTGACGCCCGGGCTGGTCGGCAGGCCGAGGGTGGCGATGCCGGAGCCGGCGTCGGCGAGCAGGGCGTCGACGTGGCCGTGGTAGCAGCCGGAGAACTTCACGATCACCGTGCGGCCGGTGATGCCGCGGGCGAGGCGGATGGCGCTCATCGTCGCCTCGGTGCCGGAGTTGACCAGCCGGACCTGCTCGACCGGGGTGCGCCCGACGATCTCGGCGGCCAGGTCGATCTCGCCCGGGGTGGGGGTGCCGAACGACAGCCCCTGGCTCGCCGCGGACCGCACCGCCTCGACGACGGCCGGGTGCGCGTGCCCCAGGATCATCGGCCCCCAGGAGGAGACGAGGTCGACGTAGGTCGCGCCGTCGGCGTCGGTCAGGCGGCAGCCCTCACCGGACACCATGAACCGCGGGGTGCCGCCGACGGAGTTGAACGCCCGCACCGGGGAGTTCACCCCACCCGGGATCAGCTCGGCGGCCCGCTCGAACAGGCGGGCCGACTCCTTCGGTTCCGGGTTGCTCACGGCGCTGCTTCCGGTGCTCACGCGCCCAGTCTCGCAGCCGGTGTCAGGACCGGCTCGCGGCCCCGAGCTTGCGGGTGGCGTACCACTCCGAGGCCGGGCGGCCGAACAGCAGCACGACCCCGGTCGCGGCCAGACCGACGACGAGCACCGCGAACAGCGGGATCGTCGCGGCCATCATCAGCAGCAGCGTCGCGCCGTAGAGCACGGCGAGCACCGCGAGCGCGATCCGCGCCCCGGCCGCACCGAGGAACGCGACGACGGCCAGCGCGATCCACACCAGCGCCAGCACCAGGAAGACCCCGCCCATCACGCGGACGAACTGGGTGAGCTGGTCCATCGTCAGGCCGGTCTGGGCGAGCGCGGCGTCGATCTCGGCACGCGGGATGCCGGTGTCGTTGAGCACGGCGTCGTTGATCGTCGCGAACATCGCGCCGATGCCCATCACGACGAAGGGCAGCCCCGCCGCGAGCAGGGCGACCAGCGCGGTGACCATCTGCCGCGGCCGCGCGGTGCGCCCCTGCGGCGCGTCGCCGAGACCGGCGGGCGGCGGGCCCCAGCCGCCCGCGGCGTCACCGGCGGCCGGGTTCCGGTCCGGACCGGGCCGGTCCTGCTGCGGCGGCGCCGGGGGCGCCGGCTGCTGCGGGTACACCGGTGCGGCCCCGGCGGACCAGCCGTCGGGGAAGGGGTTCTGCGGGTACTGCGGGTAGCGCCCCGTCGACGGCCCGGGCCGGTAGTACTGCGGGGCGCCCTGCTGTCCGGGGTCGTTGCTCACGACCCCCACGGTAGCCCGGTCGGTGTCCGGTTTGCCACGTTCGGCGGTACCCGTCGGCGCTGTTCACCCGGTGATCACCGTCCCCGGCGCCCGCCCGGCGCTCAGCCGCGGTCGAGCCAGCCCGCGACCTCGGTGGCCCAGTAGGTCAGGATCACGTCGGCGCCGGCGCGGCGGATCGAGGTCAGCGTCTCCAGGATCGTGCGCTCGCGGTCCAGCCAGCCCTTCTCGACGGCGGCCTCGACCATCGCGTACTCACCGGAGATCTGGTACGCCGCGACCGGCACGTCGGCGACGTCGGCGACCCGCGACAGCACGTCGAGGTAGGCCAGCGCGGGCTTCACCATGACCATGTCGGCGCCCTCGTCGAGGTCGAGCGCGAGCTCCCGCATCGCCTCGCGGGCATTGCCGCCGTCCTGCTGGTAGGCCTTGCGGTCGCCCGTGAGCTGCGAGTTCACGGCCTCGCGGAAGGGGCCGTAGAACGCCGAGGCGTACTTCACCGTGTAGGCGAGGATGCCGGTGTCGGTGAACCCGGCCTCGTCGAGCGCGTCGCGGATGACGCCGACCTGGCCGTCCATCATGCCGCTTGGGCCGACCAGGTGGGCGCCCGCGCGGGCCTGCTCGACGCCCATCCGCGCGTAGATGTCGAGGGTCGCGTCGTTGTCGACGCGGCCCTGCGCGTCCAGGACGCCGCAGTGCCCGTGGTCGGTGAACTCGTCGAGGCACAGGTCCGCCATGACGACGAGGTCGTCGCCGACCTCGGCGCGGACGTCGCGCAGGGCCACGTTGAGGATGCCGTCCGGGTCGACGGCTCCGGAGCCCGTCGCGTCGTGCACCTCGGGCACGCCGAACAGCATCACGCCGCCGACGCCCGCGGACGCCGCCCCGGCGACGGCCTTGCGCAGCGTGTCCCGGGTGTGCTGGACGACGCCGGGCATGGACCCGATCGGGACCGGCTCGGTCGCCCCCTCCCGCACGAACATCGGCAGCACCAGCTGCCGGGGGCGGACCTCGGTCTCGGAGACCATCCGCCGCATCGCGGGGGTGGTCCGCAACCGTCGGGGACGCTGCGCCGGGAAACCCATGCCGACCAGGCTACGACCGCCCCGGACACACGTCGGCCCCGCGTCCCGTAGCGGGACCCGGGGCCGGGACGTGCGGTGCTCGGCGGCGGGATCGATGCGCCCCTCGCTCCGCTCAGCGGCGGGCTCGATGCGCCCTTCGCTCCGCTCAGCGGCGGCGCGCCTTCACCTTCTTCGGCGGCGGCAGGTTGCCCTCGGCGCGCAGCTTCGCGGTGTGGCTGGCCAGCGCGTCGACCAGAGTCGGCACGCGGGACTCCTCCGGCTGCACGTCGACGCGCAGGCCGAACTCGCGCGCGGTCTCCGCGGTGGCCGGACCGATGCACGCGACCAGGGTGCGGGCGTGCGGCTTGCCGGCGATGCCGACCAGGTTCCGCACGGTCGACGACGAGGTGAAGCACACCGCGTCGAACCCGCCGGTCTTGATCGCCTCGCGGATCGGCGCGGGCGGCGGCGCGGCCCGCACGGTGCGGTAGGCCGTCACGTCGTCGACCTCCCAGCCGCGCTCCTGCAGCCCGGCCGACAGCGTCTCGGTGGCGATGTCGGCGCGCGGGAGCAGCACCCGGTCGACCGGGTCGAGGACGTCGTCGTGCGGCGGGAAGATGTCGAGCAGGCCCTCCGAGGTGGAGGACTGGGCCTCGTCGATGTCCGGGACCAGCTCGGGCTCGATGCCGAACTCGCGGACCTTCTCCGCGGTCGAGCGGCCGACGCAGGCGATCTTCACGCCGGAGAAGGCGCGGGCGTCGAGACCGAACTCGCCGAACTTCTCCCAGACGGCGCGGACCGCGTTGGTCGAGGTGAACACGACCCACTGGTAGCGGCCGTCGACCAGGCCCTTGACCGAGCGCTCCATCTGCGCGGGCGAGCGGGGCGGCTCGACGGCGATCGTCGGGACCTCCTCCGGGATCGCGCCGTGCATGCGAAGCCGCTCGCTCATCACGCCGGCCTGGTCCTTGGTGCGGGGCACGAGCACCCGCCAGCCGTAGAGCGCGCGCGACTCCCACCAGGACAGCTCGCCGCGGCGGCCGGCGGCCTCGCCGACGGTCAGGACGAGGGCGCCCTCGAGGTCACCGCCGTCGGCGGCGATCCGGCCGACCGAGGAGGAGATGGTCTTCTGGGTCGAGGTGGTGCCGCCCGAGGTGATCGCGACCGGCGTCTCGTCCGGCACGCCCTGCGCGGTCAGGCCCGCGGCGACGTCGGCGAGCAGCGCACCGGTGGCGTGCAGCACGACCGGGCCCGGGCTCGCGGCCAGCGCGGCCCAGTCGACGCCCGCGCGGACGTCGGCCTCGACGTGCGCCGACCCGAGCGCGACGCCGGCGTAGGCGGGCACCGCGGTCGAGGACGGGACGCCCGGGACGACGTCGAACGGCGTGCCCGATGCGGACACGGCCATCGCCTCGGCGACGACGGCGTCGTTGGTCAGCGGGTCGCCGGAGACGAGCCGCGCGACCGCGCGGCCCTCACCGGCGGCGGCGAGCAGGTCGCTCGCGATGTCCGCGGGCTGCCCGACGGCCGGGCGCACCTCGGCGCCGTCGGCGGCCAGGGCGAGGATGCCCTCCGGCACGTCCGGGTCGGTGATCACCAGCGGCGAGCCGGCGAGCACGTCCCTGGCGCGCACGGTGAGCAGCGCCGGGTCCCCCGGTCCGCTGCCCACGAAGGCGATCCGCCCCGAGGTGTTGGCAGGTCCTGTCATGTCGAAGAATCTCCCGAATCAGCGGTTGGCGGGACCACCGGGACCTGCGGGGGGCAGGTCCTCGGCTCCCAGGTCGAGAAGCTCGTGGGCGACCGCGGCCCCGAGCTTCTCCGCGTCGTCCATGTCCCCGGTGGCGGAGGCGCGCACCACGTCGCCCCCGGTGAGCTCACCGATCCCCAGCGCGCCGCGCAGCGACAGCCGGTCGACCGCGTGGCCGTCGTCGTCGAGGTCGGAGACCACCTCGGCGAGCGCTCCGACGGGGGTGTCGCACCGGGCGTCCAGACCCGCCAGCACCGCGCGCTCGGCGGTGACGGCGAGGTGCACGCCCGCGTCGTCGAGCACCGCGCGCAGCGTCGCGACGAGGTCGGTGTCGGCGGTGCGGCACTCGATGGCCAGCGCGCCCTGGGCGGGCGCGGGCAGCATCTGCAGCGGGTCGATGAGCTCGTCGGCCTCGTCGACCCGGCCCAGCCGGCGCAGCCCCGCCGCGGCGACGACCACCGCGTCGAGCTCGCCGGAGCGGACCTTCCCGATCCGGGTGTCGACGTTGCCGCGGATCGGCAGCACCTCCAGGCCCTGCCCGAGCGCGTGCAGCTGCACGGTGCGGCGCGGCGAGCCGGTGCCGACCTTCGCGCCGCGGCCCAGCTCGCCCAGCACCCGGCCCCCGGTGACCAGGGCGTCGCGCACGTCCTCGCGCTCCGGGACCGCCGCGATCGTCAGCCCGTCGGGCTGCGCGCTCGGGAGGTCCTTGTAGGAGTGCACGGCGACGTCGATCTCGCCGGCGTAGAGCGCGTCGCGCAGCTGCGAGACGAACACACCGACCCCGAGCTGCGGGATCGGCGCCATCGAGCGGTCACCGCTGGTCGAGATCGTGACGAGCTCGCAGGGGTGCCCGGCCGCGGTCAGGCGGTCGGCGACGGTGGTGGACTGGGCGACCGCCAGCTTCGACGGGCGCGTCCCGATCTTGAGAACCTTCACGAGATCTGCTCCGGGGGACGGGACCCGATCGACGGCGTCGCGTCGAGCGGGGCGTTCAGCGCGGCCGTGACGTCGGCGCCGTCGACCGTCGCGTCGGCGCCGCGCACCGGCGCGGCGACCGCGGCGGCGGCCTGCGGGTCGAGCTCGAACAGGGTGCGCAGCGCCGCGGCGTAGCTGTCCCCGTCCGGGCCCTCGGCCAGGCGCTTCACCTGGACCGTGGGGGTGTGCAGCAGCTTGTCCACGACCCGCCGCACGGTCCGCGAGAGCTCCTCGCGGACGTGGGTGTCGAGGTCGGGCAGCCGCGAGTCCAGCCGCAGCAGCTCGGCGTCGACGACCTCCGAGGCGCGACGGCGCAGCGCGGTGACCGTCGGGGTGACCTCGGCCGAGCGCTGCCCGGCCAGGTACTGCTGCGCCTCGGCGTCGACCATCGTCTGGGCGGCGGCGACCGAGCCGCCGTCGGCGGCGTCGAGCAGCCGGCGCTGCAGGGTGACCAGGTCGACCATCCGGACGCCGGTCAGCTCGGCGACGGCCGGGTCGACGTCGCGCGGCAGGCCCAGGTCGCACACGACCAGCGGGCGCTCCCGCCCGCCGGCCAGCGCCTCGGCCACCGGGTCGACGCCGACGACGTGCCCGATCGCGCCGGTGCAGGCGAACAGCAGGTCCGCCGCGCGCAGCTCCTCGGCCAGCGTCTCCATCGGCGCGAAGCGGGCGCTGGTGCCCGTCCCGTGCTCGAGGACCTTCTCGACGAGCCGCTCGCCGCGCTCGGCGGAGCGGTTCAGCACGACGATCTCGCCCGCCCCGGCGCGGCGCAGGTGGGCCGCGGCCAGCGCGCCCATCGCGCCCGCGCCGACGACGACGGCGCGGGTGCCGGCCAGGCCGGCCCCGCCCAGCTCGCGGTCGGCGTCGCGCAGCGCCTCGGACACCACCGAGGCACCGGCCTCGTCGATGCCGGTGCCGGCGTGCACGCGCTTGCCGACCCGCAGCGCCTGCTGCACCAGCTCGTGCAGCACCTTGCCGACCGACCCGGCCGCGTCCGCGGCGGCGTAGGCGCCACGGAGCTGGCCGAGGATCTGCGACTCCCCGACGACCATCGAGTCCAGGCCCGCGGCCAGGGAGAACAGGTGCTGGACCGCCGAGCCGGCGTAGTGCACGAACAGGTGCTCGGACAGCTCGCCGATGGCGAACCCGGCGTGCGTGCCGAGGACGTCGGTGACGTCGCCGAGGCCGCCGTGGAAGGCGTCCACGACCGCGCAGACCTCGATCCGGTTGCACGTGGAGAGGACGACCGCCTCCTCGACGTGCGTGCGGTCGAGCATCTCCTCGAGCAGCTTGGGCACGTCGCCCGGCGCGACCGCGAGGCGCTCCAGCACCTCGACCGGCGCGCTGCGGTGCGACAGGCCGACCACGAGGACGCTCATGGCTTCTACGACACCACCGATTCGTTCGTCTTGTCCGTCACCGCGGTGGCACCGGTGTGCCGCCGCGCCACGTGGAACGCGAGGACCTGCAGCTCGACCGACAGGTCGACCTTGCGGACCTCGACGTCGTCCGGCACCGCGAGCAGCACCGGCGCGAAGTTGAGGATGGACTGCACCCCGCCCGCCACGAGCAGGTCGCAGACCGCCTGGGCCGCCGGGCCCGGCGTCGCGACCATCCCGATGGTGACGCCGTCCGCGGCGCACACCTCGGGGATCTCGCGCACGTGCCGCACCCGGATGCCGTTGATCTCGGTGCCGACGAGGGCGTCGTCGACGTCGAACAGGGCGCTGACCGGGAAGCCGCGGCCCGCGAAGCCGGTGTAGCCGGCGAGCGCGTGCCCCAGGTTGCCGACGCCGACCAGCGCGACCGACTGCCGGTGGTCCATCCCGAGCTCGCCCTGCAGCCGGTCCTGCAGCGAGGCGACGTCGTAGCCGACCCCGCGCACGCCGTAGGAGCCCAGGTAGGAGAGGTCCTTGCGGAGCTTGGCCGAGTTGACCCCGGACGCGCCGGCGAGCTCCTCGGACGACACCGTCTCCACGCCCGCCTCGCGCAGCTCGCCGAGCACCCGCAGGTACACCGCGAGCCGGGAGACGGTGGCCTCCGGGACCGGGCGGGGCCGCTCGGCGGGGGTGCCGTTCGCCTCGGGGGACGCGGCGCCGGACTGCAGGCTCACGGGGCGTCCTCCTCGGGCTCTCGTCGCGGACGGGTCGGCGGGCGGGGTCGCGTCCGGCCGGGCGCGCCGGGGGCCCCGGCGGCCGTCCGGCTCGCGGGGGGTTGTCCGCGGGCGGTCGGTCATCGAGACTGTGCGTGCTCCGGTCGGGGGCGTTCGATCTGTCGTGCCGGCCGCCGGGGCACCCGTGCCACGCCCACGGACCGGCCGGGAGGGCCGGTCGGCACACGGGCGGACGGGGCCCGGAGTCGTCGCCGCCACGGGGGCGCCGCGCCACCGGACCCGGCGACGGGAACCCACGGTAGCCGCTTGTGAAGGCACGCACAAAGTTGCGATCTTGGTCCCCTCCGTGCTCGACCCGGCCCCTGACCTGGACCTACCGGTGATCGACGGCGGGGAACCGCTCACCGTGCGACGGACCCCACGTCGCGATCCACGACACCACCGCGGCCCGCGGACCGCGACCGCGCGTGACGCAGCTCTCCGGGCGGTCCGCTCAGGTGACGGTGAGGCTGCGCGACGGCCACCCGGTCGCCGCCCCGGGCAGCGGGGACCGGCGCTGCCCGGTCTGGACGACGCCGTCGCCGTCGGTGGCCCGGCACAGCAGGGTGTACCCGCCCGCCACCAGGTCCAGCTCGGCGCGCCACTGCCGCCACGTCGCGCCACCCGCGGGGACCGGGGCGAGCTCGGCGTCGACCCAGGGCCCGCCCTGCGTCCCGACCTCGACCCGGCTGATGCCGCGCGGGACCGCCCAGGCCGTCCCGGTGACCACCACCCGGCCCGCGGGCACGCTCGCGTACGACGACGGCGACTCGATCCGCGACGCCGTCTCCATCGGCCCGGGCGGGTCCCACCCCCGGGCGCGCCAGTAGTCCGCCCGCCCGGCGAACGTCGTGAACTCGATCCCGGTGACCCACTTGGTCGCCGAGACGTAGCCGTAGAGCCCGGGCACGACGATCCGGACCGGGAACCCGTGCTCGGGCGGCAGCGCGACGGGCCCGTCGGGGCCGGCCATGCCGAGCGCGAGCAGCGCACCGCGGGCCGGGTCCAGCAGCAGCGACGACGGGCTGCCCGCCGTCCAGCCGTCGCTGGAGGTGGACAGGGCCTGGTCCGCGGCCGGGTCGGGTGCGGCCCGCGCGAGCAGCGGCGCCAGCTCGACGCCGGTGAACCGGGTGGTGGACACCAGGTCCCCGCCGACGTCGTTGGAGACGCAGGCCATCGTGACCCAGCGCTCCACCAGCGGGGCGGCCAGCAGGTCGTCCAGGGTGAGGGTGAGCTCGCGCCCGACCCGGCCGTGCACGCGCAGGCTCCACGTCGCCGGGTCCACCGCGGGCACCCGCAGCGCGGTGTCGATCCGGTAGAAGTCCTCGACCGGGGTGGTGAACGCGGCCGCCCCGGCCACCTGCGCACCGGCCGGCAGCGCCGGCGCCGCGGCGATCCGGCCGCGCGCGGCCAGGTCCCGCAGCCGCGCGGTGAGCGCCGCGCGGGCCGGTCCGAGCCGGCCCGAGGGCAGCAGCGGCGCGGCCACCGCGGCCCCGGCGCCCAGCGCGACGCCCCCGGCCCCGGCCAGGGCGGTCGTGCGCAGGAACCGGCGCCGGGTCAGCGAGGCGCGCGCCGGGCGGCCGTCGGGCAGCGTGCCGGCGGGGGTGAGCGCGGGGATCCGCGCGGCCAGCCGGTGCAGCCGCCGGAAGGCCGTCACGGCGACCAGCAGCGCGACCGACGCCGGCACCACGTCGAGCTGTCCCGCCCCGGACGCCGTCACGGCCGCGGCGACGCCGAGCAGCCCGAGCACGGCCAGGCCCCACGTGCCGGGCCGCTCGGTCCGCGCCGAGAGCGCGCCGGACCCGGCCGCGGCGAGCGTGAGCACCACCAGCACCCCGGCGACGACGGTGCCGCGGCTCCCGACCCCGGCGCCGACCGTCGCCGCGCCCGCCAGCGCGGGCGGGGTCAGCGCGACGACCTGCCCGGCGACCGCGGCCACCGGCCCGGCCGAGGGCGCGACCAGCAGCGCCACCGCCTGTCCGGCACCGACGCCGAGCGCGGCGGCCGCGAGCCCGGCCTGCGGGGTGCGGGCCCCCACGGGGGCGGCGGGGCCGCCGGTGCTCACGCCCGGGCCAGGTCGTCGCGCAGGCGCTGCTCGTCGACCCGGAACGAGTCGTGCTCGCGGCCGTCGAGCAGCACCACCGGCACCTGGTCGCCGTACTCGGCGCGCAGCTCGTCGTCGGAGTCGACGTCGACGGTGTCCCAGCCGGTGCCCGTCTCGGCGCACACCCGGGCCACCACCCCGGCGGCCTCGTCACACAGGTGGCAGCCCACCCGGGTCAGCAGTCGTACCCGCATCGCAGCAGCTCACATCCTCGCCAGGGTCCTCCGGGCGATCTTGCCCGTCGGGGTGCGGGGCAGCTCGTCGACGAACGCGACGACGGCGGGCCGCTTGAACCGGGCCAGCCGCGCGTCGCAGTGCGCGGCGACCGCCTCCCCGGTCAGGTCGGCACCGGGTGCGGGCACGACCACGGCCTTCACCGCCGCACCGGTGCGGTCGTCGGGCACCCCGACCACCGCCACCTCCGCGACGGCGTCGAGCTCGGCGATGACCTGCTCGACCTCGCGCGGGTAGACGTTGAAGCCGTTCACGATGACCAGGTCGGAGGACCGGTCGACCAGGTGCAGGTCGCCGTCGGCGTCGAGGTAGCCGACGTCGGCGGTGACGAACCAGCCGTCCTCGCCGGGGCCGCCGGAGCCGTCGGGCCAGTAGCCGGAGAACAGGTTCGGCCCGCGCAGCGCGATCAGGCCGGTGTCGTCGGCGGGGTCGGTGTCGTCGTCGTAGTCGAGGTCGTCGAGCGGGTCCTCGCCGCGCGGCTCGGGCCCGGGCGCCCCGCGGCGCTCCAGCGGGCGGCCCTCGCCGTCGACCAGGCGCAGCTCGACGCCGGGCAGCGGCCGCCCCACCGAGCCGGGCTTGGCCGGGCGGCCCAGGTCGTTGCTGGTCACGACGGGCCCGCCCTCGGTGAGGCCGTAGCCCTCGTGCAGGTCCAGCCCGGTCGCGTCCCGGAAGCCGGCGAGCCAGGACACGGGCAGCGGCGCGCCGCCGGAGGTGCACAGCCGGACCCCGGCCATCGCCTCGCGCAGCCGGTCGGCGGGCACGTCGAGCAGCATCCGGAACATCGACGGCACCCCGGCGACGACGCTGACCCGCTCGGACACGACGGCCTCCACCAGGCGCTCCGGGGAGAACCGGCCCGGCAGCACGACCGTGGCACCGGTCCAGCAGACCTGCAGCAGCCCGGCGGCCAGGCCGTAGACGTGGAACAGCGGCAGCGCCAGCAGCACCCGGTCGACGCCGTTCACCGGGGCCGGGCGCAGCGCACCGGCCTGATCGCGGTTGGCCAGCAGCGCGCGGTGCGACAGCTGCACCCCGCGCGGGCGCCCGGTGGTGCCGGAGGTGAACACGACCAGCGCGGTGCGCTCGGGGTCGGCGGGCGCGCCCGCGGCGGGCGGCGCGTCCGGGACGGGGGCGGCGAGGTCGGGCGGGCCGAGCAGCACGGCGCCGGCCCCCTCGGCGCAGCCGGCGGCCACCCGGTCGTCCCCCGCGGCGACGACGGCGGCCGGCCCGGCCTGCCCGAACACCACCTCGAGCTCGCGGGTCACCGAGCCCGCGCCGAAGGGCACGACGGCCGCGTCCGCGCGCAGCGCGCCGAACAGGGCCACGCAGTAGGCCGCGCCGTCGGGCAGCCCGACGGCGACCCGGTCGCCGGGCCGCACGCCCGCGGCGCGCAGCCGGGCCGCCTCGGCGGTGACGGCGGCGTCGAACGCCGACCAGGTCAGGGTCAGGGGCGCGGGGCCGGACAGGTCACGGACCGCGTCGTGCCCCGGCCGCTCGGCGGCGTTGCGGGCCACCAGGTCCGCGACATGGAGGAGAGGGTCGGAACTCGGCACGGCGGGTCTCCATCCTCGCTCCCCGCGGGCGCGGGGTCGGCTCGTCGGCACGCGTCGCGATCAGTCTTCCAAACGCGGCGCGCCGCGTCGTGGGGGCGAGGGACCGCTCGTCGCTGTCACATCGCGTGTCGATTCGGACACGCTTCGCGCACAGTTCGTCCACCGCGCGTTTCGGGCCGCTCGACGGACCACGCCGCGACGAGAGGCGGCGAGTGCGTTGCGCCACTCGACAGACGTCTATGCTCCGCCGCTACGAGGTTCAACGCACGAACCGACGGTTCGTCGCGCGACTCACCCGAGGGAGTGGCATGCAGCTCGACGCCAGGGCGCCACGGCGCACCCCGCGCCGTGCCGCGCGGGACGCCCCGGCGGTCCCGGCCGGAGCGGCCGCCCGCCGTGCCGCCCCCCGGGACGTACCCCGACCGACCCTCCGGGATCCATGACCCGGCCGATGCGACCGCACCGACAGTTCCGCCAGCAGCGATCCGAGACCGTCCGTCCCGCCCGGGCCCCCGAACCCGGCCAGGACCGACCCGACACCGTCCGCCCCCAGCCGGACGGGGAGGTGTCCGTGACTTCAGCGACCTCTGCACCGTCCCAGCCGACGGGGCCGATCGCGTCCGCTCCCCTGGTCGACGCTCCCCCCACGTACCCCGCACGTCCCGCCGCACACCGGCCGGACGGCAGGACCACCCGGTCGGGGCCGCCCGGCCACGCCGAGCAGGACATGCCGATGCCGCGCCAGGCCCCGCACGTCTCGCAGGACCTCCCGCGACCCGACGCCGACCCGGCCGCCGAGGCCGCCCGTGCCGTCGAGGACGCGAACAGCTCCTGGGCGCTGGTGGAGGCCTGCCAGGCCGGCGACGCGGCCGCGTTCGGCGAGCTGTACGAGCGCTACCACGACGTCGTCTACCGGTACGTGCTGTTCCGGATGGGCGACCGGTCCTTCGCCGAGGACGTGACCCAGGAGACCTTCGTCCGCGCCCTGCGCCGGATCTCCTCGGTCAGCTACCAGGGCCGCGACATCGGGGCCTGGTTCGTCACCATCGCCCGGAACCTGATCTTCGACTACGTCAAGTCCAGCCGGTTCCGGCTGGAGCAGACGACCTCGGAGATCGTCGAGCTCTCGCCCAGCACCGGCGGCCCCGAGCAGCAGGTGCTCGACATGGCGACGAACGACGAGCTGCTGGCCTCGATCGCCAAGCTCAACTCCGACCAGCGCGAATGCATCCAGTACCGCTTCCTCAAGGGTCTGTCGGTCGCCGAGACCGCCGAGCTGATGGACCGCAACGAGGGCGCCGTCAAGGCGCTGCAGCACCGGGCCGTGCGCCGGCTGGCGCAGCTGCTCCCGGACGGGCTGCGGTGAACGGGTCTGCGGCCGGAGCGGCCGGAAGGCGAGAGGGTCGGTCGGCCACTGCGCCGAACGCACTACTCGATGCGGTGAACGGTTGGAAGGCCGTAACCTCGTCCCCGACCGGTCGTTGTACAGACCGGCGCGCACTGACGGCGCCGCACGCGCCGACGAGCAGCGCGAGACTGCAGTGAGGACGGACGGCATGCCCAGGGCATGGGACGACGGGTATCCCGGCGACGACGGTGACGACCGCGCGCCGGTGGGTGCCCCTGCATCGGAGGAGCTGGCGCACGAGATCGCGCTGGCCTCCGCGCTGGACCGTTCACGGCGTGACCTGTCGCCGGACCCGCACGCCTCGGCCCGGATGCGGGCGCGGCTGTTCGAGGTCCTGGCCCAGGAGGGCGTCGGGCAGGGCGGGTCGCCGTTCGGCGCGACCGCCCCGGACCGCGGCGACCGCTCCGACCTGACCGCGCCGATCGGTCCGCCGATCGCCGCCGACCTCGACTGGGACGCCGTGTCCAGCCGTCGCGCGCCGGGCGAGCACGCCCCGGAGGCCGACGACCCCCGCGGCGCCCGCCCGCGCCGTGGCCGCCACGTGCTGCCCGCCGACCACCCGGACCACCCGGAGCAGGTGGGTGCCGCGGCCGGACCGGCCCGCGACGCCGACGCCGGCCCGGGCCGCGACGACACCGCCCGCCCGGCCGCGACCGGCGCGCGGATGCTGGACCGGCGGCGCCCGAGCGTGCGCAAGCGGTTCGGCGTGGTCGTCGGCGGGTTCGCCGCGCTCGCGGTGATCGCCGGTGTGACCTCGACCGTCAGCCGCGACGCGCTGCCCGGCGACGCGATGTACGGCGTCAAGCGCGCCAGCGAGAGCGTCGGCGGGGTCTTCACCGTCGGCCAGCAGGCCGAGGCCGCCCGCCAGCTCGACCTCGCCCGCTCGCGGGTCGACGAGCTGGAGAGCCTGGTCGCCCGCTCGACGCCGCCGTCGCCGGACGCGGTCGCCGCCGCGATGGCCGACTTCGACCGCGCCACCAGCACCGGCACCCGGATGATGCTGACCGGCGCGGGCAACGACGGCGCCGACAGCGCCCGGCTCGCCGAGCTCCGGACCTGGGCCGCCGCCCAGTCCGGGCGGATCACCCGCCTGCAGTCCGACCTGCCGGCCGAGAGCCGCGGCGAGACCGCCGAGGCCATCCGGCTGCTCGACCGGGTCCTCGCCCGGGCCGAGGCGCTGCGCGCCGACACCGGCTGCGGCGCGGACAGCGGCGGGACCGTCGACGACCTGGGCCCGGTGCCGGGCGAGTGCCGCACCCCCGGTGCGCCGTCGGCCGCGCAGGCCGTCGAGCAGTCGGCCCCGGCGTCGCCGTCGGGGACCGCGACGGGGACGGCGTCGCCGTCGCCGAGCGCCGGGTCGGAGTCCTCCACCTCGCAGGCCCCGACCACGTCGGACTCGTCGTCGCAGAGCGGCCTGCCGCTGCTGGGCGGCTCGGAGACCTCGACCAGCACCCCGAGCACGTCGTCGGAGTCGACGGCGACTCAGGACCGCCTGCTGCCGCCGATCACCATCCCGCCGCTGCTGCCGGGCCTCGGCCCGGTCACCCTCGGCTGACGGGACCCCGGAACCGGCCCCGCGGGCCCGGTCCCCGGTACGCACGACGACACGTGTCACGTACCGGAGACCGGGCCCGCGGGCGTGGGTCGGCAGTAGGGTGGAGCCGCGTCCCCCTCGGGGCGTGAGACGCCGTCGCACCAGGAAGGCCGCCGTGGTGAGTGATCCCGGGTCCGTCCCCCGCCTCGACCCGAGCGGGAGCCACGGGCTGTCGGAGGAACCCGGCGTGCTGGAGCGGGCGACCGCGCTGGACCCCGCGCAGCGGGCCGGTCAGGCCTCGGCGGCCGCGGCCGTCGCGGCCGAGGCCGACGACCACCCCGAGGGCCCGTCCGACGGCCCGCCGCCGGACCTCACCGCCGCCGCGTTCTTCGACTGCGACAACACGATGATGGTCGGCGCGTCGATCTTCCACTTCGCCCGCGGGCTCGCGGCGCGCAAGTTCTTCACCACCTCCGACCTCGCCGGGTTCGCCTGGCAGCAGCTCAAGTTCCGGGTCGGCGGCCGCGAGGACAAGGGCGGCATCGCCGGGCACCGCGACACCGCGCTGTCCTTCGTCGCGGGCCGGCCCGTCGACGAGGTCGTCGCGCTCGGCGAGGAGATCTACGACGAGCTCATGTCCGACCGGATCTGGGCCGGCACCCGGGCGCTCGCCCAGATGCACCTCGACGCCGGCCAGCGCGTCTGGCTGGTGACCGCGACGCCGATCGAGCTGGCCCGCATCATCGCCCGCCGCCTGGGCCTGACCGGGGCGCTGGGGACGGTCGCGGAGTCCGTCGACGGTCTCTACACGGGGCGTCTGGTCGGCGAGATCCTGCACGGCCCGGCGAAGGCCCACGCGGTCCGTGCCCTGGCCGCGTCGGAGGGGCTGGACCTGCGGCGCTGCACCGCGTACTCGGACTCGGTGAACGACGTGCCCATGCTGTCGGCCGTCGGCACCGCGGTCGCGGTGAACCCGGACTCGGAGCTGCGTGACGTCGCGAAGGCCCGGAACTGGCAGATCCGCGACTTCCGCACGGGGCGCAAGGCCGCCCGGATCGGCGTGCCGTCGGTGCTGGGCGCGGGCGCGGTCGCCGGTGCGGTCGCAGCCGGGATGGCGTACCGCAGGCGCTGAGGGACTGCTACATCCGCTCCCCCGGCGCGGTGCCGCGGTAGCGCTCGGCGTAGCGGCGCGCGGCGGCCGCACGCTCGACGGCGGTCGCGGCGAGCCTGGTCCCGCGGGCGGTGCCCGCCGGGTAGCCGGCCTTCACCACGCGGTGCTCGACGGACTCGTCCATCACGAACAGGGCGTACTGCAGCGCCACCAGCCACCCGAGCAGCAGTGCGGTCAGCCGTAGCCACGGCGGGCCCGGCACGACCAGCGCGATCGGCACCGACAGGACGGTCAGGACCGCCGCGGTGCGCGCGAAGTGACGCAGGTGCCAGGTGCGGCAGCTGCAGTCGTGCAGCACCCACTCGCGGTACCGGACCGGCAGCGCCCCGCCGGCGGCGTACCACAGCCACCGCAGCGGGCCCGGGCGCTGCACGCGGCCCTCAGCCCAGGAAGACGTTCCGGCGCTGTGACAGCAGCCGGTAGAGCGTGTGCTGGATGGTCTCGCGGACCTGGTCGGTCAGGTTGAACACCAGCATCGGGTCGTCCGCGTCGGCCGGCGTGTGGTCGTCGGTGCGGATCGGCTCGCCGAACTCGATGTACCACTTCGACGGCAGCGGGATCAGCCCCGCCGGGCCGAGCAGCGGGAAGGTCGGGGTGACCGGGAAGTAGGGCGCCCCGAACAGCCGCGCCAGCGGCGCCAGGTCGCCGATCTTCGGATAGATCTCCTCGGCCCCCACGATCGAGCACGGGATGATCGGCACCCCGGTGCGCAGCGCCGCGGAGACGAAGCCGCCGCGCCCGAAGCGCTGCAGCTTGTAGCGGTCGCGGAACGGCTTGCCGATCCCCTTGAAGCCCTCGGGGAACACCCCGACGAGCTCGCCGGAGGTCATCAGCCGCTCGGCGTCGGGGTTGCACGCCAGCGTCGCGCCGGCCTTGCGGGCGAGCGAGCCGGACACCGGCATGGTGAACATCAGGTCGGCGCCGAGCAGGCGCAGGTGCCGGTGCGAGGGGTGGTCGTCGTGCACGGCGACGGTCGTCATCACCGCGTCGAGCGGCAGCGTCCCGGAGTGGTTGGCGACGATGAGCGCGCCACCGGTCTCGGGGATGTGGTGCGTGCCGATCGTCTCGACCCGGAACCAGCGCTGGTAGAGCGGGCGCAGCGCGGGCAGCACCATCGCGTCGGTGAGCTCGCGGTCGAAGCCGAACTCGTCGATCGGGTAGTCCCCGGCGAGGCGGCGGCGCAGGAACTCCAGGACCTGCTCCAGCGCGGCCTCCCAGGCCGGTGTGTCGCTCTCACCCGGGTCGGCGGCCTCTGCCACGGCCGACGGCCGCACCGGCTGCTCCTCGTCCCGAGCGGGCCGGGCAGGCCCCCGGTTGCCCCGGATCGGGATCACCCGCGCCTCGGCCATGCCGTCGCCCTTCGTCGTGCCGCCCGGGCGCCCGCCCGGCCGCCCACGCTCCTGTGTCCTCATCGTCCGGTCCCGCCCGTCACCGCAGTGCCCGGGCGGCACCGAGCACGCCACGCTCGATCGAGGCGATCCGCTCCGGGCCGAGGACCGGGCTGAGCGCCTTGCCGCGGACGAAGTCGTCGAACGCCTGGGTGGTCGTCCAGCGCGGCTCGAACCCGAAGTCGTCGCGCAGGCGGGTCAGGTCCACGACCCGGCCGAAGTTCAGGAAGCGCATCTGCTCCGGGGAGAAGTCCACGACGCGCGCGCCCCGCAGCACCCGGCTCACCGGGCCGACCGCGCCGCTCGGCACCGGGACGGCGATCTTCCCCGCCCGGCGGATCGCCTGGGAGAGCATCAGCACGCCGTGCGCGGCGACGTTGAACACGCCGGGCAGCTCGTGGGTCGCGGCCCGCTCGAGGACGGCGAGGCCGTCCTCCTCGTGCAGCAGCTGGATCCGCGCGTCGTACCCGAGCACGGTGGGGACCACCGGCAGCGCGAAGTACCGGGAGAGCACGGTGTCCATCCGCGGGCCGATGAAGTTCGCGAACCGCAGGACGGTGGTGGTCACCTCGGGTCGGCGCCGGCTGAAGCCGCGCAGGTAGCCCTCGATCTCCGCGGCGTCCTTGGCGTAGCCGCCGGACGGCAGGTCCTTGGCCCCGGTGGCCTCGTCGAACACGGCGGGGTCGCGGGAGCTGGAGCCGTACACCGCGGTCGTCGACTTGAGCACGACCCGCCGCACGCTCGGCGCCTTCTGGCACGCGGCGAGCAGCTGCATCGTGCCGATGACGTTCATCTCCTTCATCGTCGCCCGGCCGCCCGACGAGGCGGGGCTGGCCGAGAGCGACGCGTGCACGACGGTGTCGACGTTCGCCGAGGAGATGACCTTCGCGATGAGCGGGTTGCGGATGTCGGCGCGCACGAACTCGGCGCGGCCCATCCGCTTCAGCAGGTCCCGGGGCGGCGGGACGGTGTCCACGCCGAGGACCCGGTCGATCGACGGGTCCGCCGCGAGCCGGGCCGCGAGGTGCCCGCCGAGGAAACCGCTGACCCCCGTGACCAGCACGACGTTCGGGGTCGGCTGGGCCATGGGGCGCTCCGTTCACCGGGGGCGGGGTCGAGAACCGTGCCGATCGTAGTCCCGCACCGTCACCCCGGGCAGGGAACCGTGCACGTGAGGTGCGCGACGCCGGGGGGGCGCCGCGACGACACCGGCCGCGCACCTGCTCAACGGAGCGGGTGCGCGGCCGGTGCGCGAGTCACTTGCCGAGCTTGCGGCGCTGCACCCGGGTCTTGCGCAGCAGCTTGCGGTGCTTCTTCTTCGACATCCGCTTGCGGCGCTTCTTGATGACCGAGCCCATGGGTGCTCCTCCTGTGTCGACGCAGATCGTCAGCGACCGCTCCACCGGGTGACCTCGGAGTGGGCCGCCCGCACGATCCGTGCGCGCGGGCGCGGTGTGCAGGCCGGGCGACGTCCGCCGGAGCGGGACGACGACGCGATGCGACCGGTGGGGGTCGGCAGCCGGTTCGCCAGTCTACCGGTGCGGACCGGGCGTCACCCCACCGGGGATCAGCCGGCGTCGAAGTAGGCGTTGCGCAGGTAGTCCTCGACGGCGCGCTGCGGCACCCGGAAGGAGCGGCCGACCCGCGCGGCCGGGAGCTCGCCGGAGTGGACGAGCCGGTACACGGTCATCTTGGAGACCCGCATCATCGACGCGACCTCGGCCACCGTCAGGAACTGGACCTGGGACGGTCGCAGGGGCTCAGGACGTTCCGCCGCCATGGGACACCGCCTTCCTCCCCCGGGACGGGTCCCCCCGGTTCGCCCGGTGGTGGGGGATGCGGATGCAGTCTACCGGGGCGCGTGTGACGATCGGTCCGCCAGAGGGGGGCCCGATCGTGCCACAGCTCGGCGCGTCAGAGTGACTATTAGTCACCCGATGCGCTGAGCGGGTGAGGGCGGGCGTGTCGGGCCGCGTCAGCCGCGGCCGAGGGCGACGGACCGGTCGTGCGCGGCCGTCACCGCGTCGGCCATCGCCGCCCGCAGGCCGTGGCGCTCCAGCTCCCGCAGGGCGGCCGCGGTCGTCCCCGCCGGGGAGGTCACGTTCTCCCGCAGCACCGCGGGGTGCTCGCCGGTCTCGCGCAGCATCCGGGCCGCGCCGAGCGCGGTCTGCACGGTGAGCTCGGTGGCCGCCGGGCGGGTCAGCCCGAGCGCGACCCCGGCCTCGACCATCGCCTCGGCGACGAGGAAGAAGTACGCCGGTCCCGAGCCGGACAGCGCCGTCGCCGCGTCCTGCTTCGCCTCGTCGAGCCGCAGCACCGCGCCGACGGTGGACAGCAGCGCCTCGGTCGCGGCGAGGTGCTCGTCGGTGGCGTGCGCGCCCGGGGAGATCGCGCACATCGCGGCGCCGAGGAGCATCGGGGTGTTGGGCATGACCCGCACGACCGGGGTCGCGTCGGGCAGCACGCCCTCGAACAGCGAGGTCGGCAGCCCCGCGCACAGCGAGACGACCAGCGTGCCCGGCTCGATCGCGCCGGCGAGGTCGCCGAGCAGCGCGACGACGTCCTGCGGCTTGACGGCGACGACGACCGTCCCCGCCCCGCGCACGGCCTCGGCGAGCGGCGCGGCGGTGATCCCGAGCGACGCGGTCAGCTCCTGCGCGCGGGCCTCGTGGCGTTCGGCGACCACCAGGTCACCGGCGTCCCGCCCGGCGGCCAGCAGCCCGCCGAGCAGCGCCTCGCCGATCCGTCCCCCGCCCAGTACCGCGATCCTCGTCATGGGGGCAGCGTAGGAACCCCTCAGCGCGCCAGCGGGGCCAGGGCGAGCTGGCGGGCCTGGCAGACCGTGCGCCCGGCCGCGTCGACGACCACGACGTCCTCGTCGAACTGCGCGCTCGACACCGTGTGCGAGCGCGATCGGACGCGCAGCCAGCCCGGCGCCGGACGGGCGCGCAGCAGGGCGGTGAGCTGCACGGTCGGCGCCCAGCCGAACGTCCCGCCCAGGTTGAACACGGTCGGCGGCAGGATGTCGCCGGCCATCAGGGCGAACAGCACGTCCACGTCCTCGCCCCGCGGGCGCACCCAGCCCGCCATCTCCGGCGGGCCGGTCTCGCCGCGCAGGAACGGCAGCGAGCCGGGCGGGTAGCGCATCTCGCAGGCGGCGGCGAGCCCCCGCGCCCCGCCCTGCGCGTCGGCCGGGTCGACGGCGTCCGGGCCGGGCTCGGCGGCCAGGCCGGGCTCGGCGTCGATGCGGGGGGCGTCGTCGGGGAGGACACCCGCGGTGACCGTGGAGTGCAGCATCAGCTTCTCGTCCTGGAACAGCCGCACCGCGACCGAGGACACCGTGCGCCCGATCTTGAGCGGGGTCGCCTCGATCTCGACCGGGCGCAGGTCCGGGGCGCGCAGGAAGTCGGCGGAGACGGCCAGCGGGTCCGGCGACGGCGCGCCGTCGGCGGCGAGCCGGGCCAGGCCGGACTTGGCCATCAGGACCATGAGCAGGCCGCCGAAGGCCTTCGGGCCGATGGCCCAGGTGTCGTCGAGGTGGGCGCGGAAACGCCCGCCACCGAGGTCGTCGAGGACGTGCGCGTCGGCGAACGGCCGGGCCGTCGTGCTGCTCATGCCGGTGATGTTACCCGCGGGTAGGGACGGCGCTCTGCATCGTCGGCGTGAGGTGCAGCCGGGCGAACAGCAGCGACTCGGCCAGCAGCCCCGTCCGCTCCTGGCGGGTGCGGCAGCGCCGCGTCGACACCTCGAGCACGACCGTGCCCCCCGCGTCGGCGAAGCGGGAGTCGGCCAGCCGCTGGCAGACCTCCGCGCACGGCTGCGCGCCGCGGCCCGGGACGAGGTGCTCGTCGCGCGGGGCGCCCGAACCGTCGGTGAGGTGCAGGTGGGTCAGCCGGTCACCCATGCGCTCGGCGAGGTCGAGGGCGTCGACACCGGCCGCGGCGGTGTGCGACAGGTCGAGGGTGTATGCGCCGAACCCGACCTCGGTCGGGTCGTGGCCGAGCGCGTACGGGACCGTGCTGATCGCGCCGCGGGTCACCGGGAACATGTTCTCGACCGGGAGGGTGACGTCGTGCACCTCGCGGGCCCGGGCGACCTCGTCGGCGAACACCCCGGCGTAGCGGCGCTGCCAGCGGAACGGCGGGTGCACGACGACGGTGCGCGCGCCGAGCCGGGCGGCGACCTCCACGGTGCGCCGCAGCCGGTGCACCGGGTCGGCGCCCCACACCCGCTGGGTGACGGCCAGGCAGGGCGCGTGCACGGCGAGGATCGGCACGCCGTGGCGGTGCGCGAGCCGCTCGACCGCCCGCGGGTCCTGGCTGACCGGGTCGGTCCAGATCATGAGCTCGACGCCGTCGTAGCCCAGCTCGGCGGCGATCTCGAACCCGGCCGCGACGCCCTCGGGGTAGACCGACGCGGTCGACAGCGCGACCGGGGGGACGCGCACGTCCCCGGGCGCAGGCGGCAGCGAAGGTGTCACAAAACGTGGAGTCGTCGCCGCGTCGCGCATCGTTACCGGTCCAGCAGCACCAGGATCGCCGGGGAGACGGTCAGCAGCAGGCCGACCATGACCGCGAACAGGGTCGTCCGCAGGTCGTCGTGGCGCAGCAGGGCGCGCACGCCGAGCACCAGACCGACGGTGATCGCGACCGCGGCGACGATCGCGACGACCGGCAGCGAGGTCCACAGGAAGCGGAACAGCACCCAGATCGCCGCGCCGGCGACGGCGCCACCGATCCACTGGCCGATGACGACCGCCCACCCCTGCCCGGTGCCGGCCGCGCCGGTGGGGGCCTCGTCGCCGAGTCCGGCGGGCGGCTGCGCACCGGAGTCCTCGACGGCGCCGCGGCGGCCGAAGCGGCGGCGGGCGGGCTCGTCGTCCTCGACGGCGCCGCCGTCGAGCTCGCCGTGGTCCTCGTAGTCGTCGTAGCCGTCGGGGGCCGGGCCCGGACGCTCGGGGGCGAGCACGCCGGTGCGACCGGGGTCGGCGTCGTGGTCGTCGTCGGCGAACGGGTCGTAGGCACCGGTCACGGGGCCGCCGTCGCCCGGGTACGGACGGGCGGGGTGACGGCCGGTGGCGTCGTCGTCGTCCAGGGGCGGGGCGCCGAACTGGGTGGGCGGGCCACCGTCGTCGTCGGCCGGTGCGGACGGGCGACGGGCGCCGAGACGGCTGGTGGGGATCTCGTCGGCCACCTCGTCGGCACCGGGCGGCGGGCCCCACGGCGCGGGGCGCGGCGCCTCGGGGGCGCGGGCGGCGAAGCCCTCCGGCCCGCGGGGGCCGCGGGGGTCACGGGCGTACGGGTCGCCGTAGGGCTCGGCGCCGTACGGGTCGCCGTAGGGCTCACCGCCGTACGCGTCGCCGTGGGGCTCGGCGCCGTAGGGGGCGCGGGCGTACCCGTCGGGGCCGTGCGGGTCCTGGCCGTAGGCGTCCGGGGCGTAGGGGTCCCGGCCCCACGGGCGGCCGTTCGGCGGGCCCTGCGGCTCGGGCGCCTGCGGCCGGACCGGCGCCGCGGCACCGGCACGGCCGGGGTGGACGCCGTTGCCGCGCGGCGCGTTGCCGTTGGGCACGAACGGGGCCTCGGGCCCGCGCGGGGTCTCCGAGGGGTCCGGCCGGCGGGCCGGCGGGAAGGACGGGTGCTCACCCGCGCCGGGCCCGTCGCCGCCACGCGGGGCGAAGCCGCCCGGGGCCTCCGGCGGCGCGGGCGGGCGGACGCGGTCGGCGGGCACCGGCCGGCGGGGCGCGGCCGGGGCCTCCGGCCCGCCGTGGCCCGCCGCGACCGGGGCGCCCGCCGGGACCTCGTCCTCGGACGCGCGACGGCGGCGGCGCCGTCCGGGCTGCTGGCCGCCGTTGGCGGCCAGGAGCTCGGCGACGGTCCGCTGGCGAGGCTCTCCGCTGTCCACACTCATCACGACCACCGTGCCCTGTGTGTTGTCAAGGGTCCAAGCCCGCCCCCGGAAATCTGCGCCGAGCGGTCGTCCCCGTTCGTTCCGTCGAGCATGTCGAAGCGACGGAGGATCACTCCCTCGCGCAACGCCCACGGGCAGATCTCGAGCTCGGTCACGCCGAGCGCGTCCATCGCGGCCTGTGCGACGACGGCCCCGGCGACGAGCTGGTGCGCCCGGCTGGGGCTCACCCCGTCGAGATCGGCGAGGTCCGGACCGGACATCCGGGTGATGAACGCCGAGAGCTGCCGCAGCCCCTGCGCGGTGAGCGTGCGCCGGGCGCCGGGCCCGGCGCTGGACGGCGCGGCACCGGCGAGGCGGGCGAGCGTGCGGAAGGTCTTGGAGGTGCCGACGGCGCGGTCGGGCCGGCCCGCGGCCCGCAGCCGTCCGGCGACGGGGGCGAGCTCGTCACGGACCCGTTCGGTCAGCGCGGCCACCTCCGCGCGCGACGGCGGGTCGGCGGTGAACGCCTCGCGGGTCAGCCGCCCGGCGCCCAGCGGCACCGACGCGGCGACGTCCGGCGTCTCGTCGCGCCCGACCGCCAGCTCCAGCGAGCCGCCGCCGATGTCGAGCACCAGCAGCCGCCCGGCCGACCACCCGCACCAGCGGCGGACGGCCAGGAAGGTCCAGCGCGCCTCGTCCTCGCCGGGCAGGACCTCCAGGGCCACCCCGGTCTCGCGCTGCACCCGGGCCAGGACCTCGGCGGAGTTCGTCGCGTCGCGCAGCGCGGACGTGGCGAAGGCCAGCAGGTCGTCGCAGCCGGCGGCGCGGGCGGTGTCGCGGGCCCGGTGCACGCTCTCGAGCAGGGCCTTCACCCCGTCCCTGCCCAGCGCGCCCTTGCGGTCGAGATGCTCGGCGAGGCGCAGCTGGTCCTTGTCGGAGGACATCGGCTTCGGGTGCGCGCCACGGTGGGCGTCCACCACCAGCAGGTGGACGGTGTTGGACCCCACGTCGAGAACGGCCAGGCGCACCCGATCAGGTTACCGAGCCGTTATGCGGCGGCGGGCAACCCCTCGGTCACACGTCGAACTTGTAGCCGAGGCCGCGCACCGTGACGAGGTGCTTGGGCGTCGAGGGGTCGCCCTCGACCTTCGAGCGGAGCCGCTTGACGTGCACGTCGAGGGTCTTGGTGTCGCCGACGTAGTCCGCGCCCCACACCCGGTCGATGAGCTGGGCCCGGGTGAGCACCCGGCCGACGTTGCGGAGCAGGTACTCCAGCAGGTCGAACTCCTTGAGCGGGAGCGCGACCTCGTCGCCGTTGACCGACACGACGTGCCGCTCGACGTCCATCCGGACCGGACCGGCCTCCAGCACGCCGGTGCCGCCCTCGGCCTCGACCCCGGCCTCGCCGCCGCGGCGCAGCACGGCGCGGACGCGGGCGATGAGCTCGCGCGCGGAGTAGGGCTTGGTGACGTAGTCGTCGGCGCCGAGCTCCAGCCCGACGACCTTGTCGATCTCGCTGTCGCGGGCGGTCACCATGATCACCGGCACGGCCGAGCGGGAGCGCAGCGCCTTGCAGACGTCGGTGCCGCTCATCCCGGGCAGCATCAGGTCCAGCAGCACGATGTCGGCGCCGTTGCGGTCGAACTCGCTGAGCGCGTCGTTGCCGTTCGCCGCGACGGCGGTGGTGAAGCCCTCCTTGCGCAGCATGAACGCGAGCGGGTCGGCGAAGGACTCCTCGTCCTCGACGATCAGCACCCTGGTCATCTCATCCTCCGGTGGTGGCGGTCTGCGGGGAGCTGCCCTCGGCAGCGCTCCCGTCGGGGGTGGCCGCGACGCCCATGCGGGCGGGCAGGCGCATCGTGAAGGTCGATCCGGTGCCGGGGCGGCTCCAGAGCCGCACCTCGCCGCCGTGGTTGGCGCAGACGTGCTTGACGATCGCCAGGCCGAGCCCGGTGCCGCCGGTGGCCCGCGAGCGCGCCGGGTCGACGCGGAAGAAGCGTTCGAACACCCGCTGCTGGTGCTCCGGGGCGATCCCGATCCCGCGGTCGGTGACGGCGATCTCGACCGACCCGTCGCAGGCGCGCCGGCTGACCGACACCGACGAGTCCGCGGGCGAGTAGGCGATCGCGTTCTCCAGCAGGTTGGTCAGGGCCGTGACCAGCAGCGTGCGGTCGCCGTCGACGACCAGGCCGGACGGCGGGTCCGCGGTGACCTCGACGGCGTGCGACTCGGCGGAGTTGCGGCTGCGCGCCAGCGCCTCGGACACGACCTCGTCGACGTCGACCTCGGCGAGCTCGGGCAGCCGCTCGGCGCCGGTCAGCCGGGACAGCGCGATGAGCTCGGAGACGAGGTTGCCCATCCGGGTCGCCTCGCGCAGCAGCTTGTCGCCGAACCGACGGACCTCGGCGGCGTCGGCCTCGTGGCCCTCGGCCGGCTCCAGCCCGTCGAGGCTGTCGAGCAGTGCCTCGGCGAGCAGGGCGACGGCGCCGACCGGTGTCTTGAGCTCGTGGGACACGTTGGCGACGAAGTCGCGCCGGGTCGCCTCCAGCCGCGCCACCTCGGAGATGTCGACGGCCTCGACGAGCGCGAACCCGTCGCCGAGTGAGCGGATCCGGGCCTGCACCGCGACCGGGCCGCGCGGGGTCCGGTCCAGCGGGGAGAGGTCGACGGTGAACTCGCCGGAGGCGAGCAGCCGGTCGCCCCCCTGCACCCGGCGGCAGGCGGCGAGCGCCCGCGGGTCGAGCCGGTCCCCGCTCACCGCGCCGAGCGCGGCGGCGCGCGGGTTGTGCAGCAGCACCTCGCCCCCGGCCCCGACGACGGCGAGACCGGCCGAGGAGTGCCGGAAGGTGCGGTGCAGGAGCTCGCCGAGGGTGGGACCGTCGGCGTCGGCCCGGTCCGCCGGAGGGCGGCCGGTGCCGGGACTGGGGCGGCCGTGCGACGACCGTCGCGCCAGCACCGCCCCGGCGACGAGACCGAGGAGGAGAGCGAGGGCCGTGATCAGCCACGCGAGCGTGGTCACGGCTGCATGGTAGGCAGCCGGGGGTACCCCCTGACCAGCGCCGGACACCGGATGGTGACGTCCGCGACCCCTCCGGACGACACTGTTCGGCCCCCGTTCACCGTGGGTTCTCCCAGCCCCCCGCCGAGCCCGCGCCTCCCCGCCCCCGGGGCTGCTCCGAGGGGCACCCTCGTTGCCCTCTAAGCCACGAGAGTGCCCCTGGGAGCACCGCCGGGGCACTCGCCGCGCACCTGCCGAGGATTCGCCGCGCCCGCGCCTCCCCGCCCCCCGGGCTGCTCCGAGGGGCACCCTCGTTGCCCTCTAAGCCATGAGAGTGCCCCTGGGAGCGCCGCCGGGGCGCCGCGGGCGGCGGCGGTCAGCGGCCCTGGTTCGCGACCCCGGCGATGGCCTCCTGGGCGGCGGCGGGGTCGAGGTAGCGCCCGCCGGGGGTGGTGGGGCGCAGGTCGTCGTCGAGGTCGTAGACGAGCGGGATGCCGGTGGGGATGTTGAGCCCGGCGATGTCGGCGTCGGAGATGCCGTCGAGGTACTTCACCAGAGCGCGCAGCGAGTTCCCGTGCGCGGCGAGCAGCACGACCTTGCCGGCGCGCAGGTCGGGCACGACGGCCTCGGTCCAGTACGGCAGGAAGCGGTCGACGACGTCGGCCAGGCACTCGGTCAGCGGCGCGTCGATCCCGGCGTAGCGCGGGTCCGCGTCCTGGGAGAACTCGCTGCCCTTCTCGATGGGCGGCGGCGGGGTGTCGTAGGAGCGGCGCCAGAGCATGAACTGCTCCTCGCCGTACTGCTCCAGGGTCTGCTTCTTGTCCTTGCCCTGCAGGGCGCCGTAGTGGCGCTCGTTGAGCCGCCAGTCGCGCTTCACCGGGATCCAGTGCCGGTCGGCGGCGTCGAGGGCGATGTTGGCGGTGGAGATGGCGCGCCGCAGCAGCGAGGTGTGCACGACGTCGGGCGCGACGCCCGCCTCGGCCAGCAGCTCGCCGCCGCGGCGGGCCTCCGCCTCGCCCTGCGACGAGAGCGGCACGTCCACCCAGCCGGTGAAGAGGTTCTTCGCGTTCCAGTCGCTCTGACCGTGGCGCAGCAGTACGAGGGTCGGCATGGCGGACAGCCTGCCACCTACTCGCCGGAAAGGTCCCCCAGCACCGAGCCCAACGTGTCCACGAGCACGTCGACCTCGTCGCGGGTGACCACCAGCGGCGGGGACAGCCGCACCGTCACGCCGTGCGTCTCCTTGGCCAGCACCCCGCGCCGGGCCAGCGCGACGCAGACGTCGCGCCCGGTGCCGAGCCGCGGGTCGACGTCGATGCCGAACCACAGGCCCACCCCGCGCACGGCGGTCAGCCCGGGCAGCTCCCGCAGCCGCGCGCCGAGGTGGGCGCCGAGGTCGCGGGCGGCGGCCTGGTACTCCCCCGTCGCGAGCAGCGCGCACACCGCGGACCCGACGGCGGCCGACAGCGGGTTCCCGCCGAAGGTGGAGCCGTGCTCACCGGGGCGCAGCACGCCCAGCACGTCGCGCCGGCCGACGACGGCGCTGACCGGCACGATCCCGCCGCCGAGCGCCTTGCCGAGGGTGTAGAGGTCGGCGCGGACACCGGACAGGTCCCCGCACAGCGTCGCCCCGGCGCGGCCGAGCCCGGACTGGATCTCGTCGAGGACGAGCAGCACGTCCCGGGCGGCGGTGAGCTCGCGGACCGCCCGCAGGTAGCCGGCCGGGGGCACGACCACCCCGGCCTCGCCCTGCACCGGCTCCAGCAGCACCGCGACGGTGTCGTCGGTGAGCGCGGCCGCCAGCGCGTCGGCGTCGCCGTAGGGGACGCGGTCGAAGCCGGGGGTGAACGGGCCGAAGCCGTCACGGGCGGAGGGGTCGTCGGAGAAGGAGACGACGGTCGTCGTGCGGCCGTGGAAGTTCCCGCCGGCGACGACGATCCGCGCCGCCCCGGGGCGCACCCCCTTGACCCGGTAGCCCCAGGCCCGGGCCACCTTCAGGGCCGACTCGACGGCCTCGGCGCCGGTGTTCATCGGCAGCACGGCCTCGGTGCCGGTCAGCGCGGCGAGGTCGCGCTGGAAGCCGGGCAGGCGGTCGTTGTGGAACGCCCGCGCGGTGAGGGTGAGCCGGTCGAGCTGGGCGTGCGCGGCCGCGGTGAGCGCGGGGTGGCGGTGCCCGAAGTTCAGCGCGGAGTAGCCCGCCAGGGCGTCGAGGTAGCGGACGCCGTCGACGTCGGTGACCCACGCGCCCTCGCCGTGGGCGAGCACGACGGGTAGCGGGGCGTAGTTCGCGACGCCGTGGGCCCCGGCGAGTGCGACGAGCTCGCCCGTGGTCGTCGTGGCGGTGGCCGGTGCGGTGGTGGTCATGCCCTCAGCTCCAGGGTGCAGCACTTGATCCCGCCGCCGCCGCGGCGCAGCTCGGAGGTGTCGACGCCGACGGTGCCGAACCCGCGCTCGGCCAGGTCCGCGGCGAACTTCTCGGCCTGCGGCGCGTGGACGACCGTGCGCCCGTCGGAGAAGCAGTTGAGGCCGAGCACGGCCGCGTCGTCCTCGGAGACGATCACCGCGTCGGGGAAGCGGAACCGCAGCACCTCCTGGGAGGCGTCGTCGAAGGCGGAGGGCAGGTAGGCCACGGCGCCGGGCCCGCCCGCCGGGTCGAGCACCGCGAAGGCGGTGTCGAGGTGGTAGTAGCGGGGGTCGACCAGCCGCAGCGACACGACCTCGCGGCCGAACACCCGGGCGGCCTCGGCGTGCGCGCGGGGGTCGGTGCGGAAGCCGGTGCCGGCGTAGACGGTGCCGCCGACCGGCAGCAGGTCGCCCTCGCCCTCGTTGACGTGCTCGGCCTCGTGCACGGCGAACCCGGCGGCGCGGAACCGGTCGGCGTAGGCCGGGCCCTCGGCGGCCCGCTCGGCGTGCCGGAACCGGGCGGTGAGCGCGGTCCCGTCGATCACGGTGCCGCCGTTGGCGGCGTAGACCATGTCCGGCGAACCGGGCAGCGGGTCGACCAGCTCGACGGCGAACCCGAGGTCGCGGTAGACGGCGTGCAGGTTCTCCCACTGCGCGAGGGCGAGCCGGGTGTCGGTGGGCTGCTCCGGGCGCATCCACGGGTTGATCCGGTAGCTCACGGTGAAGTGCTCGGGGCGGCACATCAGCACCCGCGGGGTCGTCTCCGTCATGCGACCATGCTCGCGCGCCGGGTCGGTGCGTTTCCCGTCTTCAGGCGCACGATCCGTGCGTCCGGAACCGTGTTCGATCCGGAACCGTGCGCGACGAGCTAGCATCCGCCGGCGTGGACGGGATCGACGCGATCGACCGCAGGCTGCTGGACCTGCTGCGGGTGGACGGGCGGGCCGGCTGGGCCGAGCTCGGCGAGCGGGTGGGCCTGTCGGCCTCGGCCGTACGGCGGCGGGTCGACCGGCTGACCACCCGGGGAGTGGTGCAGGGGTTCACGGTGCAGGTGAACCCCGACGCCGAGCAGGGCCCGGGCGTGGAGGCCTACGTCGAGCTGTTCTGCCGCGGCACGGTCGCCCCGGCCGAGCTGCAGCGGATGCTCTCCGCGGTCCCCGAGGTCGTCACCGCGGGCACCATCACCGGCGAGGCCGACGCCCTGGTGCTGCTGCGCTCGCGGGACGTCCGCTCCCTGGAGGACGCCCTGGAGCGCCTGCGGCGGGCGGCGAACGTGGACCACACCCGCTCGGCCGTCGTCCTGACCTGGCTGGTCACTCGTTGAACTCTCACGCATCACGGCGTACCGTGGTCATTGAGAGTTCAATCGAAGGAGTCGTCGTGCCCGTCCAGCGCCTCAACCACGCCGTCCTCTACGTCCGCGACGTCGCCCGCAGCGTCGCCTTCTACCGCGACGCGCTCGGCTTCCGCACCGTCGCCGAGATCCCCGGCGGCCGCGGGGCGTTCCTGCAGGCCGAGGGCTCGTCCAACGACCACGACCTCGCCCTGTTCGGCATCGGCGAGCAGGCCGGGGCCTCGCAGGCCGGGCGGGCGACCGTCGGGCTCTACCACCTGGCGTGGGAGGTCGACACCCTCGGCGAGCTGGCCCGGACCGGCGCCCGGCTGCGCGCGGCGGACGCGCTCGTGGGCGCGTCGGACCACGGATCCACCAAGGCGCTCTACGCCCGCGACCCCGACGGCCTGGAGTTCGAGGTGTGCTGGCTGGTCCCGGCCGCGCTGCTGCACGGCGACCACGCCATGACGACCGCCCCGCTCGACCTCGACGCCGAGATCGCCCGCTACGGCGCCGACACCGCCGGCGGGATCGGCGTGTCCGTCCCGGGCGTCAGCGCCTAGGCCGGCTCGTTGAGGTCGACCCGGTAGCCCGAGCTGGCCGAGAACTGGGCGGTGACGGAGAACCGGTCGCCGCGGACCAGGGTGTGACGCCACTCGACGGGGCGCCCGCCGGAGAGCCCGAGCCGCTCGATGGACAGGGCGGCGACGCCGTCGTCGTCGATGCCGAGCAGCTCGCGCTCACCACGGCCGGGCACCACCGCGCGGATGTTCTCGTTGCCGCCGTCGACCCGGATGCCGCACCGGCGGCGGTACTCCGGGTAGATGCCGGTGTCGGTGAAGTCGACGTCGAGCAGCGGCGCGGCCAGCTCCTCGGGCAGCCACACCCGGTCGACGGCCAGCGGCTCGGCGTCGGCCAGGCGCAGCCGCTCCAGGTGCACCAGCGGGGTCGACTCCTCCAGGCCCATCCGGGCGGCGATCACGCCGTCGGCGCGGACGTCGAAGGTCCGCACCACGCTGCGCTGGGTGCGCCCGGCCGCCTCGACCGCCACGTACAGCGAGTACGGCTCGTCGAGCGGCTGCTCGATCTCCGAGCGCGCGGTCGGGCGGGCGACGCGGCCCCGCCCGGCGACGACGGCGCCGTCCTCCCGCAGCCGGCGCAGCGCCTCGCGCACGGTGTGCCGGCTGACGGCGTAGTCGGCCGCCAGCGCGAACTCGCCGGGCAGCGCGGCGTCGAACTCGCCGTCGGACAGCCGGCGGCGCAGATCCGCCAGCAGCTGCTGCCACAGCGGCGTCGCCCCGTTCCGGACCAGTGCTCGCGCCGACATCCCCACCCCCTCCGCCGGAGGTCACCGTAGGCGAGGACCCGCCGGTCACCGCACGGCGGCCCGCCCGCGGCGCCGGGTGAGCAGCACGCCGACCAGCACGACACCGGCCGCGATGAGCCCGGTCATGCCCAGCTCGAACCGCGAGCCCTCGCGGGTCGCCATGTAGACCAGCACCACCGGGATCACCACGATCACCGCCCAGGTCAGCACCGGGTAGGCCCACATCCGGACCGGCATCGCGACGCCGTCGCGCTCCAGCACCCGGCGCATCCGCAGCTGCGACACGGCGATGACCAGGTAGACCAGCAGCGCGATCGCGCCCGAGGTGGCGAGCAGGGCGGCGAACACCTCCTCCGGGAAGGCGTAGTTCGCGATCACCGCGACGAAGCCGACGAGCGTCGAGCCGAGCACCGCCCAGCGCGGCACGCCGTTGCCCGTCGTGCGGTTGACCAGGGCGGGCGCCTGGCCCCGGCGGCCGAGCGAGAACAGCATCCGCGACGCCGTGTAGAGCGCCGAGTTCAGGCAGCTCGCGACGGCGACGAGCACGACGACGTCGACGATCGCCTTGGCGCCCGGGATCCGCAGCACCTCCAGCGCGGCCTGGTAGGAGCCGACCTCGGGCAGCCGCGGGTCGTTCCACGGCACGATGGCGACCACGAGCAGGATCGAGGCCAGGTAGAACACCGCGATCCGCCAGATCACCGAGCGGGTGGCCCGCCCGATGCCGCGCGCCGGGTCGCCGGACTCGGCGGCGGCGATGGTGACGATCTCGGTCCCCATGAAGCTGAACATCGTCACCAGCACGGCCGCGACGACGGCGCCCGCCCCGGTCGGCATGAAGCCGCCCTCGGAGACGAGCCGGGACAGGCCCGAGACGTCGGGCGGCGCGGTGGGCAGCAGGCCCAGCACCGCCACCGCGCCCACGACGATGAACGCGATGATCGCGACCACCTTGAGCAGCGCGAACCAGAACTCGAACTCGCCGTAGTTGGCGACGGAGAACAGGTTGGTGACGGTCAGCGCGGCGGTCACTGCCAGCGCCCAGCCCCACTGCGGCACGCCGGGCACCCAGGAGTTGAGGATCACCGCCGCGGCCGTCGCCTCGACCGGGATCACCAGGCACCAGAACCACCAGTACAGCCAGCCGACGGTGAACCCGGCCCACGGCCCGATCGCGCGGTCGGCGTAGGTGGAGAACGACCCGGAGTCCGGCTGCGCCGCGGCCATCTCGCCGAGCATCCGCATCACGAGCACGACGAGCGCGCCGGCGAACAGGTAGGCGAGCAGGACGGCGGGCCCCGCGGTGGCGATCGCGCTGCCCGAGCCGATGAACAGCCCCGCGCCGATCACCCCGGCGATGCTGATCATCGTCACGTGCCGGTCGCGCAGCCCGGCCCTGAGCTCGCCCCCGGTCGCCTGGTCCACGGCGGTCATGGCGCCTCCCCCTCGTCGTCCGCGCCACCGGCGGTGGCCGGTGCGTCGCGCAATGTTCGCCCGGCCGGGGCCCGTTGTCACACCCCCGCCTAGCCTGGGGACCATGGGGTTCAGCGCGCAGCTGCGGGAGTCGACGGCCGCGACCTGGGACGCGGCGGTCGGGCACCGCTTCGTCGACGAGCTGTGGACCGGCGCCCTCGACCGCGGCGTCCTGCGGCACTACCTGGAGCAGGACCTGCAGTTCGTCGACTCGTTCCTCGCGCTGCTGGGCGCCGCCGTCGCGGCCGCCGACCGGCCCGTCCCGCGGGTGCGCCTCGCGCGCCAGCTGGGCCTGGTCGCGGGCCCGGAGAACGACTACTTCGAGCGCTCGCTCGGCGAGCTCGGCGGCACCACGACCCCGCAGCGCACGGCCCCGACGGTCGGCTTCGTCGACCTCATAGACGAGGCGCGCGACGGCGGGTACGCCGAGATCCTCGCGGTGCTCGTCGTGGCGGAGTGGCTCTACCTGGACTGGGCCACCCGCCCGGGCGCCGCCGTCCCGGACGACCGGATCGCGCGCGAGTGGATCGAGCTGCACCGCGGGGTGGAGTTCGAGGAGTGGGTGGCGTTCCTGCGCGACGAGCTCGACCGGGCCGCCGACGCGCTGGACCCGACGGGCCGGGAGCGGGTCGCGGCGCTGTTCGTCCGCGCGGTGGACCTGGAGCTGGCCTTCTTCGACGCCGCGTACTGAGCCCGGCGCTCACGGGGCCGGGGCGCGCACGACGGCCTTCACGATCTGCGCGCGGGCCACGACGATCCCGTCGCAGGCCGCCACGACCGAGGTGAACGCCGACCGGCCGGTGCGCCGGTCGAGCGTCCCGCGGAACACGACGTCGTGCCCGCGCGGCGCCTGCGCGGGCAGCGTGACGGCGGTGGACACCGAGACCGCGTGCTCGGCGACCGTCAGCGACGGCAGCGCCGCCAGCAGCGCGGCGGCCTCCATCCCCACGGCCAGCGCCCCGGCGTGCGCCCCGCCCGCGCCGCCGTCGGCCAGCTCGCCGACGGGCAGCACGATCCCGGCGGCGGGATCGGCGTCGTCGAGCAGGCGGGCGCCGAGCGCGGCCTGCAGCGGGACGGCCAGGACGAGCGCGGCGCGGCGGGCGAGGGCGTCGCCGGCGAGCAGGGGGTCGGTCACCCGGCCGAGTGTGGACGCGGCGGGTGACCGCAGGGCGTCCGGACGCCGGCGGGCGGGTGACGAGCGCCGCCCGGCGGCTGCGACGATCACCGCCATGGGACAGGACCGTCGTGCCGTCGTGGTCGGCGCCGGGATCGCGGGGCTGAGCTGCGCGATCCGGCTGCGCGAGCGGGGCTGGTCGGTCCGCGTGCTGGCCGACGCGCCGGTGGAGGCGTCGACCTCGCACCTCGCGGCCGCCGTCTGGTTCCCCACCCGGGCCGGTCCCCGCGACAGGGTCCTCGACTGGGGCCGCCGCACCTTCGACGCGCTGGCCCGCCAGGCCGCCGACGGCGTGCCCGGCGTGGTGATGCGCGAGTCGCTGACGCTCTACCGCGAGGAGCCGGAGCCGCAGTGGTGGTCCGCCGCGGTCGGCGAGGTCCGCCCGGCCCGTCCCGACGAGCTGCCGCCCGGCTACGCGCACGGCCTGCGCTTCGCGGTACCGCTGGTCGAGATGCCGGTGCACCTGCCATGGCTGGCCGCCGAGGCCGGCCGCCGCGGGGTCGTGCTGGAGCGGCGGCGGGTGGCCTCGCTCGCCGAGGCCGGGCGCGACGCCGACCTCGTCGTGCACTGCTCCGGGCTCGGGGCGCGGACACTGGCCGGCGACACCACGGTCACCCCGGTGCGCGGGCAGATCGTGCGCGTCACCAACCCCGGGCTGACGCTGTCGGTCCGCGACGAGGCGCACCCGGGCGGGCGGGCCTACGTCCACCCGCGCGAGCACGACTGCATCCTCGGCGGCACCCTCGACGACGGCGTCTGGGACACCGCGCCGGACCCCGCGGTCGGCGCGGCGATCGTGCAGCGCTGCCGCGACATCGTCCCCGCGCTGCGCGACGCCGAGGTCCTCGGGCATCTCGCGGGCCTGCGCCCGGCGCGCCCGCAGGTCCGTCTGGAGGCCGAGCCCGCGACCGCCGACCGGCCGCGGGTGATCCACGACTACGGCCACGGCGGCTCGGGCGTCACGCTGTCCTGGGGCTGCGCCGACGACGTCGCCGACCTGGCCGACGGCGGCTGACCACGCCTCACACCACGCAGAAGTCGTTGCCCTCCGGGTCGGCCATCCACAGGTGATCCACATGTGGAGAACCCGGGTGCAGGGCCTCGTGCACGACCCGTGCGCCGAGCCCGCACAGCCGTTCGGCCTCGGCGCGCAGCACCGCGTCGCGCTCCGCCGGGTCCCGGTCCCGGCCCCCCGTGACCTGCAGGTCCAGGTGCAGACGGTTCTTCACGGTGCGGGGCTCGGGCACCTTCAGGAACGAGATGCGCGGGCCGACGCCGTCCGGGTCGTCGAGGGCGGCACCGTCGCCCCACTCCTCGCGCGGGACGTCGAAGGAGACCAGCCAGTCCTCCCAGGTCGCGAAGCCGCGCGGCGGCGGCGACGGGACGTAGCCCAGCGCGGCGGACCAGAACGCGGCGAGACGACGGGTGTCGGAGCAGTCGACGGTGATCGTCCACGGGATCGCCATCGGGACAGGCTAGGTGCGGGGGTCGCGCGCAGGCCCCGAGCGGGGTAACTTTCCGCATCCGGTCACCCTGCGGCGGCGGTGGAGGACGAGTGACCCAGGACCCCTCCCACTGCGGTGCGCAGCGGATCAGCTTCCGGACCGACTCCCCGTACGAGGTCGAACGGTTCGCCTCGGAGTTCTACTCGCACACCGTCGTGCGGCCCCCCGCCGACGGCCGCGAGTTCGAGATGGGCCAGGAGACCGTCCTGGTCTCCACGTTCTCGATGAGCGAGCTGTGGATCGTCGGGTCGATCGACGCGCAGGTCGAGCCGGTGGACCGCACCTACGCCGTCGACGTCCTCCACGACGGGTCGATGTGCTGGGGGACCGAGGCCTACGGCGAGGTGCAGCTCGGCCCCGGCGACGTCGGCGTGCTGCCCCCGCAGGGACGGTTCACCGACCTCGCCGAGGACGTCGACCTCGACGTCGTGCACCTCGACGCGGCCGCGGTCGCCCGCTACGCCGCACAGGCCTACGGCGTCGACGGCGAGCGGTTCCGGCTGGCCGGGATCACCCCGGTCTCGGCCGCACACGCGCGGCGCTGGGCGGCGACCGTCGTCGACGTCCGCGACCACGTGCTCGGCAACCCGATGCTGCTCGACGGCCCCGTGGCGGTCGCCGAGGCGTTCGACCGGCTGACTTCGACGTTCCTCGCGACGTTCCCGAGCACCGTGCCGGACACGGCCCGCACCGACGACGGCGCCGCCCTCCCGGCCCGGCTCGTCCGCCGGGTCTCCGAGCACCTGCGGCGGCACGCCCACCGGCCCGTCGGTCCCGCGGACCTCGCCCGGGTGACCGGCGGTCCGGCCCGGGCCGCCGTCGCCGGGATGCGGCGCGCGGGCGTCGACCCGGCCCAGGTGCTGTGGCGGGCCCGCCTCGACGGCGTGCGCGCCGAGCTGCGCGCGGGCTCCGGGCAGCCGGTCGCGGTGGTCGCGGCGCGCTGGGGGTTCGCGCGGTTCGGGCGGTTCCGGGTCGCCTACACCCGCACCTTCGGCGAGACGCCGGAGCAGACCGCGCGCTGAACGTCAGGCGTCGCGCCGCCGGTTCCAGAACTGGTGCACGACCCCGCCCGCCGACGCGACCGACTCGACGGTGAACCGCTTCTCGACGCCGGCCAGGCCGTCCCACAGCGACACCCCGCGCCCCAGGGTGATCGGCTTGATCACCAGGTGCATGACGTCCACGAGGTCGGCCCGCAGGAACTGCCGGATCGTCGACGGCCCGCCACCGAGGCGCACGTCCCCGCCGTCCGCGGCGTCGAACGCGAGCCGCAGCACCTCCTCCGGCGTCCCGTCGACGAAGCGGAAACTCGTGCCGTCGGCGAAGTCCAGCTGCGGGCGCGGCTCGTGGGTCATGACGAACACCGGCGTCCCGAACGGCGGCTCGTCACCCCACCAGCCCCGCCAGCCGTCCTCCGGCCGGTCGCCGGGCTGCGGGCCGAACTTGCGCCGTCCCATGATCTCCGCGCCGATGCCCTGGCCCCACAGGGCGGTCAGGGCCCCGTCGAGCGTGAGCGGCGCGTCGACGCCGCCGATGCCGTGGATGAGCCTGCCGTCGAAGCCCGCGAACAGCGCTCCGGCATCCCCGATGGGGGCGTCGGCGGTCACGCGGTCGCCGGCCGCGTAGCCGTCGAGGGAGAGGAACAGGTTGTGCACCCGGGTGCGGGGCATGGGGCCTCCTCGAGGTCGTCTCCCGTGGTGGACCGGAGGAGGCGGCGGAACTCATCGCCCGCCGGCCCGGCCCGCGCGGCCCCCGCCGCTCGGCGTCACCGGGCGCGGGCCACACCGTCCCCGGCCCGCCGCTCGGCGGGCGGCCGACCGGCGGCGAGCGCCCCGGCACGCCCGACCGCCCGCCCGACCAGCCCCTCCAGCGGGCCGCGCCGGAACCGGCTCCCCCAGGCCAGGGCGAACACCGCGTAGGCCGCGATCTCGGCGACGAAGGCCGGCACCGAGTCCTTCCGCGAGTACGGCGAGATCAGGTACACGACGTGCACGCAGTACAGGGTCAGCGTCATCGACCCCGTCGCGACCAGCGGTGACAGCACGACGTCCACCGCGCGTCCGGTCCCTCCGGGCAGCCCGGTGGCCAGGCACAGCACCCCGACGACCGCCACCGCGATCCCGGCCGACTGCGCGACCTGCGGGGTCGTGCCGGAGTGCGGGCTGAGCACCGCCAGCCACCACCAGCTGTCGGTGGGGACGACCCCGCCCGCCCCCACCGACAGCAGCTCCGACACCGGGTCGTCGGTGTCCGCCGGCAGCGTCAGCAGCCGGGACAGGCCCCCCAGCGGGTGCAGGAGCACCCACGACACCCAGTAGGCGGCGATCGCGACGGCGGTCCCGACGACGACCAGACGCAGCGCCACCCGGCGTGAGGACAGGTCCAGCCGCCCGACGACGAGCCCGACGCACACGTAGGCGAACCAGGTCGCGACCGGGTAGTTGCCGGTGAGGGTCACCTCGCGCAGCGCCGTCACCGGATCGGTCACGACCGACACGAACGACGGGTCGGTGCCGAGCGGGGCGGGCAGGTGTGCGCGGGCCAGGTGGCTGATCACCGGCATCACGCAGGCCGCCACGACGCCGGCGGCGAGCACCGCGCGGGTCGGCAGCAGCACGAGCGGCACCGCCAGTGCGAACAGCACGCCGTAGAACACGAGGATGACGCCGGGGCTGCGGTCGGTGTCGAACGAGCCCAGCGCCAGGCCGAGCAGGCAGACCAGCACGGCACGGGTGCCGAGCCGGGCCGCCGCGACCCGGGCCGGACGTGCCCCGACGACGCGTGCGCGGCCCGTCGTGAACGCGACGGCCGCGCCGGCCAGGACCGCGAACAGCGGCGCGGCCCGCCCGGCCAGCACGCTCTGGACCGGCGAGGCGGCGTCGTCCGGACCGGTCTCGGAGAACAGGTGGACCGCGATCATCCCGATCAGCGCGAGACCGCGGGCGGCGTCCACCGCGACGATCCGCCCCGGCGGCCGGACCGCGCCGGAACCGGGCCACGAGAAGGTCGTCGTCGTCCCCATGGCCGGGCCCTCGCGCGTCGTCGCGGCGGTGTTAGCCGCGGCCGCGATCCCGCGACGAAGGTCCCGGCGGCCCCGGGCCGCAGGTCCCGAGGACCGACGACCGGCGGCGGGGACCGGTAATGCCGCCGGCGACGGCGGCGAGGTCCCGGGCACCGGCCCCTCCCGGAAGGCGTGACGATGCTCCGACCACCGCGTGCCGTGCTCGTCGCCGCACTGGCACTGCTCACCGTGACGACGGGGTGCTCCACCACCGTCTCCCACGCCGAGGTCGCCGCCCGCGCCGCCGCGGAGGCCGCCGCCGCGGACGGGGTCGGGCACGCGGAGCCCGCGCCGGTCGTCACCGGTTTCGGGCGGCCGCACACCTTCCCGGGCGGCAGCGTCGTCGCGGTGTCCCCGCCCCGCGGCGAGGGCGCCGACCCCGCACAGGCACGCGTCCGGACCGCGACGGTCACCCTGACCCTGACCAACCCGACCGGTGCGCCCGTCGACCTGTCGGGGCTCGACGTCGCCGCCACCGCGGACGGCGCCGGGCTGACCGCGTCCGGCGAGGAGGACCGGCCCGAGGTGCGGCTGCCGCCGGGCGGCACCGCCCGGTTCGACGTCGGCTTCCCGCTCCCCGCCGCGCACGTGCGCGAGTTCGCCGTCACGGTCACGCTGACCGCCGTCGACGCCGACGGCGAGGACGTCGAGGGGTCCGACCACGCGCCGGGCGCGAGCGCGACGTTCGGGACCGTGGGCTGAGCATCCCGCCCGTTCCACGCGCGCGGGCCGATGCGCTCCCGGCCTCGCCGGGTCCGGTCACCGTCCCGAGCCCGGGCGCACAGCACCCACGTACGTCCGGACGGGGCGCGACGTCGGATCCCGCGGCCCACCCCCCGCAGACACCGGAACGGCGCCGCCCCCGCATCGCTGCAGGTCACGGCGCCGTCCCGGCCGTTCAGAAAGGTCAGGCCTTCTCGTTCTCCCGGGCCCGCAGGTCCTTGCGCAGGATCTTCCCCGACGCCGACTTGGGGATCTGCTCGATGAACTCGACCACGCGCACCTTCTTGTGCGGCGCCACCTTCTCCGCGACGAAGGCCATGACCTCGTCCTCGGTCAGGTCGTCCCCCGACGCCTGCTTCACGACGAACGCCTTCGGCACCTCCTCGCCGTCGGCGTCCTTGACGCCGATGACCGCGGTGTCGGCGATCTTGTCGTGGGTCAGCAGCAGCGCCTCCAGCTCCGCCGGCGGCACCTGGTAGCCCTTGTACTTGATGAGCTCCTTGACGCGGTCGACGATCGAGTAGACGCCCTCGTCGTCGACGACGGCGATGTCGCCGGTGTGCAGGTAGCCCTCGGCGTCCTTGGTCGCGTCGGTGGCGTCGGAGTTGTTCAGGTACCCGACCATCACGTTCGGGCCCTTCACCCACAGCTCGCCGCGCTCGCCGACGCCGACCTCCTGGCCGGTCTCGGGGTCGACGAGCTTGCACTCGATGTTCGGCAGCGCGAAGCCCGAGGAGTTCAGGTCGAGGTCGCCGCGGTCGTCGGGCATGCAGTGGCTGACCGGGGACAGCTCGGTCATGCCGTAGCCCTGCAGCACCGTGCAGTCCAGGCGCTTGGCGACGGCGCGGCCGAGCTCGCCGTCGAGCGGCGCCGCACCCGAGAAGACCGTCTTCACGCACGACAGGTCGAACTTCTCGACGATGGGGTGCTTCGCCAGCGCGACCGCGACCGGCGGGGCGATGTAGAGGCGGTCCACGCCGTGCTTCTCGGTGATCGTCAGGAACTGCTCGAGGTCGAACTTCGGCATCGTGACGACGGTGGCGCGCTGGTGCAGGCCCTGGTTCATCATCACGGTCATGCCGTAGATGTGGAAGAACGGCAGGAACGCCATGATCTTGGTGTCGCTGGTGACGTCACCCATCGGGGCGATCTGGCACAGGTTCGCGACCAGGTTGCGGTGGGTCAGCACCACGCCCTTGGCCAGACCGGTGGTGCCCGAGGAGTAGGGCAGCACCGCCGTGTCGGTCGCGGTCGTGCGCAGCTCGGGGGCCGGGCCGCCGGAGGAGACGAGGTCGCGCAGCGAGTCGTGGCCCTCGGCGGCGTCGATGGTGAGCACGGCGTCCTCGGAGAGCCCGGCCTCCGCGGCACCGGGCACCGCGCGGTCGAGGAACGGCGAGACCGTGATGACCATCTTCGCGCCGGAGTCCTTGAGCTGGTGGGCCAGCTCGCCCGCGGTGTACATCGAGTTCGCGCTGGTCACGATGCCGTTGGCGCGCAGGATGCCGTGGAACAGGGCCGCCCACTGCGGCAGGTTCGGTGCGAACAGCGCGACGACGTCGCCCTGGCCGATGCCGCGGGCGGCGAGCCCGCCGGCGATCTTCTCCACGAGGCCGTGGAACTCGGTGTAGGTGAGCTGGTCACCGGTGGTGCCGTCGAGGAACGCGGGCGCGTCCGCACGGTCGCCGAACCCGTCGGCGAACAGGAACTCGGTCAGCGAGACGTCGGGGATCTCGACGTCCGGGTACGGGCTGCGCAACGACAAGGCTTCGCTCCTTCGCGAGGTCCTGGACTCCGGGGGCCGGGCGGCGCGCGTGGGCCCGCCCGGTGTCGGCGCCATGCTAGAGCGCGCCCGGCCCCGGAGCCGGTCGACGGGACGAAAAGTTACCCGCGGGTCAGGTGAAGAGGTGCTCGAACGCCTTCAGGTTCGCCGTCGACTCGCCGTTCTCGCTGCGCCACGCGTACTCGCGGCGGATCGAGGAGGCGAAGCCGAGCTCGAGGAACGTGTTGAAGTCGCCGTCGGCGGCCTGCAGCACCGACCCCAGGACGCGGTCGATCTCGTCGGCGGTGACGGCGTGGTGCGGCAGCCGCCCGACCAGGTGGATGTCGCCGACCCGGTCCAGGCAGTAGTGCACGCCGTACAGCTTGGCGTTGCGCAGCAGCATGAACCGGTAGACGCCCTCGTGGTTCTCGTCGGGCCTGCGGCACACGAACGCCTGCACCGCCAGGGTCTGCTCGCGCAGGATCAGCCAGGTCTGGGTCTGCAGCCGGGCCTGGCCGGGCAGCGTCACGAGCCACTGGCCGGGGCCGCGGTGGACGTGCTCGACGTCCATGTCGGACAGTGCCGCGCCGATCGTCTTCCCGGTCCGGGTGTCGACCTCGGTCATGCGTCCCCCCGTCGCCGCACCGCGAACTCGGTGCGGGCCTCGTCGTAGGCGCCCAGCAGGGCGTCGGTGGTGCGGTCCCAGGAGAACTGCAGGGCGTGCCCGGCCGCGGCGCGGGCCATCCGCTCCCGCCGGTCGGGGTCCAGCGCCAGCTCGCCGAGGGCGTCGGCCCAGTCGGAGATGTCGTGGCCGCTCACGAGCAGACCGGACCGGCCCTCGGCGACGGCGACGGGCAGCCCGCCGACCCGGGTCGCCACCACCGGCGTCCCGCAGGCCTGGGCCTCCAGCGCGACCAGCCCGAAGGACTCGTTGTGGCTGGGGACGGCGACGACGTCGGCCGCCCGGTAGACCGTCACCAGCTCGTCGCCGCCGCGGGGCGGCAGGAACCGCACCAGGTCGGTGATCCCCAGCTCGGCGGCCAGCTCGTGCAGCGACGTCGGCTCGGCCAGCCCCGACCCGGACGGTCCGCCCGCGACGAGCACGACGAGGTGCGCGCGCAGCGACGGCACCCGAGCGACGAGCTCGGCGGCGGCGCGCAGCAGCACGTCGGGCGCCTTGAGCCGCTGGATGCGCCCGACGAAGGCGAGCACCACCGCGCCGTCGGGCAGGTCCAGCGCGGCGCGGGCGGCGGCCCGGTCACCGGGCCGGAACCGGTCGGTGTCCACCCCGGGCGGGATCGTGACGGTGCGGCGCGGGTCGGCGTCGTAGAGGTCCAGCAGCTGCTTGGACTCGATCTCGGTGTTCGCGACGAGCCGGTCGGCCTCGGCGACGACCTGGTCCTCGCCGATCACCCGGACCCGCGGCTCGGGGGTGTCGCCCACGGCCAGCGCGGCGTTCTTGACCTTGGCCAGGGTGTGCGCGGAGTGCACCAGCGGCACCCCCCAGCGGTCCCGGGCCAGCCAGCCGACCTGCCCGGAGAGCCAGTAGTGGGAGTGGACGACGTCGTACCAGCCGGGGTCGTGGCGGGCCTCGGCGCGCAGCACGCCTGCGGTGAACGCGCACAGCTGGCTGGGCAGGTCGTCCTTACCGAGGCCCTCGAACGGGCCGGCCGCGACGAAGCGGACCGTCGCGCCCGGTTCCAGCTCGACCGTCGGCGGCTGGTCCGACGACGTCGCGCGGGTGAAGATCTCCGCCTCGACGCCGCGGCGGGCCATCCGGATCGCCGTCTGCGCGACGTAGACGTTCATCCCGCCGGCGTCGCCGGTGCCGGGCTGCTCGGTCGGTGAGGTGTGCACCGACAGCACCGCCACCCGTCGGGGCAGTCGCTCGCTCACCCCGGCATCCTGACACGGCGCGCCGCCGCGAGCGCAGCCACCAGCGCGCGGAGCGGGTCCGACGCGTGCCAGTCGTCGCCGCGGCCGGGCCAGGCCGGGACGGTCACGGCCCCGCCGTCGTCGAGGTCGACGACGAGCTCGTCGTGCCGGTGCAGGCGCCCCGCCGGGGGCCCGACACCCAGGGCGGCCAGGGCGAGCACCACCTCCGGGTCGGCGGTCCACGGCCCGGCCGTGCCGGCGCCGCGGGCCCGGCCGGAGACCCGCGCCGAGGCCAGCGGCAGGTCGAGCAGCTCGGCGAGGGTGTCGGGATCGTCACCCCCGCCGACCGCGGGGAGGCCGCCGAGGGCGGGCAGCACCCACGGCGCGTCGAGGACCACGGCCCGGTCGGCCGGCGCCACCGCGCCGGTGACGGTGCGGACCCGCTCCGGCGGCTCGATGCCGTCGAGGTCGGCCCGCCCGTCGGCGACCGCGGCGGCGAGCGCGGCGTGGGCGGCGGTCGCGACGTCGCCGGTGACCGTGCGCGACGGGTCGGCGAGCCGGTCGAGCAGCGCGACGACCTCGTCCGGGCCGTCGGCGACGATCCGCGCGCGCACGCCGACCGCGGCGAGCACGGCCTCGTCGACCCCGGGCAGCTCGGGCACCGGGTCGTACAGCCCGGCCAGCCCGGCCGCCGAACGCAGCCGCCAGGTGCCGGCCAGGCGCCCGCCGATCCGGACGTGGCGGGCCAGCCACCAGGCCGTGTACCCGGTGAGGACCGCGGCCCGGGTGTCGCGGCCCGCGGCGAGCAGGGCGAGCGCCTCGGGCCAGCGGTCGTCGTCGACGAGGTCGAGGTCGCGCACGGCAGGCCGGTCGGCGGGGTCGCCGGGGTCGTCGGGGAACTCGTCGAGCCAGGCCTGCGCGTCGTGCAGCCGGTCGGGGTCGAACGGTCCCACCGTGAACCCGTCCAGCACCCCGGCCGCCACCAGCGCGTCCCGGTCGGTGCGCGCCCACTCCGGGCCCAGGACGCCGACCGGGGCGTCGGGGTCGAGCAGCCCGCGCACCGCCGCGTCGGGCAGGACGAGCTCGTCGGCGCGGGCGGGACGGCCCTCGTCGTCGGTGAGCGCGAGCGCGCCCCAGCGCGGGTCGGGGCCGTCGGCGGTGCCGAGCAGCGCGAGCACGGTGCGCGCCAGGCCCGTGGTGTCGAGTCCGGACTCGGCGTCGTCGACGGACCGCTCCACGGCGTCGAGCAGCGCGGGGGCCGCGAGCAGGGTGGCGCGGTCGGCGTCGGCGGCGCCGAGGCGGCGCAGCAGCGGGTGCGCCGCCCCGGGGTGGACCAGGCGCAGCGCGGGCACGCCGGCGGCGTCCGGGCCGTCGGGGACGCCGAGCAGCACCGAGGCCGGGCCGGGGACCAGACGCCCGTCGGCGAGCGGGACGGGCAGCGCGCCCAGCTCGCGGGCCAGGCCCGGGACGGCGTCGACGGCCGGGGCCAGCGCCGCGTACAGCCCGTGCCACCAGGCCGGGTCCGCCTCGACGCCGGTGAGCCGGTCGGCGAGCCCGGCCGCGCCGACGCGGTCGGTGCCGGGCCCGGCGGGTGGCACGGTGCCCGACGCGACGAGCCGGGCGAAGGCGGGACCGGCCGCGGCGAGCAGCTCGGGCAGGCCGTCGCCGGGCACGTCGAGCCACTCGGCGCGCTCCGGCGCGAGCAGCTGCCCCCCGGCCGCGGGCAGCCAGGGGGTGCGGGCGAGGGTCGCGGCGAGCGCCTCGTGCAGCCGGGCGTCCAGCGGGGAGCGCGGGAACCCCGGCGCGGGGACGAGCGCGGTGCGCTCCGCGGGGGCGACGGCGAGGAGCAGCTCGGCGTAGGCCGCCGCCGCGGCCCCGACGAGCGCGTCGACGGCGGGGTCGTCGGCGCGGATCCGGCGCCGGTCGGGGTCCAGCGGGAACGGCGCGAGCAGCCGCGCGGGCAGCGACAGCTGCTCGGCGCTGCGGGTGGGCGCGTGCAGGACCTCGCCCGCGTCGGGGCCGTACGGCGCGGGACGACCGTCGCGCAGCGGCAGCGCCCACCGCACCCCGGACCCGCCCGTGACCAGCAGGTGGGTGTCGTCGCCGACGCGGACGCGGCCGTCGCCGAGATCGGTCCGGGCGACGGTGACGGCCCCGGCGGTGACCGACTCCAGGCCCGGCAGCGCCAGCAGCAGGTCCGCGGCGGTGGCGGCGACCTCGTCGAGCAGCTCGTCCGCGGTCCGGCCGCCCGGGTCGGGACGCAGCCGCACCTCGGTGGCGAACCCCGGCGGGGGCGGCTCCTCCTCCGGCGCGGGCCAGGCCAGGCGCAGCACCGGCACCCGAGGGTCGCGGGCCAGCTCCGCGGCCGCGGCGCCGCCGAGGCGGGCGACCGCGGCGGCGGTGCGGTCGGCGGAGAACGCGACGCCCCCGGCCGCCGTCACCAGGCGGGGTGCGGTGCACAGCGCCAGTACGGCGGCGAACCCGACCCCGAACCGGCCGGTCGCGCCCGCGTCGTCGCGCTTCGCCGAGGCCCGCAGCGCGGCCAGCGCGGCGACCCCGGCCGCGTCGAGCGGGGCGCCGGTGTTCGCGACCCGCAGCTCGGGGCCGTCGGCGACGGTCACCCGGACCCGGCCGGGGACCCCGGCGGCGAGCGCGGCGTCGGCGGCGTTCTGCAGCAGCTCGGCGACCCAGGTGTCGGCGTAGCCGCCGCGGCGCAGGTCGTCCTCGGTGTTGACGTCCTCACGGAACCGGGTCGGCGACGACGACCAGGCCGCCAGCACGCCGTCCCGCAGCGCCGCGGTGCCGAACGGGTCGGCCCCGGACGGAGTGCTCAGGACCCGACCGGCTCGAGGTCGACCCCGTCGTCGTAGACCAGGGCCGAGACGTGCACCGGCGAACCGGACGGCTCGGCGACGCTCGAGTGCGCCCCGCACCCGAACCCGACGGCGACGACCTGCGCGTCGGCCGGGGACGAGGCGTTGGCGCAGACCCCGAACACGCCCTGCAGCGCGCCGGCCAGGGGCACCAGGAACCCGCAGGTCCCGCAGGACCCGGGCGCGGAGCGGGCGAGGTCGGCGGCCGGGCCGTGCTCGCCGTCCTGCCAGCGCTCGGCGGCGGCGGCGCGCCCCTCGAACGACAGCACGCGCTCCCGGCCGAGGCCGGCCTCGCGGGCCAGCGCGTCGACGGCCGGGTCGCCGGAGTCGACGTAGCCGGGCACCAGGCGCGGGTCGTCGGCGGGGGTGGGCAGCAGGTCGCCGGGCTTGAGGTCGCCGGGGCGCACCCGCTGGTCCCACGGCACCCAGTCGGGCGCGACGAGCGCGGTCGAGCCGGGCAGCAGCACCGACTCCGAGACGGTGACCGGGCCGGCCGGCTCGGCGGCGGCGACGGTGACCGCCCACCGCCAGCCCCGGTAGCCGGGCAGCTCCGCGGCGAAGGAGTGGGTGACCGAGCCGTCGTCCTCGGCGGCGGCACCCAGGTGCGCCCCGACGGCGGAGGCGGCCGCGGCGGGGCCCAGCTCGTCGGCCGCCTCGTCGACGGCGGCGGCCCGCGCCTCGTCGACGGCCTCGAACAGGTGCGCGGGGGCCGGTGTCACCCGCGGCTCCGCGGTCCCGGCCGGCTCCACGCCGGCGTCCGGCACCCCGACACTCACCTCACCCGTGCTCACCTCCCCAGTGTGCCACCCGGGTCCGGGCATCCTGGCCGGGTGCCCGCCCGTTCCCCGCTCCGCCGCCCGTCGTGCGCCGTCCTGCTCGCGCTGCTGCTCGCCGTCGCGGCCTGCGGGGCGGCCTCCCCGGACCCCGGACTGCCCGCCCCGGGGCCGGTGCCGGTGCTGCGCCCGCAGGTGCTCGCGCAGGTCCCGCACGACCGGACGGCCTTCACCCAGGGCCTGGAGCTGCGCGACGGCACCCTGTACGAGGGCACCGGCCGGGTGGGGAGCTCGCAGCTGCGGGCGCTCGACCCGGCCACCGGCGCGGTGCGGGCCGCGAGCCCGCTGCCGCCGGCGTACTTCGGGGAGGGCATCACCGTCAGCGGCACCCGGATCTGGCAGCTGACCTGGCGCGACGGTGTCGCGATCGAGTGGGACCGGGCGACGCTGCGGCCGCTGCGCGAGGTGCCCGTCGACGGCGAGGGCTGGGGCCTGTGCGACGACGGCACCCGGCTGGTGCGCTCGGACGGCACCGACCGGCTGACCTTCCACGACCCGGCCGACATGGCGCCGGCCGGCTCGGTCGCGGTGACCCTCGACGGCGCCCCGGTGACCCGGCTCAACGAGCTGGAGTGCGTCGGGGACCGGGTGTGGGCCAACGTCTGGCAGACCGACGACATCGTGCGGATCGACCCGGCGACCGGTGTGGTCGACGCCGTCGTCGACGCCTCCGGGCTGCTGCCGCCCGACCGGCGCGCCGGGGCGGACGTGCTCAACGGCATCGCCCACGTCGGCGGCGACGAGTTCCTGCTGACCGGCAAGCTGTGGCCGACGACGTTCCGGGTGCGGCTGCCCGCTCCCCCGGCCTGACCGCCGCTGCGCCGGGCGGGTGACACCACCCGGGCGGAGGCCCGGAACCGTCGGACCCCGACGGCACAATGTCCCCGTGGCGCAGATCCCGTTCCGCAGCCGCCGCCGGGCGGCCCGCCCGCAGGCGCGCGTCGCGGGCCCCGACCCGCGGACGGCACCGATCGCGTCGGACCCGGCGCTGCGCCGCGGCGCGCCCGCCACCGCGACCGACGAGCTGCCCCGCCCCGGCCCCGCCGCGGTCCCCCGGCGGGCGACCGTCACCCGGGTCGCGGTGCACCGCACCCGGGAGCTGGGCGGCCGCGCGGTCGCGCTGTTCCGGCGGGCCGCGACCGCGGACGGCGCCGACCGGTCCGGGCTGACCGCGCTGACCTACGCCACGATGCTGACCTACGCGCTCGACGCGGCGGTCGCCGTCGCGCTGGCCAACACCCTGTTCTTCGCCGCGGCCACCGCGGAGTCCACCGCGAACGTCGCGCTCTACCTGGCGATCACCGTCGCGCCGTTCGCGCTGGTCGCGCCGGTGATCGGTCCGGCGCTGGACCGGCTGCAGCGGGGCAGGCGGATCGCGATGGCGGTGTCCTGCGCCGGGCGTGCGGTGCTCGCCGTCGTGCTGGTGTTCCACCTCGACGACTGGCTGCTCTACCCGGCCGCGCTCGGGATCATGGTGCTGTCCAAGTCGTTCCTGGTGCTCAAGGCGGCGGTCACCCCGCGGGTGCTGCCCTCGACGATCACCCTGGCGACGACGAACTCCCGGCTGACCACCTTCGGCATGGCCGCGGGCGGGGTGGCCGGCGCGGTCGCGGCCGCGGCGGCCGTCGTCGCGGGCGCGGCGGGCCCGCTGTGGTGGACCGCGCTGCTCGGCGTCGCGGGTGCGGTGCTGTGCCTGCGGATCCCGCGGTGGGTCGAGGTCACCGCGGGCGAGGTGTCCGCGGCGGTCCCGGCGGCGCGTCCGGGCGCCCGCCGCACCAGGGCCCCGGCGACGCGGGCGGTGCTGGTCGCGCTGTGGGGCACCAGCACCGTGCGGGTGCTGACCGGGTTCCTCACCCTGTTCGTCGCGTTCGTGGTCAAGGCCGGCGCGGAGCAGGCCCCGGGCGGGGACCCGGCGGGGCAGCTGGTGGTGATCGGTGTCGTCGGCGCGGCCGCCGGCGTGGGCCTGTTCGTGGGGAACGCGGTCGGGGCGCGCAGCCGCTTCGGCCGGGTGGAGCCGGTGGTGCTCGCCGCCGCCGGGGCGGCCGTGCTCGCCGCGGCGGGCGTCGCCGCGCTGCCGGGGGTGCCGGCCGCCGTGGTCGCGGCGCTGGTCGCGTCCACGGCGAGCGCGCTGGCCAAGGTGTGCCTCGACGCGGTGGTGCAGCGCGACCTGCCCGAGCACGCCCGGGCGTCGGCGTTCGGCCGGTCGGAGACGGTCCTGCAGCTGGCGTGGGTGCTGGGCGGCGCGGTCGGGGTGCTGGCCCCGCACGACACGTTCGGCACCGGGTTCCTGATCATCACCGGGGTGGTCGCGCTGTTCGCGGTGCAGGCGGTCCTGGTGCGGCGCGGGACGTCGCTGGTGCCGGGGCTGGGGCCGCGCTCGGCGGGCGCGGCCGGGCCGCCCGCCGCGGGGACCCGCCCCCGGGTGCACCGGGCGCCCGGCGGGCGCTGAGCCGGGCACGCCGCCCGGATCCGTACGCTGGTCGGCGTGATCACCCGCTCCCGACGGCGCCGCACCCCGTCCGGTCCGCGGCCGGCCCGGTCCGCCCGCGCACTCGCCGGGACCCTCGCCGCGGCCGCCCTCGTGCTCGCCGGGTGCGGGTCCGACGCGCCGACGGTGACCTTCGACGTCGGCGGGACCTCGCTGACCGCCGCGCCCACCCAGTTCTGCGACACGAAGCTCGAGAACTGCGCCGACGCCCCGAACGCCCGCGTCACCGCACCCGTGCCGGCCGGCACGCAGGTGCGGATCACGGTGCCCGAGGAGGTCTCCTCCGCGCCCTGGCAGGTCGTCTACGCCTACACCCGCGGCACCGACCCGGCCCCGGTGCAGCAGCGCAGCCCGATCGCCGCGCCGGGCACCCGCACCGACTTCACCGTCGCACTGCCCGAGCCGGGCGACCGGCTGGTGACCGCGCAGGTGCAGGTGTTCGGTGCGCCGCCGTCGATCGACCCGGCGAGCGCCGACGTGCAGTTCCCGGTCCGCGCGACCTGGGTGCTGGTCGGGGAGCAGCCGGGCTGAGCGCCCCGCGGGCTCAGCGGCCCGCGCCGAGCAGCCGCGCCAGCGCGGCGTCGGACGCGTCCTGCGCGTCGCGGTCGTGGGTCGAGGAGAACACCAGCAGCTCGTCCGCCCCGGTCCGGGCGGCGAGGTCGTCCAGGCGTTCGGCGACGGTGTCCTCGTCGCCCACGACGGTCCGGGCGAGCGCCCGGGCGACGGTGTCGAGCTCGCGCCGGGTCGTCGCGCGTGCGGGGTCCGGCGGCTCCAGCGGCGGGAACTCGCCGGTGCTGCGCGCCGCGGCGAGCGCCCACGCCTCGGGCAGCGCCAGGTCGGGGTCCCCCACCAGGACGTCGGCCGACACCACCAGGTGCGCGGCGTCGCCGGCGCGGGCCCGGTAGTCCTCCAGCGCGGCCGGGTCGTCCAGCACCGGTCCGCCGACGACGGCGGGCAGGCCCAGGTCACCGGCCAGGCGCAGGCCGGCCCCGGTGGCCAGCAGGAACAGCGGGACCGCGTGCTCGGGGCGGGGCCGCACGGTGACCGGGCCGCTGCCGTCGAGGAAGGACCGCAGCTCGTCGAGGGCGGCGCGGAACGAGTCGTCGTCGGCGCCCTCGGCGCGCAGGGCGCGGCGCACCGGCCCGGTGAACCCGGGCGACCGACCGATGCCCAGGTCGACCCGGCCGGGATGCAGCGCCTCGAGCAGCGCCACCTGCTCGGCGACGACGAGCGGCCGGTGGTTGGGCAGCATGATCCCGCCCGAGCCGACGCGGATCTGCGACGTCGCCGCCCCGATCGCGGCCATCAGCACCGGCGGGCTGCCCGACGCGATGCCGGGCACGGCGTGGTGCTCGGCCACCCAGAACCGGTGGTAGCCGAGCGCCTCCGCACGGACCGCGCGGGCCACGGTGTCCCGCACGGCGGCCGCGTCCGGCTCCCCGGCGCGGGTCCGGGAGCGGTCCAGCATCGACAGGCGCACGCCCGGGGAACGCCCCCGGGCACCGCCGCCATTCCGCCGGGCCGCGGGTCAGCCGTCGAGGTCGCGGGCGACGGCGCGGACGACCTCCGCGGCCAGCTTGCACGCCTTGCGGTCGGGGTAGCGGCCGTGCCGCAGGGCGGGCTGGATCTTGTTCTCCAGCAGCCCGACCATGTCCTCGATCAGGCCGTGCAGCTCCTCGGCGGGGCGCCGGGCGTTCTCCACGGCCGACGCCTGCTTCTCCACGACCCGCACCGAGAGCGCCTGCGGACCGCGGCGCCCCTCGGCCATCCCGAACTCGACCCGCTGGCCGGACTTGAGCGCCTCCACGCCGGACGGCAGCGCCGCCTTGCGCACGTAGACGTCCTCACCGCCGTCCTGGGAGAGGAAGCCGAAGCCCTTCTCCGCGTCGTACCACTTCACCCTGCCGGTGGGCACCGTCGTCCTCGATTCCTGCTTGCTTGCCGTAGTGCTGCGTGCACGACGAACGCGCCCGGGCTCCCCGGACGCGCCGCGCCGTCGATCCTACGCCTGGACCACCCGTCCGGGTCAGGCGTTCCGGACGTTCGCCGCATCCTCCAGGGACAGCAGCCCGACCGACTTCTCCCGCATCTCGACCTTGCGCACCTTGCCGGTGACGGTCATCGGGAACTCCTCGACGACGAGCACGTAGCGCGGGATCTTGTAGTGCGCGAGCTTGCCGGTGGCGAACTCGCGCAGGGTGTCGGCGGTCAGCTCGGCCGCGCCGTCGCGCAGCACCACCCAGGCGCAGAGCTCCTCGCCGTAGCGGACGTCGGGCACCCCGATGACCTGGGCGTCGACGACGTCGGGGTGGGTGTAGAGGAACTCCTCGATCTCGCGCGGGTACACGTTCTCCCCGCCGCGGATCACCATGTCCTTGATCCGGCCGGTGATGTTGACGTAGCCCTCGTCGTCCATCACGGCGAGGTCGCCGGTGTGCATCCAGCGGGCCCGGTCGATCACCTCGGCGGTCTTCTCCGGCTGCTCCCAGTAGCCGAGCATCACCGAGTAGCCGCGGGTGCACAGCTCGCCGGGCTCGCCGCGCGGGACGGTGCGCCCGGTGGCCGGGTCGACGACCTTGACCTCCAGGTGCGGCATCACCCGCCCGACGGTGGACACGCGCCGCTCCAGCGAGTCGTCGGCCCGGGTCTGGGTGGAGACGGGGCTGGTCTCGGTCATGCCGTAGGCGATGGTCACCTCGGCCATGCCCATCCGGTCCACGACCTGCTTCATCACCTCGACCGGGCAGGGCGAGCCCGCCATGATCCCGGTGCGCAGGCTGGACAGGTCGTAGGAGGCGAAGTCGGGGTCGTTGAGCTCGGCGATGAACATCGTCGGCACCCCGTAGAGCGACGTGCAGCGCTCCTGCTGGACGGCCTGCAGCGTCGCCTTCGGGTCGAAGCCCTGCGCGGGGATGACCATGGTGGCGCCGTTGGTGGTGCAGCCCAGGTTGCCCATGACCATGCCGAAGCAGTGGTAGAAGGGCACCGGGATGCAGACGCGGTCGGCCTCGGTGTAGCCGCACATCCGGCCGACGTAGTAGCCGTTGTTGAGGATGTTGTGGTGCGACAGCGTCGCGCCCTTGGGGAACCCGGTCGTCCCGGACGTGTACTGGATGTTGATCGGGTCGTCGGCGGTCAGCGACGCCTGGGTCTCGGCCAGCTCGGCGCGGCGGGACTCGTCCCCGGCGGCCAGCGCGTCCCACTCGGGGGATCCGGTGATCACCACCCGCTGCAGGTCGGGGCACTCGGGCCGGACCTGCTCGATCATGCCCGCGTAGTCCGAGGTCTTGAACTCCCGCGCCGCCACCAGCGTGGTGATCCCGGCCTGCCGGAGCACGAACGCCAGCTCGTGGGTCCGGTAGGAGGGGTTGATGTTGACCAGGACGACGCCGATCTTCGCCGTCGCGTACTGGACCATCGTCCACTCCGCGGTGTTCGGCGACCAGATCCCGAGCCGGTCACCGGTCCGCACCCCGGCGGCGAGCAGGCCGCAGGCGAGCCGGTCGACGTCCTCGCGCAGCTGGGCGTAGGTCCAGCGCCGGCCGGTCTGCACCTCGACCAGCGCGTCGACCTCCGGGACCCGGGCGACGGTGCGGTCGAAGTCGTCGCCGATGGTGTCGCCGAGCAGCGGGGTGTCCGAGACCCCCGATGCGTAGGACGGGACGGCGGGGGTTCCGGCGGAGGTCACGACGTCGTACTCCTCGAGCTGCGGTGCTGGGCATCACATCCTCACCCCGCGGCACCGCGGTTGCCAACACCCCGCGGGTCACGAGGAGGACAAGCGCCGCTTCCCGGACTCGGCCACCTTCGCCGCACCCCGCCGGGCCCCGCGGGCGGCGCGGCTCAGCGGGCGCGGTGACGGCTCCGGCCACGGCCCGACCGGGACGAGCACCCGCTCGGCCGGGTCGAACCCGGCCGGGTAGCCCGGCACCCGCCAGGTCCCGGCCGGGGCGTCGGGCGGCAGCCACTCGGGCCGCCACATGCCCAGGGCCAGGTCCAGGTCGGCCAGGCGCGGGGCGAGCTCGTCGGTCAGCTCGGTGCGCAGGTGCTCGGCCCACAGCCGTACCCGCAGGTCCCGGACCTGGGTGCCGGTCGTGACGTAGGCCGTGGACAGCTCGGTGTCGGTGCCGCGCATCGAGCGGGAGAAGAAGTTGGCCGAGCCGATGGCGGCGAACACGTCGTCGATCAGGGCCAGCTTGGTGTGGACGGTGAGGTCCTCGATCCGGTGCATGATCACGTTGCCGCGGTCGGCCGGTTCGAGCTGGTCGATGACGCCGCGCTGCACGTCGCCGGTGACCCGGCGGCGGAACTTGTTGACCCCGGCGTCGACCGGGTCCTTGCGCCCCGAGCAGACCAGCACGACCTTCACGCCGCGGGCGGCGGCGTCGCGCAGCAGCCCGTAGAGCCGGAACGCCCGCCGCCCGCCGGGGACCTCGAAGAAGTACTGGTCCTCCAGGTAGATGTAGCGCCGCGCGCCGCGGATCGCCGCGGACAGGGTGCGGAAGACCTCCTGGGCACCGTGGCGCGGCAGCACGGTCCAGTGCCGCCGGTAGAGCATCCCGAAGTGGTCGATCTTCCACGGCCGCAGCGAGCGCAGGACCTGCACGGCGGTGCCCGGCGCGGCCCGCGGCGGCGACGGCGGCGCGGCCGGGAGCGCGTGCGGGAACGGCTCGGGGTTCATCGGCTCCCAGTCCGCGGGGGTGACCATGAACCGGCGCGGCGGCAGCGTCGCGGCCTCGGTCCAGCGGCCCCGGTAGAGCTCCCACACCCGGGCGGCGGCCGGCCCGCGCAGGCGCACCGCGCCGTCGTGCCAGCCCCAGCGCTCCTCGCCGATCGACAGCCGGTCGTGCGGCTCGGCGTCGAACCGGTTGGCCGACAGGTCCAGCCCGCCGACGAACGCGGTCAGCTCCCCCGCCACGTGGGTGAGCACGACCTTCTGGTGGTGGCAGCCGATCCCCGAGCCAGACCAGTCGAGCAGCACCCGCCCGGCCAGCTGCGGGCGCCGGCGCAGCTCCAGGGCGGCGAAGGCGTTCGCGCGGAACGGGCCGATCGCCACGCCGGGCACCGAGCCGGAGAACAGCGCGGCGGTGAGCAGCAGCCGGACGTCGACCCCGGCGTCCACGAGGCGGGCCAGCCGGTCGGCGAGGGGCTCGTAGCCCTCGTCGTCCGGGTCGAGGCCGTGCAGGTCCATGTCCGGCTCGAGGTTCAGCCCGGTGACGAGGACCGTGTCCCCGGCGCCCGCGCGGTCGAACAGCGCCCGCAGCCGGGCGAAGTAGTCGACGCCGTCGACGATCGGCTCCCACTCGGTGTCCTCGACGAACGTCGGGCACTCCGGGGTGTCGGGGGCGAGATAGCGGCGGGTGAGCGCCGCGAGGTCGGCGGGCGTGCGGCCGGGCATGGCCCGGACGCTATCCGGACCCGGCCGGTCCCCGCCTACCCTGCGGGCATGGCTCGCCCGGGAACGTTCGACCGGTTCAGCGCCGCGCTCGCGGCGTCCGGTGCGGTGGTCGTCGGCGGCTGGTTCGCGGTGACCGGGATCGGTGCGGCGACGGCCGGTGCACCGCCGGCCGGCGTCGCGGTGGCGCTGGGCCTGGCCGCGCTCGCGGTGCTGCTCTTCGGCGGGCTGGCGCGGCGTTCGTGGCGCCGCGGGCGGGCGGCCGACACCACGCCCGTCGGGCCGGAGGAGGTGGACCGGGCGCCCGTGCCGCCGGGCGAGGTGCAGCCGCCGGCGTCGTCCTAGAGGCCGCCGGTCTGCAGGAGCCGGTCCGGGGTGCCGCCGGTGGCGCCGCCGTCGATCTTCCCGGGGACGGCGTTGTCGACGATCCACTTCTTGACCGCGGTGGCCGGCTGGTCGCCGCGGGCCTGCTTGTAGAGCGCCGCGACCCCGGCGGCGAACGGGGCGGCCATCGACGTGCCGCTGTAGGACGCGGTGCCGCCGCCGGGGACCGGCGCGACGATCCGGGTGCCGGGGGCGTAGAGCGACACGCACCGGCCGGTGGAGGAGTTCGACGCGCGCTTGTCCTCGATCGTGGAGTTCGCGACGACCAGGACGTCGCCGACCGCGCGGGGCAGGGCGGTGCAGTCGTCGCCGCCGGTGTTGCCGGCCGAGGACGCGGCGAACACCCCGGAGTCGATCATCCGCTGGACGGCCTGCTGCAGCATCGGCGAGCTGCCGTAGCTCCACGACATGACCGCGACCGACGGGCCGCGCTTGTTCTTGACCACCCAGTCGAGCCCGGCGAGCAGCGAGGACAGCGTCCCGGTGCCGTTGCAGTCGAGGACCTTGACCCCGCGCACCCGGGCGCCCGGTGCCACGCCGTAGTCGGCGGAGGCGGCGATCCCGGCGACGACGGTGCCGTGCCCGTCGCAGTCCTCGTTGCGCTGGTCGATCGTGTTGAGCTCCAGCGCCGCGCGGCCGCCGAACTGCGGGTGCCCGGCGTCCACCCCGGTGTCCAGGACGAACACGTCCACCCCGGCGCCGGTGGCGGTGTGCCGGTACCGGCCGTCCAGCGGGAGGTCCCGCTGGTCGATGCGGTCGAGACCCCAGTTGCCCGGCGCCTGCTCGGCCTGCCCGGCCACGGGGGCGTCCTGGTGGGTGGCCTGCGGGTCGAGCGGGGTGATCGTGCGGTCCTCCTCGACCCCGACGACGCCCGGCCGGTCGCGCAGCTCGGTCACCTGGGCGGGGGTGAGGTCGGCGGCGAAGCCGTGCACGACGTCGTCGAAGGTGAGCTTCGGTGACACGCCGACGGACTCGGCGGCGGCCCGCGTCTGGCCCGCGGTGGCCGTCTGGACCAGGTAGCCGGCAGGTGCCGCGGGGACGGCCTCGGCGGCCGACGCCTGGGGCGCCGCGGCAGCCATACCGACCGTGACGGCGAGGACACCAGCGGTGACCGTCAGGGCGGCCCGGGAACGGGAGAATCTCACGGACAGCGACGCTATGCCCCTGTGACGCCTGGTGCGAGAGACACGATGGTGGTCCGGGTGACACCTGTGACCACCCGGGTGACGCAGCGTTTCGGTGCGCAGGGTCGCGGGCACCTGCGCCGGCCGGGGCGGACGGGCCCCGTGACCGGCCCGGACGGCGGCAGCGCGGCCCTGCTCAGGCGTGCCGGCCGTGCACGGCGACCTCGGTCGCCTTCACCGCGAACCACACCTCGTGGCCGGGCTCGACACCCAGTTCGGCGACGGCGGCCGGGGTGACGTCCGCGGCCAGGCCGGACACCCAGTCCGGTCCCCCGGCGGCCGGTGCGGCCCGCAGCCGTACCGCGTCGCCGCGCGGTTCGAGCGCGGCCACGCGCACCGGGAACACGTTGCGCGGGCTGCCCCCGGGACGCCGGGCGTGCACCGCGACCGCGGACGGCGGGAACACCGCGACGGCCGGCTCCCCCGCCACGACCTCGACCGACCGGCCGTGGATCTCGGTGCCGTCCGCGGTGCGCACCCCGCCCGCGTCGGCGGTGCCGGGCACCAGGTCCAGCCCGGCGATGCGGGCGGAGAACGGGCTGCGCGGGCGGGCCAGGACCTCGCGGGCCGGGCCGTGCTCGACCACCCGCCCGCGGTCCAGCACGACGACGCGGTCGGCCAGCACGAGCGCGTCGAGCGCGTCGTGGGTGACCAGCAGCGCGGTCTGCTTGCCGTCGGCGATGACCCGGCGCAGCAGGGTCCGCATGGCGGGGGTGGCGTCGACGTCGAGGGCGGCGAGCGGCTCGTCGAGCAGCAGCAGGCCGGGCCGGGGCGCGAGCGCGCGGGCCAGCGCGACGCGCTGCTGCTGCCCGCCGGACAGCTGCGCGGGCCGGCGCGCGGCGAGCTCGCCGACGCCGACGTCGGCGAGCAGGCCGCGGGCGCGCTCCTCGGCGGCCGCGCGCGGCGTGCCCTGGGCCCGCGGCCCGAACGCGACGTTCGCGAGCGCGCTCAGGTGCGGGAACAGCAGCGCCTCCTGGGCGAGCAGCCCGACCCCGCGCCGGTGCGGCGGGACGAACGTGCCGTCGGCGGTGTCGAGCAGGGTCCGGCCGTCGACCCGCAGGAGCCCGGAGTCCGGCCGCAGCAGCCCGGACAGGATCCCGAGCAGCGTGGACTTCCCGGCGCCGTTGGGGCCCAGCACGGCGACGACCTCGCCCGCGGCGACGGTCAGCTCCAGCTCGAGGGCGAAGCCGTCGCGCTCCAGGCGGGCGGCCAGCTCCACCCCCGACGGCGCGCTCATCCGCGCCCGTCAAGCCCGCGCGGCCGCCCGACCACGATGACGACCAGCGACACGACGACCAGCAGCAGCGACAGCGCGACCGCCCCGGCGACGTCGGTCTCGCCCTGCAGGTAGACCAGCAGCGGCAGGGTCCGCGTCGTGCCCTCCAGGCTGCCGGCGAACGCGATCGTCGCGCCGAACTCGCCCATGCAGCGGGCGAAGGCCAGCACCAGCCCGGACGCGAGCCCGGGCAGCACCAGCGGCACCGTCACCCGGCGGAACGCGAGCCCGGGCGAGGCGCCCAGGGTGGCGGCGGTGGCCTCGTAGCGCTCGCCCGCGGTCCGCAGCGCCCCCTCCAGCGAGACGATGAGGAACGGCATGGCGACGAAGGTCTGGGCGAGCACGACCGCCGCCGTCGTGAACGGCACGAAGATCCCGAACGCCGTGTCGAGCCCCTGCCCGACCAGCCCGTTCGCCCCGAGCAGGAACAGCAGCGACAGCCCGCCGACGACCGGGGGCAGCACCAGCGGCAGCAGCACGACCGAGCGCAGCGCGCGCATCAGCCGGGGCAGCCGGTCGATCCGGCCGCGGGCCAGCACGACGGCGAGCGGGCCGCCGAGCAGCAGGCACAGCGCCGTCGAGATCGCGGCGGTGAGCAGGGACAGCCGCAGCGCCGAGAGCGCCGCGTCGCTGGTCAGCAGCGCGGGGGTCTCGGCCCAGTCGGCCTCCCACAGCAGCCCGGCGACGGGCAGCGCGATGACCAGGAACCCGAGCCCGGCCGGCACCCACATCCACACCGGCAGGCCGACGCCGGTGCCGTGCCGGTCGGCCACGCCGTCGCGCCGCCGGGCGGGCGGGGCCGCCGCGACCGGCCCGGTGGTCACAGATGCCCGCCGGGCGTCTCCACCACGACGTTCGTCGACTTGATCACCGCCACCGCGAGCGCACCGGGCTCGAGACCGAGGTCGCGCACGGCCTCGCTGCTCATCAGCGACACCACCCGGTGCGGGCCGCACTGCATCTCGACCTGCGCCATCACCGTGTCGGCGATGACCGAGGTCACCAGCCCGACCATCCGGTTGCGCGCCGAGCGCTGCACCACCGACGGGTCCGGCGGTGCGGTGGCGTGGTCGCGGGCGAACTCGGCGAGCGCGGCTCCGTCGATGACCTTGCGGTTCGACGCGTCCGCCTGCACCGGCAGCGTCCCCGCGTCCACCCAGCGCCGGACGGTGTCGTCGCTGACGCCCAGCAGGCGCGCGGCCTCGGAGATCCTGAAGTGCGGCACGGTCGCGATACTAGGGTCGCGCCTGCGGCGGGGCCACGGCGGATCGTCGACGGAGCGGGTGCCACCCGACGGGCACCTGTGGTCTGATCGCGGCGTGGACTTCGCACCCAGCGCCGTGGCGGCCGACTACACCGAGCGCATGCGCGCCCTGCTCGACTCGGAGATCCTCCCGGCCGAGGCCTCCTACGACGCGTTCCGCGCCGAGCGGCGCGGCACCCCGCAGGAGTGGGACCTGCCCCCGGTGGTGGAGGAGCTCAAGGCGAAGGCCCGCGAACGCGGCCTGTGGAACCTGTTCCTGCCCGACGTCTCCGGGCTGTCCAACCTCGAGTACGCGCCGGTCGCGGAGGTGTCGGGCTGGTCCCCCGTGATCGCCCCCGAGGTGATCAACTGCCAGGCCCCGGACACCGGGAACATGGAGACGCTGCACCTGTTCGGCACCGACGAGCAGAAGCAGCAGTGGCTGCAGCCCCTGCTCGAGGGCGAGATCCGCTCGGCGTTCGCGATGACCGAGCCGGACGTCGCGTCGTCGGACGCCACCAACATCGAGACCCGGATCCGCCGCGACGGCGACGACTACGTCATCGACGGCCGCAAGTGGTGGATCTCCGGCGCCGCCGACGAGCGCTGCCGGATCTTCATCGTCATGGGCAAGACCGACCCGGAGGCCTCGACCCACCGGCAGCAGTCGATGATCCTCGTCCCGCGCGACACCCCGGGCCTGGAGATCGTGCGGCACCTGCCGACGTTCGGCTTCCAGGACCAGCACGGGCACTCCGAGCTGCGCTTCGACGGCGTGCGGGTGCCGGCGTCGAACCTGCTCGGCGAGGAGGGCGGCGGCTTCGCGATCGCCCAGGCCCGGCTCGGCCCGGGCCGGATCCACCACTGCATGCGCCTGATCGGCATGGCCGAGCGCGCGCTGCACCTGATGACCGAGCGGGCGCAGGCCCGGGTCGCGTTCGGCGGGCCGCTGGCGGACCAGGGCGTGGTCCGCGAGCAGATCGCGCTGTCCCGGATGGAGATCGAGCAGGCCCGGCTGCTGACGCTCAAGACCGCGTGGCTCATCGACAACCACGGGGCCAAGGGCGCGGCGACCGAGATCGCGGCGATCAAGGTCGTGGTGCCGCGGATGGCCTGCGCGGTGATCGACCGGGCGATGCAGGTGCACGGCGGCGCCGCGATGAGCGACGACACCCCGCTGGCCTACTTCTACGCCTGGGCGCGCGCCCTGCGCTTCGCCGACGGCCCGGACGAGGTGCACATCCGGTCGGTCGCGCGCCAGGAGCTCAAGGCCCACCGGTAGTGACACCGTACCTGTCCGATCGACTAGGTACATGATGACTAGTTCCGCATCTGCGACGGCGCGACCCGAGCCACTCCCGCGGGTGCGGATCATCGCTCTGAGCTGGGGAAACCCACCCTGGGCGGGGCCCGGGCACGCCGGTTAGCCTCGGGACCATGACCACCGAGCTCGGCCTGCCGTCCCTGCGGGGCGGCACGTCCCGGGACCCGGCCCGCCCGGCCGACCCCCGTCTGGTCGACGGGTTCGGCCGGGTCGCGACCGACCTGCGGATCTCGCTGACCGACCGCTGCAACCTGCGCTGCACCTACTGCATGCCCGCCGAGGGCCTGGACTGGATGCCGCGCGAGGAGCAGCTGACCGACGCCGAGCTGAACCGGCTCATCGCCGTCGCCGTGCGCGAGCTGGGGATCGAGGAGCTGCGCTTCACCGGCGGCGAGCCGCTGCTGCGCAAGGGCCTGGAGGAGATCTTCGCCGCCGCGTCGGCGCTGGAGCCCCGCCCGGACATCTCGCTGACCACCAACGGGATCGGGCTGGCCCGGCGGGCCGGTGCGCTCGCCGCGGCCGGGGTGAACCGGCTCAACGTCTCGATGGACACCCTGCGCCCCGAGCGCTTCGCGACCATCACCCGCCGCGACCGGCTGTCCGACGTGATCGACGGGATGGCCGCCGCGCAGGCCGCAGGCCTGGCCCCGGTGAAGATCAACGCGGTGCTGCTGCGCGGGGTCAACGACGACGAGGCCGCCGACCTGCTCGAGTTCGCCCTGACCCACGGCTACGAGCTGCGCTTCATCGAGCAGATGCCGCTCGACGCCCAGCACGGCTGGCGCCGCACCGAGATGATCACCGCCGAGGAGATCCTCGCCCGGCTGGAGGAGCGCTTCGTGCTCACCCCGTCCGACGAGGACCGCGGGGGCGCCCCGGCCGAGAGGTTCGTCGTCGACGGGGGCCCCACCACCGTCGGCGTGATCGCGTCGGTGACCCGCCCGTTCTGCGGGGCCTGCGACCGGACCCGGCTCACCGCCGACGGCCAGGTCCGCACCTGCCTGTTCGCGACCGGCGAGACCGACCTGCGCGCGATGCTGCGCGGCGGCGCGACCGACGCGGAGATCGCCGACACCTGGCGCGACGCCATGTGGGCCAAGAAGGCGGGCCACGGCATCGACGACCCCGGATTCCTGCAGCCCGCGCGCCCGATGAGCGCGATCGGAGGATGAGCATGACCGTCTCGCTGGAGACCCGCACGCTGACCGTCCGCTACTTCGCCGCCGCCAAGGCGGCCGCGGGGACGGGCGAGGAGACCCTGGAGCTGCCCGGCGACGCGACGGTCGCCGACGCGGTCGACGCGCTCGGGACCGCGCACGGCCCGGAGCTGGAGCGGGTGCTGCTGCGTTGCAGCTTCCTGGCCGACGAGGTCGCGGTCCGCGACCGGACCGCCCGGCTCGGCACCACCGCGACGCTGGACGTGCTCCCGCCGTTCGCCGGGGGCTGAGGGCGCCGGTCAGTCCTCGGGGCGCGTCACGACCTGCCCGGACGGCGTGCCGTCCGCGCAGCTCAGCGTGACCAGGACGTCGGCGTCGTCGCCGTCGAACAGGACCTGGCCGGGGCGCACGTCGTCGTCCTCGCGCTCGAAGCCCTGGGCCGGGTTGACCGACACGATCCGCGGGGTCGTGCCCTCGCAGCGGGCGAGGACCGTGCCCGCGGCGGCGGCCCGCACGACCACCGGCGGCGCCGGGGCGGGCGGGGTCCCGGTCCCGGACGGGGCCGGCGCGGGCGTCGCGGTGACCGCAGCGGGGGTGCCCGCGGCGTGGCGGGCCAGCCGCGTCTCGATCTCGGCGGCGGACAGCGGCGCGGTCTGCGGTCCCCCGGCCAGCCCGGTGCCGATCGAGCCGACGGCGGTGAGCCCGAGCAGCAGCGCGCCCACGGCGGCCACCGCCCACAGCCCGAACTGCACCAGCGGTCTCGTCCTCGCTCGCTCCACGGCCACAGCATGCCCCGGAGCCGGGTTAACGCATCCCTAAAGGGGACACAAGCGACGCCCCACGGGCCCCGGACACCCGTCGCGGGCGGCTAGGTTCGCCCCGTGGCCCAGATCCTGATCGTCGAGGACGACCCCGGCATCCGCGGCGCCCTCATCCGCGGGCTCGGCGAGCGCGGGCACGCCGTCGACTCCGCGCCGACCGCGATGGCGGGCCTGGAGAACGCCGTCGCGAAGCGTCCCGACCTGGTGGTGCTCGACCTCGGGCTGCCCGACATGGACGGGGCCACGATGCTCCGGATGCTGCGCGGCGCCAGCTCGGTCCCGGTGATCGTCGCGACCGCGCGCGACGACGAGGCCGAGATCGTCGCGGTGCTCGACGCCGGCGCCGACGACTACCTGGTCAAGCCGTTCGCCGCGGCACAGCTCGACGCCCGGATCCGCGCGGTGCTGCGCCGCCTCGGCGACGGCGCGCCGGACCCGACCGTCGTCGTCGGCGGGCTCTCGGTGGACCCGCGGTCGCGGCGCGCCGTGCTCGACGGCACCGAGCTGGAGCTGACCCCGCGCGAGTTCGACCTGCTGCACCACCTCGCGGCCCGCGCCGACCAGGTCGTCAGCAAGCGGGAGCTGGTCACCGAGGTGTGGCAGCAGCCCTACGGCGGCGCCGACAAGACCGTCGACGTCCACCTGTCCTGGCTGCGCCGCAAGCTCGGTGAGACCGCCCAGCAGGCCCGCTACCTGCACTCGGTGCGCGGGGTCGGGATCCGGCTGTCCGCGCCGCGCGGGGACGGCTGATGCGGGGGCGAATCCTGCTGCTCGTCGCCGCGCCGGTGCTGCTGGTGCTGATCGGCTTCGCGGTCCCGCTGGCGGTACTGCTGCGCCAGGTCGCCGAGGACTCCGCGGTGTCGGCGGCGACCACCCAGGCCCAGGCGCTCACCCCCGCCGTCGCGGCCGGGGACCGCGCGGTGCTCGTCCCCACCGTGCAGGACGCCGACGCCCGCGACGCCTCGGACGTGTCGGTGTTCCTCGGCGACGGGACCGTGCTCGGCGCCCCCGCGCCGCTCAGCCCGGTCGTCCGGCTCGGCCTGCTCGGCACGAGCGCGCAGACCGACGCCCACGGCGGCCGCGAGCTGGTGTTCGCGGTGTCCGGCGCCGCCGGCGGGAACGCCGCGATCCGGGTGTTCGTGCCCGACGCCGAGCTGACCCGCGGGGTGACGCGCTCGTGGCTGCTGCTGGGCGGGCTGTCGCTGGTGCTGACCGCCGGCGGCCTGCTGCTCGCCGACCGGCTCGCCCGCTCGCTGGTGGACGCGACGACCGACCTGTCCGAGGTGTCCGGGCAGCTCGCCCGCGGCGACCTGTCCGCCCGCGCCGACCCCGGCGCCCCGGCCGAGCTGGGCGTCGTCGCGGGGGCGCTGAACGGCCTGGCCGGGCGGATCGCGGAGCTGCTGCGCGAGGAGCGGGAGAACGTCGCCGACCTCGCCCACCGCGTCCGAACCCCGCTGACCGCGCTGCGCCTGGACGCCGAGGCCCTGCGCGACCCCGACGAGGGCGCCCGTATCTCCGCCGGGGTCGACGGCGTGCAGCGCGCCGTGACCGGCGCGATCGAGCAGGCCCGGCGGCGCGGCGGCGGCACCCTGCGCAGCGCGGACGCCGCCGCCGTCGTCGCGGAGCGGGTGGAGTTCTGGCGGGTGCTCGCCGAGGACACCGACCGCGCGGTGACCACGACCCTCGCCGCGGGGCCGCTGCCGGTCGCGTGCGCCCCCGGTGACCTGGAGGCCTGCGTGGACGCGGTGCTCGGCAACGTCTTCGCCCACACCCCCGACGGCACCGCGTTCGAGGTCGAGCTGTCGCCGCGGGCCGGGGGCGGCGCACGGATCGTCGTCGTCGACCACGGGGCGGGCCTGCCGCCCGGTGCCGACCCGACCTCGCGCGGGGTCAGCGGCGGCGGGTCGACCGGGCTGGGCCTGGACATCGCGCGGCGCACCGCCGAGCAGGCGGGCGGCGCCCTGACCCTGAGCAGCCCGCCCGGGGCCGGGCTGCGGGTCGAGCTGGAGCTGGCCGCCCCCGTCGCGTGACCCCGCAGGCGGTCCACCGGGCGGGTACGAGCGCCTACGCTCGGTGCATGGGACAGCTCCCCGGCCCCCGCGGCCCCGTCGAGGTCCTGCGCTCCACCGCCCTGTTCGCCGCCCGCCCGCACCGCGCGCTGCAGGAGCTCCACGCCCGCCACGGCCCGGTCGTCGCCTTCGGTGTCGGGCCCGGACGGTCGGTCGCGGCGTTCGGGCCGGAGGCCAACACCGTCCTGTTCGGCCACGACGAGCTGTTCAGCCAGCGGGAGATGTTCGAGACGGTCGCGCCGCTCAGCGGGGAGACCGCGCTGCTGCTCAGCCACGGCGAGGAGCACCGGCGCCGCCGCCGGGTCGCGGCCGGCGGGTTCACCCGGCGCGCGGTCGACGGCTACGTCCCCGCCTTCACCGGCCACGCCGACCGGGTGATCGACACCTGGCGTCCCGGCGACCGCGTCGACCTGCACCGGGAGTTCCGGACGGTCATCCGCCGCGCCACCGTCGAGGTCCTGTTCGGCCCCGAGCTCGCCGCCGACGCCGACCGGATCGGCGCCCTGCTCGACCCGCTGCTGCGCTTCGTCGAGGGCGACCCGGTCTCCCAGCGGGTGCACCGGCGGCTGGGCACCCGGCGCTGGCGGGCCGCGCTGGCCGGGCGGCGCGCCGTCGACGACCTGGTGCGCGCCGAGCTCGACCGCCGCGACGGTGCGCCGCGCGAGGACCTGCTCGCCCGCTTCGCCACCCCCGCCGACGGCGCCGAGCTCTCCCTCGTCGAGGTGTGCGACCAGGTCGTGAGCCTCGTCGTCGCCGCCTACGAGACGACGGCCGCCGCGATGGCCTGGACCGCGCTGACCGCGCTCACCCGGCCGGAGATCGCCGGCGCCGTCCGCGACGAGGTGCGCGCGGTGTGCGGCGACGCCCCGCCCGGCCCGGGCGACCTGGCGTCGCTGCGGTTCACCGACCGCGTCGTGCACGAGACGCTGCGGCTGTACCCGCCGGCGTCGATCAGCGGGCGCTGGGTGCGCCACGGCCTCACCCTGCACGGCCACGACGTCCCGCCGGGCACACCGCTGCTGTTCAGTCCGTTCGTCACCCACCGCGACCCGGCCGTGTGGGACCGCCCGACCGCGTTCCTGCCCGGCCGCTGGGACGAGAGCGACCCGGACCACCGGCGACCGGTGCCGGGGGCGTTCATCCCGTTCGGCGGGGGCGCGCACCGGTGCCTGGGCGCCGCGCTGGCCGTCGCCGAGCTGACCGTGCTGCTCGCCCGGCTGGTCGTGCGGGCCGAGCTGGACCCGGTGCCCGGCCCGGTGCGGCCCACCGGCTTCCTCGCGATGCGCCCCGCCGACGGGGTGCCCGCGGTGGTGCGCGCCGTCCGCGGAGGCCGGCGCGCCTCACCCGCCCGCGGCCGCGGCGAGCAGCGCCCGCCGGGCCGCCGCCCGGTCGGGCGGGCCCAGGGCGTCCAGCAGCTCCGCCAGGGTCCGGGCGACGGCGGTGCGCCCGGTCGGGCCCGCGACGGTCCAGCCGCCGGGTACCGCCCGCACGCGCCGGCCCGGCCCGCTCGCCGCCGCGGCGACGGCCGCCCGCCGCCGCGGCCCGGCGACGGCGGCGCCGTCCGGGTCGTGCGGGCGCCCGCACGCCCCGCACATCAGCCGCGCGGCCGGCGGGCCAGGAAGTCGCGGGCGATGCCGTCGAAGGTGGACCAGCGCACGCCGTCGTGGCCGCTGATGTGCTCGATCAGCCGTTCCAGCATGAGCAGCACCTGCGGGCGCCCGGAGACGTCGGGGTGGATCGTGAACGTGAAGACCGCGTAGTCGAGCTCGCGGTACACCCAGTCGAACTGGTCGCGCCACATCTCCTCGATGTGGCGCGGGTTCACGAAGCCGTGCGAGTTCGGGCTGGACTTGATGAACATCATCGGCGGCAGGTCGTCGAGGTACCAGGACGCCGGGATCTCCACCAGGTCGGTCTCCTCGCCGCGGACCAGCGGCCGCATCCACTCCCGGGCCGGGCGCTCGTAGTCGATCGGGGTCCAGGAGTCGCCGACCCGCACGTAGTACGGCTCGAAGTCCCGGTGCATCAGCGAGTGGTCGTAGGTGATGCCGCGTTCGAGCAGCAGCTCGTTGGTGACGCGGGAGAACTCCCACCACGGCGCCACGTAGCCGGTCGGGCGGGCCCCGGCCCGGTCGGTGATCAGCTCGATGCAGTGGTCGAGGATGTCGGACTCCTGCTCGCGCGTCATCGCGATCGGGTTCTCGTGGCTGTAGCCGTGCACCCCGATCTCGTGCCCGGCGGCGACGACCTCGTCGAACTGCGCGGGGAACGTCTCGACCGAGTGTCCCGGCCAGAACCAGGTGGCGGGCAGGTCGTATCGGGCCAGCAGCCGGTTCAGCCGCGGTACGCCGACCTCGCCGGCGAACACGCCGCGCGAGATGTCGCCCGGGGAGTCCTCCCCGCCGTAGGACCCCAGCCACCCGCCGACGGCGTCCACGTCGATCCCGAACGCCACGAAGATCTCTTTCCCGGCCACGCCCGCACCTCCTCGCCCGCGCCGCCCCGGTGACGACGACCCGTCGATGCGACCACGGTCACAGCCGCGGCGCAGGTCCTGGGGGTTCCGGGCGGTCCCGGCCGGGCCCGAGCCCGTCCCGCCAGACCCCGTCGGCGGCGAGCACCGTGGTCCCGACGGCCTCCTGGGCCAGCCGCGTCCCGGCCGCGAACAGGTCGCGCACCGGGCCGCGCAGCCCGGGGTCGAGCCACGCCACCCCGCCCGCGTCCACCGAGGACGACGCGGCCGGCCGCCCGTGCGCCAGCAGCGCCCGGTACAGCCCGGTCGCCGGGAGCACCGGCGGCAGCCCCTCCGCGACGGCCAGCTCCGACGCGCGGGCCGGGATCCGCAGCCCCGCCGGGTCGAGGTCGCCGAAGTAGCGGACGGCCGCAGGCGGCGCCGGGCGCAGCGACAGCACCGAGGCGGTGAACGCGTTCCCGGCGCCCCAGGCGACGGCGCCGACCGGGCCGGCGTCGCGCCGCAGGGCCCGCACCAGCGAGTCGGCGGTGTCGGCGTTCTCCACGACGAGCAGCACCGGGCCGTCGCCGACGGCCTCGGTGTGCAGCGGCGGGACGACCCGGCGGGCGCGCAGGGTGGCGAGCGTGAGGCCGCGGGGCAGCGGGCCGTCGAAGGCCTTCTCGTCGCCGGTGACCTCCAGGGCGCGCTCGCGCAGCGGGACCTCCTGCGCGCGGGCGCCGTGGCGGAACAGCCAGTCGTTGACCTGCAGCAGCACCGGCGCGGGCCGGGCCACGCCGTCCGCCCACCGCAGCTCGGGGTGCCACACCGGGCCGGGTCCGGACGCCGTCGCGGCGGGAGCGGGCCGGGCCATGCGCACCTGCCGCGGCAGCGGCGGGACACCGCCGTCGGTCGCCGCGGACGGGACGAGGACGCCGGCCGCCGCGAGCTCGTCCAGCGCGGCGGCCAGTGCCCGTCGCATGTGGACGGTGCCGTGGCTCCGCGGGTCGGCCTCGGCGAAGGCCGCGAGCACCGCGTTGCGGCGCAGCACGGTCAGCCCGCGGGCCCGTAGCAGCTCCCCGAGGCGCTGCGCGACCGGACCGGGTCCGTCCGGTGTGCTCACCCGGCGGCCCCGGCCGGGGCGGCGTCGGGGCGGCGGTAGACGCGCGCGGCGCTGATCCGGCCGCCGGGGGCGTCGGCGTCGGGCACCGAGCGGGCGACCCGCTCGTCGACCGACAGGTACTTGCGCCCGGCGCGCAGGTCGGCGTCGTTGCGCAGGCGCACCAGCAGCGGGAAGCTCGACAGCGCGCCCGCGTCGAACAGGCCGGTGGTGTACACGAGCTGCACGCCCAGCGCGGCCGCGACGCCGAACTGCAGCTCCAGCAGGTAGCCCGCCGAGGCGCGGCCGATCGGGTTGTCCAGGAACAGCACGCCCGCGTGCGCCCGCCTGCCCTGCCCGCGCTGGTGCGCGCGCAGCGCCGCCATCGTGCAGTACAGGACGATCGCCGCGGTCAGCTGCTGCCCGCCGGAGAACACGTCCTTGATCGCCGAGACCCGCAGGCGCTCGGTCCGCAGCACCGCGTCGGGCTTGAGCATCTCGACCCGCACGCCCTTGGGCATCGCCGCGCGCACCCCGCGCAGCAGCATCGACATGCCGTCGCGGCGCTCCGTGGACCGCCCGCCGCCGGCCATCCCGGTCGCGGTGCGGTCGACGACCGCGCCCAGCTCGTGACGCAGCGCCGCCTCGGGCAGCTCCTCGAACCGGATCCGCAGGAACTGCTGGCCCGACCAGTCGCCGAGCCCCTCGGGGAGCTGGGACAGCCGCTGCGCCAGGCGCACCGTGCGCAGGGCCTCGCCGACCATGCCGGACAGCCGGGTCACGATGCCCGAGCGGTGCCGCTCGATGTTGCCGAGGTCGTCGTCGAGCGAGCGCAGCCGGGGCCGCAGCGCCCCGATCCACTCGGCGGCCAGGGCGGGCATCTCCGAGCGGTCGACGCCGGCGATGTGGCGGTGCACGGGCGAGGTCAGCGTGGCGAAGCGCGCGTCCTGGGCGAAGCGGGCGACGGCGTCGACGCCCTCGCGGACCTTCTTCTCCGCGCGGGTGCGCTCGCCCGCGGCCTCGCGGACCGCGCCCTGGTGACGCTTGAGGGCGGCCTGGGCGTCGTCGACGTCGCCGTCGAAGGGCGGGCCGCCGGGCTCGGGGGCCTCGTCGAGCGAGGACACGACCAGCCCGAACCCCTTCGCGAGGTCGACGGCGACGCGGTGCGCCTCCTCGGCCGTCGCCCGTGCGCGGCGGCGGCGGTCCAGCTCGGCGCCCGCGGCCTCCAGGTCCGCGGCGGCGCGGGCGACGACCTCGCGACCGTGCCCGGCGTCGCGCGGGGCCTCGTAGGGCTCGACGGGGCGCTCGTCGCCGGCGAGGCGTTCGAGCTCCCTGCGGGCCACGGCCAGCTCGGTGGCGGCGTCGGCGCGGGCGCGTTCGGCCTCGTCGTAGGCCCGGCGGGCCTGCTCGGCGGCGGCCCGCCGGCCGGCGGCGTCGGCGCCGTCGGGGGTGTGCAGGAACGCCGTCGCGGCCTCGACGACGCCGCGCGGCAGCCCGTCCACGGCGATCCGCCGCTCCCGGGCGTCGGCCTCGGCGCGCTCCAGCGCCCCGTGCAGGTCGGTGTCGACGGCCGCCGAGGCGTACGCGTCGCGGGCCCGGTGGAACTCCTCGCGCAGCTCGGCGAGCGACGCCTGCCCGGATGCGGGTCCGACGGCCTCCTCGGCGGCGACGGGCAGGGTCGCGATCTCGTCGCGCAGCCCGGCGGCGGTGCTGCGGCTGCGGTCGCGGGTCTGCTGGGCGGCCGCCGCCTCGCGCGCGGCCCGGTCCGCGGTGACGCCGGCGGCGTCGGCCTCCTCGCGGGCGCGGGCGGCCGCGGCGGCGCCGGTGCGCTCGCGCTCCTCCAGCGCCGGGCGGCGGGCCAGCTCGGTGCGCAGCGCGCCGAGCGCGTCGGCGCGGCGGCGGGTGTCGGCGGCGGTGCGCTCCAGCCCGGGCCGGTCGGCGACGAGCCGGTCGGCGCGCTCGTCGAGCGCGGCGACCTCGGCGCGGGCGTGGTCGTGGGCGGCCGCGGCCTCGGCCTGCCCGCGTTCGGCCTCCTCGGCCGCCGCGACCAGCTCGGCCACGGTCGGACGGCGGTCGCGCAGGTCGGCGAAGCGGTCGCGCAGCCTGCGGTCGGTGTCGAGGGTCTCCTCGAGCGCGGCGAGCCGGGCGGTGCGTGCGGTGGTCTCGGCGACGAGCCGGACGCGGACCTGCTCGGCGGCGTCCTCGTCGTGCAGGGCCGGGTTCGGCGGGACGACGAACTCCACCCCCGGGGCCGCGTCGGCGTCGGGCCGCAGCGCGGCGGTCGATCCGACGGCGACCAGGGCCGCGGGCAGCAGCCGGGCCGCGGTGAGCTCGTCGCGGGCGCGGGGCACGTCGGCGGGGTCGTTGAGCAGCACTCCCCCGGCCAGGTGCGGCAGGCGCGCCAGGACGGTCTCCCGGTCGGCCGCGGGCAGCATCGCGAGGTAGCGGCGCCCGGACCACGCGGTGACACCGGCGGCCTCGAGCGCGGCGAGGACGTCCTCGATCTCGGGCGGGTCGGGCAGCAGGCCGCCGTCGCCCAGCGCGGCGAGCGCGCGCTCGTCGCGGCGCTGGTCGGACAGCAGCGTGGTCCGCTCGCGCTCGGCGCCGCGGATCGCGATGGTGAGGGTGTCGACGACGAGCCCGGCGTCGGTGTCGGGGCTGATCGCGGTGAGCCCGAGCAGCTCTGCGGGGCGGGCACGGGCGGCGAGCGCGACGGCGTCGGCCTCGGCGGCGTCGCGGGCGGCGGCGGCGGACGCGGCCGCGGCCCGGGCGGTGGCCGCGGCGTCCTGGGCGGCGGTCCGCCCGGCCTCGGCGGCGCGGCGCTCGTCGCGCAGCCCGGCGGCCGCGGCGTCGGCGTCGGCGAGCGCGGTCGCGCAGGCCTGCGCGCCGGCGCCCGCGGCGGCGGCCTCGTCGTCGACGTCGGCGGCGGTCGAGCCGGCCTTCAGGTGCCCGGCCGCGACGGCGGTGCGCACCCGGTCGTCGAGGTCGTCGAGGGTCTCGCGGGCGGCCGCCGCGGCGGCGTCGGAGCCTGCGGCGTCGGAGGCGCGGGTGACCTGCTCGCGGCGCGCGGCGGCCGCGCGGTCCTCGGCGTCGGCGCGCTGCTCCTCGGCGGCGTCGGCGGCCGCGTCGGCCTCGTCGGCGTAGCGGACGAGCGCGCCGGCGAGTGCGCGCGCGGCGTCCTGGCGGGCCTGCAGCGCCGGGCGGGCCTTCTGCTCCTCCTCGTCGACGCGGGCGCGCAGCCGCGCCGCCTCGGCGGCGGCGACCCGGTGGGCGAGGACGGGCTCGACGGCGTCGCGGGCCATCGACTCCGCCGACGCCTCGTCGCGGGCCCGGGTGGCCTCCGCGGCCGCGGCCTCGGCCGCCTCGACGGTGCGCGCCGCCGTGCGCCGGCGCAGCTCACCGACGATCTCCTGCAGGCGCTCCGCGGCGACGGCGGCGGTCTGCTCGGCGTCGACGGCGCGGGTGGCGTCGTCGGCGGTGGTCGCCTGCCGGGCGTGCTCGGCGACCCGGCGGGCGGCGATCCGCGACGCGGTGGCCGCCAGCTCGGCGCGCGCGGCGCTCTCGGTCCCGCGGGCGGTCGTCGCGGTCGCCTCGGCCGCGACCATCGGCTCCAGCCGGGACAGCGTGCCGTCGACGAACTCGCGCTCGTTCTGCAGCTCCTCGCGCTGGGCGAGCCGGTCGGCGTAGCCGGCGACGAGCTCGGCGACGTTCTGCGGCTCCGCCGGGTCGAGCACCGCGCGCAGCAGGAAGTCGACGAACGCCTCGTCGGAGGAGAAGGAGAACGCCTCCGCGGCCTCGCCCTCCCCGGCGTTCATCGCGCGCTGGTAGCGGAACAGCTCCGGGTCGAGCCCGACCGCGCCGAGGTGGCGCGTCCAGTCCCGGTGCCCGGTCTCCCAGGCGAGCTCCGCGTCGGGGTGGGCGCGGTGCGCGGTCTGCAGCCGGTCGCGGAACGCCGCGAGCGTGACCCGGCGGCCCTCGTGGGTGAAGGGCAGGTCGTCGAGTCCCAGGCCGGGGACGGGGTGGAAGGCGTACCAGGCGTCCGCGAGCTTCTCCGGGTCGGTGGAGGCGACGTGCCCGCGCCACTCCGACACCTTGCCGGTGACCAGCAGGCGCCCGGTGCCGACGTGCATCCACTCGCAGACGACGTGCGCGACGTCCTCGGCCAGCACGAAGTTCTCCAGCACCGTGGTGCTGGTGGTGCCGACGACCTGGCGCCGCCCGGGCAGCAGCACCGAGAAGATCAGCTTCAGCAGGACGGACTTGCCGCCGCCGTTCTCCAGGAACAGCACCGAGGCCGGCGACGGCCGCCGCGGCGTCGAGCGGTCCTGTGCGTCCGGGGCGAAGAGGTCCTCCTGCACGGCGACCCTGATCGGCGCCCCGACGCCGCGCAGGTCCAGCGCGACGTCCTGGTAGCGCGCGGCGGTCGGGCCGACGGAGAACAGGCGGACACGGGTCAGCTCATACATCGCGGTCCTCCGGGACGGTGGCGGCCGGGCCGGGCTCCACCGGGCCGGGCTCCACCGGCTCGGGCGTGGGGTCCGTGTCCGCGGCCGGTCCGTCCGTGCGCGGGGCCGGGCCGGGGTCGGCGGGCCCGGTTCCCGGCGGCGGGGCACCGCCGTCGGCGTCCGCGGCGCCGAACACCGCGTCGTGCCCGGTGACCAGCGATCCCGCGGCGGTCGCGGCGGGCAGCACGTTCAGCGACAGCAGCTCGTCGAAGGTCCGCTGGGCGGCGAGCTCGCGCACCTGGACCTGGTAGCGCGGTGTCGTCCGGTAGGCGCCCTCCGCGCCGACGGGCACCAGGAAGCCCTGGTCGGCGAGGAAGCGCAGCGCCTTGCCGACGATCCCGCGGGTCGTCGACTCGCCGACGCGGCCGTCCTTGGTCGCGGTCGCCTCCGGGCGGCGCAGCCAGACCCGCCAGACCTCCTCGAGCTGCGGCGCGTCGGACTCCGGGTCCGCCGGGCCCTGCGCGCGCTCGCCGAGCACCCGGCAGGCCTCGCGGACCGCGCCGTCCACGAGCTCCACCGAGACGCGGCCGACGTAGGAGTCGTCGCCGAGGTCGTCGGGGCGGGGGAACGCCAGCGCCGCGACGGCGAGGTGCGCGATCCCGTGCAGCACCTTGTCCGCGCCGCGGTTGGCCAGCGCGGTCCGGCGGGCGTACTCGTCCATCCGGATCTCGAAGACCGAGCCCTCGGTCGCGGCCAGCACGATCCCGGGCCCGGTGTCGACGGCGAGCACGACCAGCCCCAGCCCGGACGCGACGCGCTGCACGGTCGTGCGGAACTCGTCGTCCTCGCGGTAGCGGCGGACCAGCTCGGCGTAGTCCGGGTCGCGCCCGGGCAGCGTCTTGGGCCGCATCCCGTACGCGACCAGACGGGCCGCGGTCTCGACGTCACTCATCGCCGCCTCCGGAGATCTCCCGACCGGTCAGCACGCCCGCCCGCGCGAGCAGCAGGTCCGCGCCGCCGAACTCGGGGTCGTCGAGCACGGTGCCGTCGTCCACCGCGACCAGCAGCGACGCGTCGCCCTGGGTCCGTGCCGTCGCCACCGCGGTCCCCACCGCGTGCAGCGCGCGCAGCGCCACCAGCTGCGGCAGGTCCGGGCCGGCCGCGCGGGCGAGGGCCAGCGCCTCGGACAGCCGCACCGGCCGCTCGACGGCGACCGGCAGCACCGCCTCGGTCGCCGCCCAGGTGTCCTCCCCGAAGCGGTCCCTCGGCTGCGGCGCCAGCTCCGGCTCGGGCACCTCGGCACCGAACGGGTCGCGGTCGCTCGGCGGGGTCAGCAGCGTCTCGACCAGCCCGCCGAGCCCCGGCACCGACGGGTTCCGCACCCCGGCACCGGCCGCGAACCACGCGGTCACCGGCTCCTGCGCCGCCCCGACGCCCAGCGCCAGCGACGGCCGCAGCAGCTGCCCGAACACGTCCACCGCGGCCCGCTTCGGCCGCCCGGAGAACTGCTGGCGGTCCTGCTCGGCGCGGAACGCGGCCCCCGCCTCCTGCAGCCGGGCCTGCAGCTGCGTGTGGCGCTGGATGCAGTCGTCGACGACGCTCACCAGCTCCGCGGCCTGCCGGCGGCGCTCGGGCTCGACCGCCTCGTCGCGGGCGTCGGCGATGTTGGCCTTGATCAGCGTCTCGGCGCGGTAGCGCGACTCGATGTGGGTCAGGGCCTCGTCGAGCAGCTGCGGGACGGCGTCGAGCCAGTCCACCGAGCGGACGTCGCGGCGGGTCGCCTCGAGCTTGCGGCGCAGCGACTCCGCGTACTGCACGGTGCGGTAGCGGGCCTGCTCCGCGGCCAGGCGGGCGTCGCCGAGCCGGCCGCGCACGATCAGCGTCTCCAGCTTGGTCTCGGCCGCCTCCTGCGCGGACTCGACGTCGGTGTCCAGCGCCCCGACCAGCACGTTGATCGCCTCGTCGGAGGCGCGCAGGAACACCGCGCCGTCCGGGGCCGCGACCTCGACGAGCAGCTTGAAGTCGAACCGGCGGCGCACGTAGCGGCCGTCGGCGTCGGTGGTGCCGTACTCGACGGCGAAGCCGCGGTCGATGGAGCCGACGTTGACCAGGTTGTCGACCACCCACTGCGCGACGCGTGCGTGCTCGGCGCGCGGCGCGTCCGGCACCTGCGCCCCGACGAACGGCAGCAGCCGCCGGACGACCTCGGCGTGGTCGGCGCCGTGGTCGAAGTCCATCGCCAGCGTCACCTGGTCGATCGCCTGCAGCCCGATCTCGGCCATCTGGTAGCCGGTCGCGTCCCAGTCGAGCCGGCCCTTGCGGGCGTCGAGGTCGTGCAGCGGCGCCGTGCAGGCCAGGGCCTTCAGCCGGCGCGCCACTCCCTCGTCCGGGCTGATGGTCGACACCCCGACGACTGTAGTTCGGCGCCCGCGACCCCTAACGCGGCCTTAGCCATCACGCAGCGCGGTCTTGGTGCGCGCGACGGCAGAGTCCACACCAGTCACCGGGCCGCACCGGCCCGGACCAGCCGGAACACCACGGAGGAAGATCATGCGCACCCCCCTCACCGTCACCGCCGTCGCCGCCACCGGCCTGCTGCTCGTCGGGGGCGGCACCGCACTGGCCCTCGGCCACGGCGGGGCGCCCGCGGCCCCCGCCACGGTGACCGCGGTCCCGGCCGCGGCCGTCACGCCCACCGGGTCCGTCCTCCCGCCGGAGCTGCCCCGCACCGCGGCCGCCGTCCCGGCCCCGCCCGCCGCCCCCGCCGTCGACCGCGCCGCCGCCGAGCGGATCGCCCTGGACGCCGTCGGCGGCGGCCGGGTCACCGGGGCCGAGTTCGACCGGCACGACGACGACCGCGACGACGACCGCAGCGACGACCGCAGCGACGACCGCGACCACTGGGAGATCGAGATCCGCGACGGCGCGGTGGAGCACGACGTCGACGTCGACGCCGCCACCGGGCAGGTCCTGGACCACGACACCGACACCGACACCGACGACGACCGCTCCGGCGACGACCGCGACGACCGCGGCCACCACGACGGCCGCGACGACGACTGAGCACGGCGGGAGTCCCGCTCAGCCGCGGCCGGCGCTCCCGTCGGCCGCGGCGAGCACGGTCGCCCGCAGCATCGCCCGCTCCTCCGGCGCCGCGACGGCGTCGAGCAGCTCGTCGAGGGTGTGGCACAGCGCGTAGTAGCCGCTGAGGAACGAGACGGTCCAGCCGTCGTCGAAGGCGCGCACGTCCACGCCCCGCACCACGGCGTTCACCGCCCGCGCCGCCGCCCGCCGCCGCGGCAGCCCGACCAGCCGCACCCCGTCCGGGTCGGGCGCCGGGACCGGGCGCGGCGGGCGCGGCCGCCCCAGCCAGGGGTTCGGCGCGCTCACCCGCCCACCAGCGACCGGTACGACGGCCGGTCCGGCGCCTCCCGCGCGGCGAGCAGCGCGTGCGCGACGGCGCGGGCCGTCACGTCGGCGGCCGCCGCCTGCAGCGCCACCAGCACGGCGGTGTCCGGGGCCGGCGCGGTGCCGGTGGACAGCGCGAACGCGCAGTCGCCGTCGCGGATCGTGTGCACCGGGCTGATCGCGCGGGCCAGGCCGTCGTGGGCCATCGTCGCGAGCCGGGTGCAGCCCGCCTTGTCCAGCGCGGCGTCGGTGGCGACGACGACCAGCGTCGTCGCCGTCCCGAGCGGGTTGACGTGGGCCGCGTAGAGCTCGGCGAGCCGGTCCGGCGGGGCGGTGCCGGCGCCGTCGAACTCCCCGGCCAGGCCGTGCCGGGCGCCGTGCACCTCGCCGGTGCGCAGGTCCGCGGCGGTGCCCGCCGAGTTGAGCACCACCAGCGCGGCGACGACGGTGCCCCCGTCGAGCACCGCCGAGGCCGACCCGATCCCGCCGCGCAGTCCGCCCGAGACCGCGCCGGTCCCGGCCCCGACCGACCCCTGGGCGACCGGGCCCGCCCCGGCGGGCGAGCGCGCGTCGTCGTAGGCGGCGGCACCGGTCTCCGCGGTCGGCCGGGCCCGCGGGTCGCCCCCGCGCCCGAGGTCGAACACGACCGCGGCCGGGACGATCGGCACCACCGCACCGGGCACGGGGAAGCCCTCGCCGTCGCGCTCCAGGCGCGCCATCACCCCGGAGGCGGCGTCCAGCCCGTAGGCGCTGCCCCCCGACAGCGTGACCGCGTGCACCCGCTGGACGGTCGCCGTCGGGGCGAGCAGGTCGGTCTCACGGGTGCCGGGCGCGGCCCCGCGGACGTCGACGCCCGCGACCGCGCCGCCCGGCGGGGCGAGCACCACCGTGGTCCCGCTGCGGGCGCCCGGCCCGCTCAGCGACGCGTGGCCGACCCGCAGGCCCACGACGTCGGTCAGACCGTTCCGCTCGCCCGCTCGCACCCGTCCATCCTCTCCCGGAACGCCACGGGCCGGCACCACGAACGCGGTGCCGGCCCGGACGGACGTGCGGACGAGGTCAGTTCGACCCGCGCAGCCGCTTCACCACGAGCCACACCAGCAGCAGCGCACCGACGCCGCCGAGCACCGGCGCGAGCCGCTTGAGCACCGGCGCACCGGCCGAGTCGAGCAGGTCGATGGCCTCGACCGGGCTGCTCTGCGGCTGGAACGCCGGCTTGGCCGCCGCGGGCCGGGCCGCGGCGGAGCCGACCTCGTCCGGAGCCGGCGGGACGGCCGGGATCGGGCTGGTCTCGTCGGCGGCGTGCTTGGGGCCCGCGCCGTTGGACGAGGCCGCGCCCGGGCCGGTCAGCTTGTCGGCGACACAGCCCGAGAACTGACCGATGATCTTGTCGGCGACGTCGGAGATGACGCCCCGGCCGAACTGCGCCGGACGCCCGGTGACGGTCATGTCGGTGACCATCGTGACCGAGGTCTTGTCCGGGCCGTCGGCGACCATCGTGCCGGTGACGATGGCCTTCGCCGTGCCGTTGCCGCGGGCGTCACGGCCCGAGGCGTCGATGACGACCTTGTGGTTGGCGTCGTCGCGCTCGACGTAGGTGCCCTTGCCCTTGTAGGTCAGCGAGATCGGGCCGAGCTTGACCTTGACGGTGCCCTGGAACGAGTCGCCCTCGTACTCGGTCAGGGTCGCCCCGGGGAAGCACGGAGCGATGAGCTCCGGATCGTTGAGCGCCTTCCAGGCGTCCTCGATCGGCGCCGCGATCGTGAACTTGTTCTCCAGCTGCATCTTCCAAGCCTCCTCGAACGAGCACCGGCGCCGGCCCCGAGATGATCCCGGGTCCGGCGCCGGCGTCGGCGTGCTACTTCGGTTCGTCAGCCGGCTGCGGCCAGCACCGCACGACCGGTGAGCACCTTCGCCAGGTGCTCACGGTAGTCGGCGGCGGCGTCGGCGTCACTCGGAGCGGAGGTGCCCTCCAGGGCGTGCTCCGCCGCGGCCTTCGCGACGTCCGGACCGGCGGCGTTGCCCACCAGGGCCTGCTCGACACCGGTCGCCCGGATCGGCGTGCTCCCCATGTTGGTGAGCCCGACGCGGGCCTCGGAGATCGTCCCGCCGTCCACCTTCAGCGCGACGGCGACGGCGACCATCGACCACGCCTGGGCGACCCGGTTGAACTTCTCGTAGTGACTCTTCCAGCCGGTGTACTTCGGGAACCGGATCATGGTGAGGATCTCGCCCTCGCCGATCGCGGTCGTGAAGTAGTCCTGGAAGAAGTCCTGCGCGGTGACCAGACGGGTCCCGCCGGAGCCGAGGATGACGAACTCGGCGTCCAGCGCGAGTGCCGCCGCACCGAGGTCACCGGCCGGGTCGGCGTGCGCGAGCGCGCCGCCCAGGGTGCCGCGGTGGCGGACCTGCGGGTCCGCGACGGTCTCGGTGGCCTGGGCGATCAGCTCGACGTGCCGGGTGACCAGGTCGTTGCGCATGACCTCGTGGTGGGTGGCCATGGCGCCCACCATCACGTACTGGTCGTCCTCGCCGATCCGCTTGAGCTCGGGGATCCCCCCGAGGTCGATGATCGTGCTCGGTGCGGCCATCCGCAGGCGCAGCACCGGCAGCAGGCTCTGCCCGCCGGCGAGGATCTTGGCGTCCTCCCCGGCCGACTGGAGGGCCGACACGGCCTCCTCGACCGAGGACGGCCGGACGTAGTCGAACTTCGCCGGGATCACTGGACCTCTCCCTTGGGGTTGTTCGGGTCGATCGAGCCGAGACCGGCACCGGGCGAGTGGGTGTCGCTGGGGGTCTCCTGGACCGAGTGGCCCTTCGCGACCTGCAGCGCCCGCCAGACGCGCTGGGAGGTGGTCGGCATCTCGATGTCGTCGACACCGAGGTGGCGGACCGCGTCCAGCACGCCGTTGAGGATCGCCGGGGTCGAGGCGATGGTGCCCGCCTCGCCGACGCCCTTCACACCGAGCGGGTTGGTGGTCGACGGGGTCGACACGGTCTCGGTCGTGAAGCTCGGCAGGTCCGCCGCGGAGGGCACGGTGTAGTCGACGAACGTCGCGTTCACCAGGGTGCCCTGGTCGTCGTAGTTCGCCTCCTCGAACAGCGCCTGCGCGATGCCCTGGGCGAGACCGCCGTGGACCTGGCCCTCGACGATCAGGGGGTTGATGACGTTGCCGATGTCGTCCACGCAGACGTACTTGCGCAGGGCGACCCGGCCGGTCTCGGTGTCGACCTCCATCGCGCACAGGTGGGTGCCGTGCGGGTAGGAGAAGTTCTCCGGGTCGAACACGGCGTCGGAGTCCAGCGACGGCTCCATGCCCTCCGGGTAGTCGTGCGCCATGAACGCGGCGAACGCGATCTCCTGGATGGCCTTGCCCTTGTCGGTGCCCTTGACCGTGAACTGGCCTCCTCCGAACTCGAGGTCGTCCTCGGAGGCCTCGAGCAGGTGCGCGGCGATCTTCTTCGCCTTCTCGATGACCTTGTCCGCGGCGTTGACGATCGCGATGCCGCCGACGACCAGCGAGCGCGAGCCGTAGGTGTCGAGGCCTTTCGGGGCGACCTGGGTGTCGCCGTGCAGGATCTCGACGTCCTCGAACGGCACGCCCAGCTTGTCCGCGACGATCTGCGAGAACGCGGTCTCGTGGCCCTGGCCGTGGGCGGAGGCACCGGTGGTGACCTCGACCTTGCCGGTGGCCAGCATGCGGACGTTGGCCGCCTCCCAGCCGCCGGCGCCGTAGTCCAGCGAGCCGAGCACGCGCGACGGCGCGAGGCCGCACATCTCGGTGAAGGTCGAGATGCCGATGCCCAGCTGGACCGGGTCGTTGTTCCGCCGGCGCTCCTCCTGCTCACGACGCAGGCCGGCGTAGTCGAACAGCTCCATCGCGCGCTGCGTGGCCTGCTCGTAGTTGCCGGTGTCGTAGGTCAGGCCCACGACGGTCGTGAACGGGAACTCCTCGTGCGAGATCCAGTTCTGCTCGCGCAGCTCCATCGGGTCGCGGCCGAGCTCGACGGCCAGCTCGTCGAGCATGCGCTCGACGGCGAAGGTCGCCTCGGGACGGCCGGCGCCGCGGTAGGCGTCGGTCAGCGTCTTGTTGGTGAAGACGTTGGAGCAGGTGAACTTCAGCGCCGGGATCTTGTAGATCGCGTTGAACATGAACGCGCCGAGGATCGGCACACCCGGTCCGACCAGGCCCAGGTAGGCGCCCATGTCGGCGTAGAGGTGGACGTCGAACCCGGTGATGGTGCCGTCCTTCTTGGCGGTCATCACGAGGTCCTGGATCTGGTCCCGGGCGTGGTGCGCGGTGAGCATGCACTCGCTGCGGGTCTCGGTCCACTTGACCGGCTTGCCCAGCTTCTGCGCGAGCAGCACGCAGAGCATCTCCTCGGGCAGGACACCGATCTTGCCGCCGAAGCCGCCGCCCACGTCGGGGGCGATGACCCGCAGCTTGGACTCCGGGACCCCGAGGGTCACCGTGGTCATGGTGCGCAGGATGTGCGGCACCTGGGTCGCGGCCCAGATGGTGAGCTGCTCGCCGGTCGGGTCCACGACGCAGGAGCGGGGCTCCATGAACGCGGGGATCAGGCGCTGCTGGCGGAAGCGGCGGCGCACGACGACGGAGTCGCTGTCGGCCTCGGCGGCCTTGATGGCCTCGGCGACGTCGCCGCCGGTGCCGGCCTGGCCGGAGTCGAAGACCCAGGTCGCGGAGACGTTGGTACCGAGGTCCGGGTGGACGAGCTCGGCCCCGTCCTGCGCAGCGGCCTCCATGTCGAGCACCGGGTCGAGCGGCTCGTAGTCGACCTCGACGAGCTCGGCGGCGTCGCGGGCGGCGGCGGCCGAGCGGGCGACGACGACGGCGACGCCCTCACCGGAGAAGTTGACGCGGCCGACGGCCAGCACCGGGCGCTGCGGGGCCTTCTGGTCCGGGGTGATCGGCCACGCGCAGGGCAGGCCGACCTCCTCCGCGCCCAGGTCCGCGGCGGTGTAGACGCCGAACACGCCCGGGGCCTTCTCGGCCTCGGACTTGTCGATGGAGGTGATGGTCGCCCGCGCGATCGTCGAACGGACGACCGCGATGTGGACGGTCCCCGGCGGGGTGATGGAGTCGGTGTAGCGCGACCGGCCGGTGATGAGGCGCTGGTCCTCCTTGCGGACCCGTGCCTTGCCGATCTCGCCGGTCGTGGTGGGCTCGGCGGTCGTCGTCACGTCAGTTACCTCCCGCAACGGGGGCGGCCTGGCCGGTGGGCTGCGCGGCCCCCGGCTTCATGTTCTGCGCCGCGGTCTGCACCGCGCGCACGATGTTCTGGTAGCCCGTGCAGCGGCAGAGGTTGCCCTCGATGCCCTCGCGGACCTCCTGCTCGGACGGGTCGGGGTTGTCCCCGAGCAGGTCCACCGCTGCCATGATCATTCCCGGCGTGCAGTACCCGCACTGCAGGCCGTGGCACTCGCGGAAGGCCTCCTGCACCGGGTGCAGCTGACCGTCGCGGGCGAGGCCCTCGATGGTCGTGACCTCGGCGCCGTCGGCCTGGACCGCGAGCACCGAGCAGGACTTCACGCTCTGCCCGTTGAGATGGACGGTGCAGGCACCGCAGTTGCTGGTGTCGCAGCCGATCAGTGTCCCCGTCTTGCCCAGCGTCTCCCTCAGGTACTGCGCGAGCAACATGCGGGGCTCGACGTCGTCGGCGTAGTTCACGCCGTCGACGGTGACCCGGACCTCTGTCATGAACTCTCACTCCTCGTACGCGACCACGCACGCCCGAAGCGCGGGGTCATACCGGGGACATCACCCGAGGAGCACCGATCGCCGTCGCCCTGTCTGTCGCGACCACACCGGCGCGCCCGGAACGCGGCCGCACCCTCTCGTGTGGCCGCGCCCACATCACACTCCCGATCTTCCAGGGGTGCAAGGAGCCCGGAGGGTGCCCGGGAGGGGGTCGGACGGCGTGTTGCCGACGTCACGGTGGAGATCGGTCGTACGCAACCGCAGCCGCGGAACCGCTTCGCGAGAGCCACCCGCAGACACGGATCCATGACACAACACGAATCACCCGTTCAGACCAACCCGGACGGAGTGGTACCGGCGGTGCGGGTCAGGGCAGCCTGGCCTGGGTCAGCGGCGGGTGCGGGGACCGGACGGGCGCAGCGGCGCCGTCGTCCGGTGGGCCAGGGCGCCCCGCCACAGTCCGGCCCCGTAGGCCAGGTCGTCCAGCCGGTGTGCGAGCAGGTGGGCCGGCAGGCCGGTCCGCACCCGCGGATCCCGGTCGCGGTGGCGCCACCAGTCCGCGAGCCCCTCGGCCAGCGCGGCCGCGACGACCGCCCGCCGCATCCGCGCGGACACCAGGCAGCCGGCCGCGGCGAGGGGCCAGAAGTGCCGGGTCAGCGCGGACGCGGACTGCCACAGCGCGCCGGACAGCCCGAGCGCGGTCAGCAGGGCGGCGCTGCGGCGCGGGTGCTCGAGCCGGGTCAGCCGGCGCGACAGGCGCTCGGTGGCCGCGGCGGTGACGACGGCGGCCGCCGCGGTGGCGCCCCGGCGCTGCGCGAGCAGCAGCAGGCACACCGCCGCCGTCCACGGCGAGAGGACGACCGGGGGCACCGCCCCGGGGTGGCGCTGCGCCAGCGGGGCCGCACCGGTGCCGTAGAACGCCTTGCGGCGCAGCCACTCCCCGGGCCGCGTCCGGTGGTCGTGGGCGACCCGCGAGGCCGGCTCGAACCGCATCGCCCAGCCCGCGGCGTGCAGGCGCAGGACCAGGTCGACGTCCTCGGCCACGTGCATGGCGGGGTCGAACGCGGGGTCGCCGACCGCGTCGCGGCGCACCAGCATCGCCGCGCTCGGCACGTAGGCGACCCGCGACCGCGGCACGATCAGCGCGGGGTCGGGCCCCAGGTCGAGCGAGGAGCGCACGGCCTCGTAACGGCCGACGGCGCCGCGCGGGCCGCCGCCGTCGCCCGGGTCGAGCGCGACGATCCGCGGTGCGACCAGCCCGACGGCGGGGTCGGCGAGGTGGGCCAGCAGCGGCGGCAGCCAGCCGGGCTCGGGCACGACGTCGGAGTCGAGGAACACCACGAACGGCGTGCGCGCGGCGGCCAGCCCGGCGTTGCGGGCCGCCGCCGGCCCGCGCGGGGTGTCGTGGCGCAGCACCGTCCCCCCGGCCGCGCGCACGGCGCGCCGCAGCGGCCCCGGATCGGCCGACCCGTCGTCGACGACGATCGGCCCGGCCACACCGGTCCCGGCCAGTGCCGCGAGCAGCCGGTCCAGCGGCCGGTCCTTCACCGGCACGACCACCGTGACCTCGCCCGGCCCGACGGCGGGGACGGCCGCGGGCAGCGGGTTGGCCAGTCCGGCGTCGAGCAGGGTGCGCGCGAGCGCGCGCGCGGTAGGACCGGTCACGACCAGCGGGCGCCCGGGGGGCGGGAGCAGCGCGCGGGCCGTGGCGGACAGGTGCACCAGCCGGGGCGGGGCCCCGCCGAGCAGTGCGGCGCCGCCGTCGAGGAGCCGGGTGCGGCGGTCGAGCAGGACCCGGAAGCCGTCGGGGAGCCTGCGGTCGGCCGGGCCGCCGCGCCCGCCGGTGCTCGATCGGTCGGGGCGGGTCTGCGCGGCGGTCACCCGCCGAGCCTGGCACCCGCGACCGCGCCGGGTCGAGGACACCGGTCCACCCGGACGGGGCGGCCTGCCCCACACTCGACCGCGTGGACGACGTTCTCCCCCGCTACGGGACGGCGACGCTGGCCGACGTGCTGCCGTCCCTGCTGCACGCGCTCGGTGTCCCGCCCGGCGCCGCGGAGCGCGGGCGCCCGCCCGCGTTCGCGCTGCCCCCGGCCCGGGCCGCGGTGCTGCTGCTCGTCGACGGGCTGGGCCACGAGCTGCTGCGCGCGCACGCCGCGGACGCCCCGGTGCTGGCCGGGCTGGCCGACGCCGGCCCGCTCACCGTCGGGTTCCCGTCCACCACACCGATCAGCCTGACCAGCCTGGGCACCGGCCTGCCGCCCGGCGCCCACGGCACGCTGGGCCTGCGACTGAGGGTCGACGGCGAGCTGATGGACGTCCTGAGCTGGTCGGCCGGGCGGCGGGACCTGCGCGAGTCGCTGCCACCCGAGCGCGTGCAGCCCGCGCCGACGGTGCTGGAGCGGGCCGCCGCGGCCGGGGTGGAGGTCACGTCGGTCGGGCCCGCGGAGTTCCGCACGTCCGGGCTGACCCGCTCGGGGCTGCGCGGCGGGGACTACCGCGGCGTGCACGCACTGGGCGACCTCGCCGCGGAGATCCTCGCCGGCGCCCACGGACCCGGCCCCCGGCTGGTGTACAGCTACCACGCCGACCTGGACAAGGTCGGGCACCTGTACGGCCCGGGCAGCGAGCCGTGGCGGCTGCAGCTGCGGATGGTCGACGCGCTGCTCGGCACGGTCCTCGACGGGCTGCCGACCGGGACGCTGCTCGCGGTCACCGGCGACCACGGGATGGTCACCGTCGACCGGCTGGTCGACGCCGACGACGACCCCGCGCTCGCCGACGGGGTCGCCCTGCTCGGCGGTGACCCGCGGGCCCGCCACGTCTACACCCGTCCCGGCGCCGCGGCGGACGTGCTCGCCGCCTGGCGGTCGGTGCTCGGCGCCGACGCGACGGTCGTGTCCCGGGAGCAGGCCGTCGCCGACGGCTGGTTCGGCCCGGTCGAGGACCGGGTGGCCGACCGGATCGGCGACGTCGTCGCCGCCCTGCACGGGACGGCTGCGGTGGTGCGCTCGCAGGCCGAGCCGTTCCTGTCCTCGCTGCCGGGCCAGCACGGCTCGTTCACCACGGCCGAGCAGCTCGTCCCGTTGCTGGTGCACACCGCCTGAGCGACGCGGACGGGCTCCTCAGCGGGGCCGGCGGAGCCGTCCGGTCGTGGGGTCCGGGTCCCAGGCGGCGACCGCGGAGACGGCGGCGCGCACCACGGCCGCGAGCAGCGCCCGCCCCTCGTCCGGCCCGGCGCCGGCCGGGTCGCCCAGCACCCCGTTCGGGCTGACGGCCGCGATCCCGCCGGTCCGCATCGCGTCCAGGACCTGGTCCAGCGGACGCGTGTCACCGGCCTGCGCGCGGGCGATCCGCACCTGCGACGGTGCGAGGTGCGACAGCAGCGATGTCTCGTAGCGGCCGGCGTGGGCGTCCAGCGGGACCCCGGCGACACGGGCGGCGCACGGCAGCCAGGCGGCGTCGCGGCCCTCGTGGCGCAGCCGGGTCACGGCCGCGGTGAGGGCGCCGACGTTGCCGCCGTGCCCGTTGAGCACGACGAGTCGCGACGCCCACCGGGAGACCGACCGGCCGTACTCCAGCAGCACGGTGCGCAGCGCGTCCTCGCCGATCGAGACGGTGCCGGGGAACCCCTCGTGCTCCCCCGCCGCGCCGTAGGGCAGCGCGGGGGCGAGGACGAGCGCGGGGTCCGCGTCGTGCACCGCCGCGGCGACGGCCGACGCCACCGTGGTGTCGGTGCCCAGCGGCAGGTGCGGGCCGTGCTGCTCGGTCGAGCCGAGCGGGAGCAGCACCGTGTACGGGCCGCCGCCGTCGAGCTCGGGCCAGGTCACCTCGTCGAGCTGCACGCGACCAGCCTGCCTCACCCGAGCAGGCGGGCGAGCGCGGCGCCCTCGCGGAGGGCGGCGTCCATCCGCCGCGGGGCGAGCGCGTCGCCGATCCGGTGCACGGCCCGCCCGGTCGCGGCGAGTCCGGTCCACAGCCGCGTGCACGCCACCGGCGCCGCGGCGGTGACCACGGCGGCGACCGTGCGCCGCTCGGTCCGGCCGGTGGGGTGGTGCAGCAGCTCGGCGACGACGCGGCCGGGCCCGCCGGTCACGGCGAGCACGGCGAGGTCGGTGCGGCAGACGATCCCGGCGGCGTGCGCGCGCCGGCGGAACCCCTCGCGGTCGAGGGTGAGCCCGAGGTCCTGCCCGACGACGAGCGCCGCGGTGACGATCTCGACCGCGTGCCCGCGCGCGGCGAGCAGCTCGGCGACCGAGGTGGCGTGGTGGAACCCGACCTCGTCGACGACGAGCACCGGCCCGTCCGGCAGCCGGGCGCCGGCCAGGACGTCCTCGACGGGCAGCGCGGGGCCGCCGTCGCGCCGCGGTACCGACCCGGTGGCGACGACGACGGCGTCCGGGTCGTGCGCGGCGACGAGCGCGGCGTCGACCCGCGTGCCGTACCGGACCGCGGCGCCGGCCTCGCGGGCGTCGCGCAGCAGGTCGGCGACGACGTGGCCGAGCTCGCCGCGCCCGGGGGCGGTGGCGGCGAGTGCCAGCCGGCCGCCGGGGCGGTCGGCGGCCTCGGCGAGCAGCACCTCGTGGCCGGCGCGGGCCAGCGCGGCCGCCGCGGCGAGCCCCGCGGGCCCGGCCCCCGCGACGAGGACCCGGCGACGCGGGGGGCCGCCCGGGCGGTGCCCCGCGGCGCCCGCGGGGACGGCGGGCCGCTCCCGTCCGGCCGCGGGGTTCACCGCGCAGCCGAGCGGCAGGTTCAGCCCGACCCGGCCGAGGCAGTCCTGGTTGCAGCCCACGCAGCGGCGCACCGGCCGTCCGGCCAGGGCCCGGGACGCGAACTCCGGGTCGGCGATCTGGCCGCGGGCGACGCCGACGAGGTCGCACTCCCCGCGCTCCAGGGCGGCGGCGGCCTGCCCGGGCGTGGTGAACCGGCCGACGCCGATCACCGGGATCGCCGACCCCGCCGCGCGGACGGCGCGGCGCAGCGTCGCGGCGAGGTGCCCGGCGTAGCCCGGCGGGGTGTGCATGGACGGCTCGATCAGGTGCAGCGTCGAGGTGGCGACGCCGATCGAGGTGTTGAGGTGGTCGACCTGCCCGGTCGCGGCGAGACGCCGGGCGAGATCCGCGCCGTCGGCGGGGCCGATACCGCCCTCGATGCGCTCGTCGGCGCCGATCCGCAGGCCCAGCACCGGGTCCGGGCCGACGGCCGCCCGGACGGCGGCGACGACGTCGAGCACCAGCTTCGCCCGGTCCCGCCCCCAGGCGTCGGTGCGCCGGTTGGTGGCCGGGGACAGGAACAGCCGCAGCAGCGACGCGTGGCTGCACTGGAGCTCGACGCCGTCGAAGCCGCCCTCGACGCAGCGCGCGGCGACCTCGGCGAACGCCGCGACGACCCCGGCGATGCCGGCCGCGTCCAGCTCCGCGGGGACCTCGCGGAACATCGGGTCCGGCAGCGCCGACGGACCGACGACGGCGGCCCGCGAGTACATCCCCGACCCCTGCGCGCCGTTGTGGTTGAGCTGGGCCAGCACGAGCGCGCCGTGGGCGTGGACGGCGTCGGTCAGCGCGCGGTAGCGGGGCAGCACCGCGGGGTCGTGGCCGCGGATCAGCCGCTCGTACGGGCGGTCCTCCGGGTGCACGGCGTGCTCCTCGGTGATCACGAGACCGGCGCCGCCCGCGGCCCGCGCCGCGTAGTACGCGATGTGCCGGTCGGTGGGCACGCCGCCCTCGGCGAAGCCGGTGAGGTGGGCGGTGAAGACGATCCGGTTGCGCAGCGTGGCACGGCCGAGGCGCAGGGGGTCGCCGAGCCGGGGCGCCGGGTGGTCCGCGCTCGTGCGGGGCGCGGGTGTGCGGGGTGCCGCGGCCGGGCGCGGCGGTGCCGCCGCGGCGGCACCGCCCGTGGCGCCCGCGGCCACGTCGGCGTCCGCCGCGGCGAGAGCGGCGCGGCGTCCCTCCCGCACGGCCTCGGCGAGTGTCCGGGGCGCCACCCGGTCCCCCGCGACCCGGCAGCCGGGCAGCGCCGCCACGGCGTCCTGCGGCAGCCGCGGCCCGCAGTCGACGACGGCCGCGCACGGCACGGTCGTCACGGCGGCGGTGTGGACGTCCACCAGCTCGGCGACGCCGTCGCGCACGCGCCCGGGCCGGGTGAACGGCGCGCGCCGGACACCGGCCCGTTCCAGCCGCGCGTTGGCCGCGGCCATGTCGCCGCAGCGGCCGAGCTGGTGCCCGGCGACGGCGTCCGGGGTGGACAGGACCACGGGATGCCCGGCGGCGGCGAGCAGCTCCGCGACCCCCGGCCCGGTCCAGTCCCCGAGCGGGTCGACGACGAGCACCGGCGCGTTCCGCGGAACATCCGCGGCGCCGAGCACCACGGCGACCGCGGCGGGGCCCGCGACGGGATCGCCCACACCCGCAGCCCCACCGGCCCCCGTACGCACGGGGGCACCGGGCCCGGCCGCGGCCGGGACGATGCGGGCCGACCGCGCCACTCCCGCGCAGAGCTCCGCCGCACCGAGCACCGGGACGTCCGCGTCGATCGCCGGCGCCGACGGCCGGGAACCAGTCGCGAGCACCACCGCGTCGCCGCGCTCGCGGGCCGCGCGCAGGGCGGCGCCGTCCACGTCGGAACCGAGCAGGATCCGCACGCCGAGCCGCTCGAGCTCCGCGGCCCACCACCGCACCGGCAGCGCGAGCCGGTCCCGGCCGGGCAGCACCGCCGCCGCGGGGAGCAGGCCGCCGAGCCGCTCGGTGCGCTCGTGCAGCGTCACCGGGTGCCCGCGCAGGGCCAGGGTCCGGGCCGCCTCGAGCCCGGCGGGGCCGCCACCGACGACGAGCGCCCGCCGCCGTGACCCCGCGCCGCGATCCGCGGAACGCGGCGGATCCGGTTCCGGGTCGGTGCGTTCGTGTCCCGACCGCGGCTCCATCTCGTCGCCGACCACGGGGTTGCGCGGGTCGCGGGCCGCGGCCAGGGCGTTGGTCAGCAGGCACGGCCGGATCCGCTCCGGGGTCCCGGCGCGGGTCAGCGCGACCAGGCGCGGATCGGCGATCTGCGCTCTCGTCATCTCGACGAGATCGGCGTCGCCGCAGCTCAGGACGTCCTCGGCGAGTGCGGGGCTCGCGACGCTCCCGGCGAGGACGACCGCCGTCGCCCCGCCGAGGCGCCGGCGCAGCCCGGCACAGCGCGCGCGCAGGAACGCCTCGGGCGTGTGCAGGTCGGGCCGGGTCGCGGCCGGCGACAGGCCGCTGCCGACGACCGGTACGAGCAGGTCCACCCGGTCCGCGACGGCCGCGGCGAGCGCGTCGCCGTCGGCGGGGGTGATGCCGGCCCACGGGGCGAGCTCGTCGACGCACAGGCGCAGCGACAGCACCGGGTCCGGCCCGACCGCGGCGCGGACGGCGTCGAGCACCTCGCGCAGCAGCAGGGAACGGTCGCGGCCGTGGGCGTCCTCGCGGTGGTTCGTGAGCCCGGAGCAGAACTGGCGCAGCAGCGAGTGCTGCCCGGCCGAGATCTCCACACCGTCCACACCGCTGTCCACAGCCGACCGGGCGGCCCCGGCGAACCCGCGGACCACGGCGTCGATCTCGGCGGCGCCCATCGCGACGGGGATCTCGCGGGACACGACGTCCGGGACCGGCGACGGCGCCCACAGCGGATGCCCGGAGTGGGCGGACCCGCCCTGCCCGCCGGCGTGCGCGAGCCCGGCGAGCACGAGGGTCCCGTACGGCCGGCAGGCCGCGGCGACCGCCGCCCACCCGGTCGTCGCGGCCGGGGCGGCGGGGGCGTAGGCGTAGGGGTGGTCCGACGGGTGCACCGACGCCGGCTCCACCACGACGACGCCCGCACCCCCCGCGGCCCGCGCCGCGTAGTAGGCGACGTGGTCCCCGGTGATCTCCCGGGCCGCGTTCCCCAGGTTCGTCTCGTGCGGCCCGAACAGCACACGCGACGGGGCCCGTCGGCCGCGCAGGTCGACGGGCCCCGTCAGCAGTGCCGTCTCAGCTCCCCGCGACGGGCTGCGCGGCGGGGACGGCGTCCGGCGTGAACCCGGCGAGCGGGCTCTCGTCGCAGGCCCGGTCCGGGCGGCTCGGCGGCGGCGCCAGCGACAGCATCGTCGGCTGCTTGGGCGCCCGGGAGTTGCGCGGTGCGGACCGCGAGTGGTCCACGTCGGACTTCGGGATCACGGTCCCCCCGTCGCGCGCGGCGAGCATGGCCTCGCCGTAGCCCTGCACGCACTCCGGGTCCGGGCCGTCGAGCGGCAGCCCGGTGAAGAACTTCGCGGCCATGCAGCCGCCCTGGCAGGAGTCGTAGTGCGCGCACGACGCGCAGGCCCCGCCGGTCTGCGGCCGGCGCAGGTCCTGGAACAGCTCGGAGTGCTCCCACACCTCCTTGAAGCCGCCCTCGTCGCGGACGTTGCCGGCGAGGAAGTTCTCGTGGATCGCGAACGGGCAGGCGTAGACGTCGCCGACCGGGTCGATCAGGCAGACCACGCGGCCCGCGCCGCACAGGTTCAGCCCGGGCAGGGCCTCGCCGTAGGCGGACAGGTGGAAGAACGAGTCACCGGTCAGCACCTGGTCGCCGTGCGCGACCAGCCAGTCGTAGAGCTGCCGCTGCTGGGCCTGGGTCGGGTGCAGCTCGTCCCAGACGTCGGCGCCGCGGCCGGACGGGCGCATCCGGGTGATCCGCAGCTGGGCGCCGTACTTGTCGGCGATCGCCTTGAACTCGTCGAGCTGGTCGACGTTCTGCCGGGTCATGACGACCGAGATCTTCGGGTGCGTGAACCCGGCCTCGGCCAGGTTCTCCAGCGCCGTGATCGCCATGTCGTAGGAGCCAGGGCCGCGGACGTAGTCGTTGACCTCGGCCGTCGCGCCGTCCATCGAGATCTGGATGTCGACGTAGTCGGTCGCGGCGAGCTGGGCGGCCCGCTGCTTGTCCAGCTTGACGCCGTTGGTCGAGAACTTGACGCCGACGTCGTGGGCGATGGCGTAGTCCAGCAGCTCCCAGAAGTCCGGGCGCACGGTCGGCTCGCCACCGCCGATGTTGATGTAGAAGACCTGCATGCGCTGCAGCTCGTCGATGACCGCCTTGGCCTCGGCGGTGGACAGCTCGCGGGGGTCGCGGCGCCCGGAGCTGGACAGGCAGTGCACGCACGCGAGGTTGCACGCGTAGGTGAGCTCCCAGGTCAGGCAGATGGGCG